>JAPKBZ010000007.1 GCA_028823175.1 Myxococcota bacterium
CCGGTCTTCCACCCGTCCGTCTACTGGCTTTCCGTGCCGGGCGCCTCCGCCGAGTCGCCTGAAAATCCGTTTTGGCGCAGGTGAGTTTGTGGCTGGGGCCAGGATCGAGACGTACGTCTCCCAGGGCGGCTAGACTGCGCGGTCATGGAATTGATCTTGATTCGACACGGACTGCCCCTGCGCCGGGAAAACCCGGACGGTATCCCGGCCGATCCGCCGCTTTCGGAAAGAGGCCACGACCAAGCCCGCGCCGTGGCGGGCTGGCTGGGTACAGATGGGCCCATCGACCGCATCTACGCGAGCCCCATGCTTCGGGCCCAGCAAACGGCCGAGCCTTTGGCCGAAGCGCTCGGGGTGGCGATCGAAACGGAGCCGAGGGTCTCGGAATACGATCGGGAATCCAGCTCCTACGTGCCCATCGAAGAACTCAAGAAGTCCGATTACGAGGCCTGGCGGGAGTTCATGCGGCGAGGCTATCCGCCTGGGATGGATCTGACGGGTTTCTACCAGGCGGTGGTCGAGGGAATGGGGGATATCGTCGCGGGCAATAAGGGGCGTCGTGTGGCTGTTTTCTGCCATGGGGGCGTCATCAATGCCTGGGCCTCCAAGGTCATGGGCTTTGAATTCAGACTTTTTTTCAACCCGATGTACACCAGCGTCAACCGTTTCCATATCGCTTCCGAGGGAGTCGAGAGCGTGGGGAGCCTCAACGAGACCGCTCACCTTCGAGGGCTCGATGCCTAGCCCCCTGCGCCGAGTCTGCGTTTTCTGCGGCTCGAACCTGGGCGATCGCCCGGCCTACGAGCAAGCGGCCCGGGCCATGGGGCGAAGCCTTCTCGAGCGCGATCTCGAGTTGGTCTTCGGGGGCGGCCACGTTGGGTTGATGGGGGTTGTGGCAGATACGGTTCTTGAGGGCGGGGGGCGGGTGATCGGTGTGATCCCCAGAGCCCTCGAGGAACGGGAACTGGCGCATCGCGGGTTGACCGAATTGCGCGTGGTTTCGAGCATGCACGAGCGCAAGGCGATGATGGAAAATCTTTCGGACGCCTTTATCGCGATGCCCGGAGGAATCGGGACCTTCGAGGAAATTCTCGAAATCCTCACCTGGTCCCAGCTGGAAATTCATCCGAAGCCGAGCGGCCTGCTGAACGTGGAAGGCTATTACGACACGCTGATCGCCCTGCTCGACCAGGCGATTGACGGGGGCTTCATGCCGGCCAGCAGTCTCGACTCCCTCTACAGCGGTACCGATTCCGGAGCCCTGCTCGAAGCCTGTGCGGTTCACCCCGCCGGCCGCGCGTCGGGCGCGCCGGGCTAGGACTGGGTGCGGTGAAGAGGTCGGCTAGAAGACTGTGTCGTCGGGCAGGACGCTGAAGCCGAGGGATGTTTCCTCGGGAATCCAGGCGCTGCTGCCGATCTCGGTGGCAATCCCGGCGACCGTGACCATGCAATCGTCTGGCGAAACCTGGTTTACCCAGCAGTCGAGCCGGTAGGTGGCGCCCGACGGACCGGTCGTTTCGAAGGTGGCCGTGTGCCCCACCATGTCGCAGAGCTGGCGGTAGCCGGCATCGCAATAGGGTCCGAGGGCTGTTCTCAACATCACCCGTGCTTCCGAGTGGCCCATGGAAACGGAGCGGGTGCCGATGGATCGCTGTCCCGAGGAGATTTCTTGGAGAGTCATATTCCTTGGATCGGAGGCGTGGCCTGGGGACTGGAGGCCTATCTGCCGTTCATGCGCATTTTTTTTGCACATCGCCGTGCGCGCTGGCTCCAGGAGCTGTTTCCCCCGGACATCGACGACCCCGCGGGGCTCTAGGAGGCCGTGGAGTCGGGGGCTCTGCCCGTCCCGCCTTTCTCGCTCTTCTCGCTCTTCTCGCTCTTCTCGATTTTCTCGCTCTTCTCGATTTTCTCGATCTTCCCGCCTTCCTCGCTCTTCGGACTCTCCTCGCTCGGCGAATAGCGGACGGCCCGGCCGATCTTGATCCATTGGCCCTCCCGAAGCACTGCGTTGATGAAGAGATCATTCACCACAGCAGTGGTCGGAAGATCGAGTTCGTTGGTGGTGCGCGCGCTCAGGTCGGCCAGGCTTTCGCCCCCGCGACTCTCGACGACCTCCAGTCGGGTCACCTTGAAGAGCGCCTTCTCCTCTTCGTTGAGGGGACGAAAACTGCGCGCTACCGCTCGACCCCGGCCCTCGAATAAGCGCGCGAGCCCACCCGATGCGAGCACATCGATGCGGTAGACGAAGTCGTTGTAGGCAATGAAGGTGATGAAGCCGCGGCCCTCGGGCCCGGAGACATGGACGCGATACGCCGGGAACGAGCCGATGAGAAGCTCTTGCTGATCGCCTGCCCTTCCGCCCGCCACCGCGAGCTCCGACTCCATGAAGAGATGGGCCATGGCCTTCGGGTCATCCCCGGGGCCGGCGATCCGCATCGCGATCGAGGCGCGTCCGAGAGGCTCGATCGCTCCCACGGCGTCGTGCTTGTTGATCAGCTCCCACCCATCGGGGAAGAGGAGGGTGAAGTCCATGTCCCGATGAAGGAAGCGACTGCCCTCGAAAATCCCCTCCTGGGGATCGGCACCCAGGGTCAGGCCGTCCAGCTTTTTGAGGAAGTCATGATGATTGGGGGCGATATTGGGCCGGGGCGTCCACTTCAAGTTTTCCGCCCGGTTGATAGACGCCGCCGCCCGGCTTGGGGAGGTGGGGTGGCTGTCGAAGAAGCCGGGGAGTCTCGACCAGCCCACGGTGAGACGGTCCATGGAGTCGACGTCTTGCATGAAGGTCGCCATGCCCTTGGGGTTCCAGCCGGCCTTGGCAGCGATGATCTGTCCTCCCCGGTCGGCATCGCTCTCCTGGTTTCGCCCGTACGCTGCAAGTTGTCCGGCACGCATGAAACCGATGGATAGAGGGTTAAGGCGCGCGGTGTACTGCTGGCGACTCGCGGTATGACGCTCCGCCGCATGCGTGATCTCGTGCCCGAGTACGCAGGCGAGCTCATCCTCGCTGTTCACGAGGCTCAGCAGGCCCCGGGAGACGTAGATGTACCCGCCGGGCAGTGCGAAGGCATTGGGAGCAGACTGATTGACGATGTGAAACGTGTAGTCGAAGGAGCGTTTCGGGGCGAAGGGGAGCATGCGGCGCCCAATGGATTCGATATACGCGAGCAGGGCGGGGTCCTCGACGATTCCCAACTGTTGCGCCATGGCCTCAGCGGCTTCGGCTCCCAGCTTGGCATCGTCAAAGTCGGTGGTGAGGGTGGGGTTCTTGGACGGATTGGGGAGCCCGCTGACTCCGCTGCAGCCGGAGCCGGCCAAGCCGATCAACCCGGCGAGCAAGAGGAGGGGCGTTGCGATTCGGGCCAATCTCATGGGCCTATTCTGGGAGGATTCGCCCTTGATGGCAACCGATGGTTTCGCCGTCGCCGGGCTTGGTGAATGGCGGGTTTGCACCGGCGCCGGAAGGGGAGCGAATCCGTGGAATGCGCCCGGGGGCTGGCCTGTATACTGAGGCACTCCGAAAACAAGATTTCCCCGGTAGCGGAAGGAAAAGGGCTCTATGGCGATCAAGGGAATCCAGGCTGCCAATTTGGACGCCTGGTTCGAGCAGAATATCGAGGGTGCAAGGCCGCCTCTGAAATTCGATCCGATCACCGGGGGGCATTCGAATCTCACCTTTCGAGTGACCGACCAGGAAGAGCGCTGCTACGTCCTGCGCCGACCCCCAACCGGGGCGGTCATCGCTACGGCCCACGATATGGCCCGGGAAAATCGCATCATCTCCGCTCTCGCTCCGACGGACGTTCCGGTTCCGCCGACCCTGGGCCTGTGCCAGGACGACACGGTCAACGGTGCCCCCTTCTACGTCATGGGCTTCGTCGAAGGACATGTTCTGGTCGACCCCAAGACCACCGCCGGGCTCTTCGACTCGGAAAAACGCTCTGGGTTGGGCGCCGAAGTGGTGGGCGTTCTGGCCAGGCTTCATGCGATCGATCCCGACGCGGTGGGTCTGGGAGAACTCGGACGCAAGGAAAATTATCTCGCTCGCCAGCTGAAGCGCTGGCGGACCCAGTGGGACAAGACCCAGACGCGGGATCTGCCCATCATGGAGGAGGTCTACCAGGGGTTGATCGCGGATATGCCCGAGCAGGTGGGCGCCTCCATCGTGCACGGCGACTACCGTCTGGGCAACATGCTGGTGACTCAGGATGCCCGGGTTGCCGCAGTCCTCGATTGGGAGCTCTGTACCCTCGGTGACCCCCTCGCCGACCTGGGCTACGTCGTCAACAACTGGGCCCAACCGGGCGAGATGATGGCCCAGGGTGCGGCTTCGTCACCGACGACCGCCGGCGGCTTCCAGACCCGCGAAGAGTTCGTGGAGCTCTACGAGAATTTGACGGGCCGCGACACCTCGAAGATCGACTACTACAGGGCTTTTCAATATTGGCGCATGGCGGCCATCGTCGAAGGTGTGCTCTCCCGCTATCTGAAGGGGGTGATGGGGGCCGATGCGGATACCGATCTTTTTCGAGCGCAGGTCGATGGCCTGGCGGCATCGGCCCGAGATCTCATGGCCAAGCTCTGATCGGTACGGAGCCAGGGGATGACATCTCGAGTTCGCGTACAGACACCGAGTGGACCGGTGGAGGGAGTCGAGGAGCGCGGAGTTCGCGTCTTCCGGGGCATCCCCTATGCGGGCTCCACCGCGGGCGACGGGCGTTTTCGCGCGCCCGAACCCGTTGTGGCCTGGTGCGAAACCCGGGACGCGTCCGAGTTCGCTCAGGCTGCGCCGCAGTCGGGCGGGGGTAAGGGGCTCTTCCGGAATTTCTCGCCGATCCCGGGAGCGGGAATTGGCGAGGAGTGCCTGAACCTGAACGTCTGGACGCCGGCTGACGCCGGGCCCCCGAGGCCTGTGCTCGTCTGGGTCCACGGGGGCGGGTTCAGCCATGGCTCGGGAAATTTCCATCTCTACTCAGGGGAATATCTGGCTCGCCGGGGCGACGTCGTTGTCGTGACAGTCAATTATCGCCTCGGTGCGTTGGGAGGGCTGGATCTCGGGAGTTTCGCTGCCGGCGCAGGAGCGGAGTCGAACCTGGGCCTGCGCGATCAGGTCGCGGCCCTCGAGTGGGTGCGCAGTCATGTGGATTCCTTTGGCGGCGACCCGGGCAACGTGACCCTCTTCGGGCAGTCCGCCGGGGCCATGAGTGCATGCACGTTGATGACGACGAGTGCGGCAGACGGTCTTTTCCACCGTGCCATCTTGCAGAGTGGCGCTGGAAATAACGTCAACGATCGCGCCCGGGCCCGGCGCATCGCCGAGGTCTTCCTTGGGGAGCTGAAGCTCGACCCCGACCGAAAAGATCTTCTCGCCCGCTTGCGCGCGATGGACTTTAGAGAGCTGCTCGCCGCTCAGGCTCGATTGGGCTCGTCTCATGGCCTCGCCCTGGGCCAGATGGCATGGCAACCCGTCTTGGATGGCGAAATCGTGAATGAGTCCCCCCAAGTTCGCTTCCAAAGGGGATCCGCCGCGAAACTCCCCCTCCTGATCGGAAGCAATCTGGATGAGTGGAAGATGTTCACGGCAACGGACAAGAAGCGTCGCCGCCTCGACGAATCGACTCTGCGTGGTTATCTGGAGCAGACCTTCGCTTTGGAGAACCCTTCCGAAGGCGACGAAGAGGTTGGTGTGAGCGCCCGAGCCCGCGCCGAGGAAGCCATGGCCCTATACCGGGTAGCGCCGGGTGGCGTGACCCGGTCGCCGGGGGAGATGTGGGCTTCGCTGCAAACGGACCGGGTTTTTCATTATCCGGCGGTCAAGCTGGCCGAGGCCCACGCGAGCCACGACCGTCCCACCTGGTTCTACCGATTTGACTGGAAGCCCCCGCTTGCACCCCGCCGAGTGGGGGCTTGTCACTCGCTCGAATTGGCTTTCGTATTCGGCACCCTGCGAACGCGCTGGTTGCGTCCACTCTTCGGCGCATCGTCCAGGGCGGTCAACCTTTCCGTCCGGATGCAGGATGCGTGGCTCTCTTTTGCGCGTGAGGGTGACCCCAATTCGGCCGGTGAGCTTTCTTGGCCCGGCTACACCTCGGGAAGGGGGCTGGCCAAATTGTTCGGAGGCCGGGAGGAACACGATCGGGCAATGGACCCCGCGCTCAGGCAGTTCTGGGATGCGGTGGAGGGCAGCTAGCGGGCACCTTCAGCCCGGAAGCGCTCAGCGATCTTGAGGCTCTTGGGGGCGGGAGCGCTCGGCGTTGACGGGGCCGCTGTAGGGGCGCCGGCGAGCGATCTTGACCCACCAGCCCGGGGCGAGCGGTGCGCCCTCGTCGACGCCATTGGCCAGGGCCGTTTCGGCCAGGCTCCATTGGTTTTTGTTTTTCTTGCCGAGTTCTTCGAGGCCTTCGCCGACTTCGGCACGAACGATTTCGAGCCGGTTCTCGAGGATCTCTTCTCTCTCCTCCTCGCTGAGAACATGAAAACTGAAGGAAGTCTGGGTGAAATAGGGATAGACCTCGGCAAGTTCTGGCATAGGCACAGTTCCCGCGATTCGGTAGACCAGACCGTCATAGGCGACGAAGGTTAGAAGAAGCTGTCGTACTGAATTGCGTCCATAGATCTTCGCCGAGGCTTCCGCCGCTTCGAGCCCCCCGATCTCGATGCTGCGCGGCGAGCCGTCGAATCGAATCAGTTTTCCGAGGGCTTCGGCGGCGGCCAGAGCGCTCTCGTCTTGATCGACGATTTCGACCACGATTTCTGCGCTGCCATTTGGGCTTCGGGCCAGGACGCTGCGCGGATTATTGAAGCTCTCCCAGCCACTGGGGAGAGCGAACCCGATCCCGAGCTGGGGGTGAAGGAAACGGTCGTCCTTGAAAACTCCACCGGCCGCGGGCTCGCCGATGACCAGACCCGTAAAATGCTCGAGGAAGGTCTTGCGGTCGGGGGGGGCGGTTGGGCGCGTCGCAATGGTGAGTTGCTTGGCGTGCTCTCGCGCTGCCTCGGAGCGTTCCGGACCTGGAGGGTGGGAGAGAAGAAAGGGACTTCGCTGGGCATCGCCTTTCTTGAGGGCGGCCTCTCGGATCAGGATGTCGTTGAAGGTCGAAAGCGCCAGGGGGTCAAAGCCCGCCCGCGCAGCGATTTCTTGCCCGATTCGGTCAGCTTCCCTCTCCTGGTCGCGGCTGTAGGCGGCCAGGGCGAATTGAGCTGGAAGTTCGCCTAGACCCGCGACGACCTGACCCAGGCCCGGTGAAACGATGGCCGCAGCGGCTCCTCCGAGCGCTGCCGCAATGCGAAGCGGCGCTAGGGGAACACTCACAGCCTGCTTTCTGACCGAGTGTCTCGCCGCCACATGGGCGATTTCGTGTCCGAGAACGGCAGCGAGTTGATCCTCGCTATTCACCAGGGTCAGTAGACCCCGGGAGACATAGATATGGCCGCCGGGGAGCGCGAAGGCGTTGGCTTCGGGCATGTCGGCGACCTCGAAGCGGTAGACGATCTGGCTACGCGGAGAGTGAGCGGCCAGACTCTGACCGAGTTGGTCGAGATAATTTCGCAGTTCCGGATCGTCCACGAGGCCGATCTGCTCCTCGACGACCCGAGCGGCTTCATTGCCCTGTTGGATTTCTCCTCGTTCACTGGTGAGGACGGCTTCGGGGCGACCGCTCACAGGATTTCGCGCACACGCTGCAAGGATCTGAACCGAGCAGGCTAGGATCAGGGCGACGAGCACCGGAGCGGCCCGGCGCGTGGCGTTCGCCTTTGGGCTGGGTTTCGAGCCCACTAAACTCCCTAAATGGGCTCTATTCGAGAGAGAAGCCAGCATGAGGGTCAGCCTAGCCGATCGGCGGATGCCCCACTCGAGGGTCACCCACGCGAAGGGGTAGATTGGTACGCCCTGTCGCTTGTGGCACCGAGTCGTGCAGGGTATTTTGCGACTCCCCCCGGAAATGACTTTGCCGGGGGGGAGACCCCGTTTGAGAAGGAGCAAAGCAGCGTCATGACGCAGCATAACGCCCCGCCCCTCGCTGGAGTTCGCGTGATTGAGAGCTCCCTGCTCGGGCCCGCCGCGATTACGACCCACCTTGCCGATTTGGGTGCCGAAGTGATCAAGGTGGAGAGCCCGTCGGGGGATTATGTCCGAGAGATGACGTGGCCGATTATCGAAGGCGTCTCTCTCCTGCACCTCCATATCAACCGCGGAAAAAAGGGGATCACCCTCGACTTGAAGACCGAGGAAGGAATCGCGGTCTATAAGGATCTAGTGGCGGGAGCCGACGTGGTGGTAGAGGCCATGCGCCCCGGTTCCCTCGAGCGCCTCGGGCTTGGCTACGAGGACCTCAGCGCAATCAATCCCCGGGTCGTCTTCTGTAATATTTCCGGCTATGGAATGACCGGTCCCTACCAGAGCCTTCCCTCCCACGGGATCGCTTTCGACACGTGGGCGGGCATCATCAATCCTGCCTACGACGAAGAGGGCTTCTGTTATATCCCCGAACACGCATCCATTGGCATGCACTCGGGCCCGCTCATGGGAGCCCTGGGCATTCTGGCGGGGGTGTTGCGGGCGAAGGAAACGGGCCGGGGCTGCATGATGGAAATAGGCCAGTCCGATGCGGCCGCCTACATGGACTGGTACCGGAGCGAATCCTGGCTCGCTTACGAGCGTCCCGAAGATGTCGTCACGGGAAACAAGGCAGACAACTACGAACGTCGGGAGCCCGGGACAGCCGGCATGAAAGCAGGAGTTCGTTATCAGATGTACGAGTCCTCGGATGGGCACGTGCTCTTCATGGCCTCGGAGCAGGCATTTTGGAAGAATTTCTGTGAGTGCGTGGGGCGGCCGGAGCTCTTCGAAAAATGGCCGGGCTCGAAATTCGCGGACCACGCCAGGGGCAACCGCGAGCTGCAAGGCCTGCTACGCGAGATCTTCAAGGGCAAGACCTCCCAGAAGTGGATCGAACTCGCGGATGAGAAAAATTTCCCCGTGGCCCCCGTGAATACCCCCCAAACCCTGGCCGCGGATCCGCAATTCATCGACCGTTTCCCCCTCTACTCCCACGAGGAGCATGGGGCGGATATGCTGCCCTTCCCCTTGAAGATTCAGGGCGAAGCCATGCGAGAGCCTTCCCGGGCGCCTACGGTCGGCGAGCACAACGAAGAAGTTCTCTCGGACGTGCTCGGCTACGAAGACGATAAAATTCAGCAACTCAAGGATTCCGGGGCACTCGGCTGATAGAATTGGCCGGATAAACCCGATCGAGATTGTTCATGAGAAAATTTTTCCAGCTTGATCGAACTCAACGTTTGCGCCCGGCCAGGACCGGATTTTTGCTCGTTCTCGCGGTCGTTGCCTGCGCGACTCCGCCCCCGCCGCCGGATCCTTTCCTTGGGACCCTGTCTCCCGGCGTGGAAGAGTCTCGAGACGTGGTTGTGCGGGTTCAGCAGTCGACCCGTGAAATTGCTCGGTTGGGCAAGGAGTTGACTTTCGATCAACGCAGGGAGCGGCTGTTGAAGGTCGGATTGGCCAACTTCGACCTCTCCCGAATGGCCGAGCTCAGCTATGGCCCTCGCTATCGCGATTTGAGCACCGCGCAGCGGAAAACCTGGCTAAAAACGTTCATCCTCTTTCGCTCCTCGGCGAGTGCGAAGTTGAACTCGCGAGATCGCGGCCAGAGCTACCGACTGATCTCTTTCGATCAAGTTTCGAAACGCTTGGTGATCATCAGAACGGGAATTCGTTACCCCCGGCACGCGGTGGAAATCATCGCCGATTATCGGTTGATGTCCGTTGCTGGCGAATGGAAGATTTTCGATCGAAATTCGCCTCCCTCGGTTAGCGAGAATGCTATGCGGAGAGCCGAGTATCGGACGATTCTCGAAAAAGAGGGTTTCGATGGCCTCATCCTCGACATGGATCGGCGAATCGCTGGCTACTCCGTCCCCTGACCGGTCCCAAAGCGAGGGGGATCGGCGCGGAGTCGGGTACACTGGGGGCGTCGGGTAGCGCCGCCATTATTCCCGCAGTCGTTCTCGCCGACATTGCGGCCCAGAAACTCCCGAGGGAGCCTCAATATGCCCAGCGATGAAAACTCCAGCGACTCTTCGGGCGACGTGATCTGGGAAGAGATCACCCGCGACGTCCAGCGCGAGGCCGCGGCGGAAACGCTCCTAGCCGAATTCCTGGGGCAGACCGTCCTTGATCACCCCTCGCTGGAGAGTTCGCTCTGCTTCCATCTCGCGCGCAAGCTGGGGAGCGACGCGCTGCCTGCGGCAGAATTTCGGGAGAGCATGGCTGAGGTCCTGGCTTCTTCGCCTGATATCGGCGAGGCCGTACGTGCAGACCTGAAGGCAATTCGGGAGCGAGATCCGGCCTGCACCGGCTACTGGATGCCGCTTCTCTACTTCAAGGGTTTTCACGCGCTGCAAGCCCATCGCTATGCCCACCGGCTTTGGCAAGAGAATCGCCGAGTTCTGGCGCTGCATGTCCAGAATCGGGTATCCGAGCTCTTCGGCGTGGATATTCACCCCGCGGCGAGCATTGGCTCGGGAATTTTCATTGACCATGCGACGAGTGTAGTAATGGGCGAGACCAGTGTGGTCGAAGACGATGTTTCCCTCCTCCACGAAGTGACCCTGGGCGGGACCGGTAAGGAAACCGGAGACCGGCACCCGAAGGTTCGCCGGGGCGTCTTGATCTGTGCGGGGGCGAAGGTGCTCGGTAATGTGGAGGTGGGTGAAGGCGCGAAGATCGCGGCGGGCAGTGTCGTGCTCACCGATGTCCCGGCTCACTGTACAGTGGCGGGAATCCCCGCCGAAGTGGTTGGCCGTCCCGAGGCCGATCAGCCCGCCCTCGAGATGAATTCTAGGCTGGGAAGCTAGAGGGGCGTTTCGTCCGCCCAGGCAATCCCCGGGCGTTTTTTTCGACTCCCCCCGAAGATTCGTGCTAGACCCATGCTCGATGGCGACGGTTAGAATCGAACTTCCGCACCACGCGTACGATATCCGGATTGAGCCCGGCGGCCTGGAGGAGCTCGGCGCATCCGTTCGTGCTCTGGCTCCCCACGGACAGTGTGGATTGGTAGCCGACCCGGTGGTGCGCGATCTCTATGGAGCTTCGGTCGAGGCGTCCCTGGTCGAGGCAGGCTACGGGGTCGTGAGCGCCCAGGCGGGTGCGGGTGAAGAGGCCAAGAACCTGGCCAGCGTCGAAGAAATCTACCAAGTGCTTCTGGAGGCGCGCCTCGAGCGGCGATCACCCGTGATCGCCTTGGGAGGCGGCATCACAGGAGACGTCGCTGGTTTCGTTGCGGCGACCTACTTGCGCGGCGTGCCCTTCATTCAATGCCCCACGACCCTCCTCGCCATGGTGGATTCGAGCGTCGGCGGGAAGACGGGGGTCAACGTACTCCAGGGAAAAAACCTGATCGGCGCTTTCTATCAGCCGGACCTGGTGGTCGCGGACCCGCTGGTTCTGAATAGTCTGCCACCCCGCGAAATGCGTTGCGGGCTGGCGGAGTGCGTGAAGCACGCGGTGATCCGTGACGAGAGTCTCTTTGGTTTCATTGGCGATCACCACAAAGAGATTCTGGCGCTTTCCAGTAACGAAGTGGTCGAACTCGTGCGGCGGAATGTGGAAATCAAGGCGGCCGTCGTGATGGAAGACGAAAGGGAGGGGGGTGTTCGCGCTCACCTTAATTTTGGACACACCTTCGGGCACGCCATAGAGTCGACGATGGGTTACGGGGCGATCTTGCATGGTGAGGCCGTGGGGCTCGGGATGCTGGCGGCCTCTCGCGCCGCCGCCGAGTTCGGACTTTGTCCGAGCGATCTGCCCGCAACCATCGCAGAACTCCTTTCTGCCATCGGCTTGCCTATTCGTGCGGATTTGCCGGATAACAGTTCTCTGGGTCGGGCAATGCGTCACGACAAGAAGGTGGCGAATGACCTCGTTCGGTTTGTCTTGCCACGGGGGTTGGGACAGGTCGAAATCCGAGATGACCTTCCCGAAACCTGCGTGGATGCGGGGTGGGAGTTCATTCGGTCCTGAGGTGATTTTTCCTCCGTTTGGGCACGCTCCTGGGGTATGATGCCCTAGTGATTTCCGTAGGATACACGCGGGGGAACGGTGACGATCCCAGGGTCTCCTCCGGCCGGGGGAAGCCTCTTTGAGCCCTCTGCGGATTCAGGCGGAAACTGCCCACGGCAGGGTCGAGGGGGCCGATTCTGGGGGGATTCTTGCCTTCAAGGGCATCCCCTATGCCGAAGCTCCCCAGGGACGCTTTCGTTTTCAGCCTCCCCGGCCCCTCAAGGGCTGGAAGGGTGTGCGGTCAGCCCACCGATGTGGCCCGGTTCCGATCCAGCCCTCGCTTCCAATTTTTCGCTTTCTGAACGCAGGCGCCGCCCGGCAGTCGGAAGATTGCCTCTACCTCAATGTCTGGACCCCGGGAACTGAGGGCACGAAGCGGCCGGTCCTGGTTTGGATCCACGGTGGGGGGTTTCTGATCGGGGCGGGTTCGACCCCTGTCTACGACGGTCATCACCTTGCCCAGAGCGGTGACATCGTTGTGGTCACGATCAACTACCGCCTGGGTGCATTGGGCTTCGTGCACCTCGATGGTCTCGCCAAGTCGGGATTCGAGGAATCCTCCAACCTCGGCACCCGGGATCAGATCGCCGCCTTGGAATGGGTTCGGGAGAATATCGGCGAGTTTGGAGGCGACCCCGAGAATGTTACGGTCTGTGGCCAATCCGCTGGAGCCATGAGCGTGGGTGCGCTTCTGGGAGCACCCTCGGCACGCGGGCTCTTTCGGCGGGCCATTCTTCAGAGCGGGGCCGGTCGTCACGTCATCGACCGAGACCGGGCCGACGAGGCCGCCGAATTATTCCTCGACGAGTTGGGCAACCCGCGCTGTACGCCCAAGAGCCTGGGGGCTCTCTCCGCGAACCAGATCCTGAGCGCTCAGGGCGCTGTGAACAGAAAATTGATGAATGCTCGAGACCTGATGGTCATGATGCCCTGCGTCGATGGACACTTGATTACCGAGGCACCGCTCGAGGCTATCGGGAAGGGGCGCGTTTCCGATATCGACATCATGATCGGAACGACCCTGGACGAGTGGAAACTCTTCTCGCCGCTGGACGCTGCGCTCCTCCGCTCGAGTGAGTCGCGACTCGTATCGCGGTTCGCCGAACTTCTTCCCCAGACTGTGTCCAATCCGCCCGATCCCGAACTCGCTGTTCAGGCTTATCGGGAGGCTTTGGTCAAACGGGGGGGGAGGACGACTCCTTTTGAAATTTTGAGTGCCTTTCAGTCGATGCGGGTCTTCCATCACCCCGCCTTCGAGTTGGCCGATCGGCATGGAAACGCCGGGGGCAGGGTCCATTCCTATCTCTTCTCCTGGAAGCCGCCCGCCTTCGCTCGGAGCCTGGGGGCCTGTCATGCGATGGAGTTGCCCTTCGTCTTCGGTCTGACGAATCATCCGCTATCCCGGGCATTGACCGGTTTCACGAGTTTCACCGGTTCCGCCCGGCGACTCGCTGGGCGCATGCAGAGTGCCTGGACCGGCTTCGCCAGAAATGGTCGACCGGGGCATCCGGGCCTTCCCGAGTGGGATCCATACGATTCGGTTGCGCGACCCACAATGGTCTTCGATCGCGAGTGCACCCTGGCCGACAACCCCCTGGCCGCCGAGAGAAACCTGCTCGAGGCTTGGAGCTAACCGAGGGTCAGGAGGCGATGCGCTTCTTGGGCGTGCTCGGAAATCGGGATTGCCTGCGGGCAGGCCTGAGTGCAAGGCGCCGAACAGCCGGCGCAAACGTCCGCCTTCCGTTCGAGGCGATCGTAGAGCCGCATGGCCTCCTTCTGGGCTCCGTAGTATTTGAAGTACATCCTATGGCGTAGAATGTCATGGATCGCGAGTTGCTCGGGGCAATGTCCGAGGCAGAGCCCGCAATGGGGCCGGCAGTGTTCCCCTTCGACCTTGGCCGCATAGTCGTCGAGAAGCTCCCGATCCCCCGGCCCAGGCGGCTGGCCCGATGCGTAGAGAAACTCGTCGAGTTGAGAGGATTCCCAGAGAGAAATCACGAGCCCGGAGACGGAGGGGTTCGAAAGAACCCAACGAAAAGCGGCTTGGGTATAGGAATCTTGCTCTGCACGCGATTGCATCAGGCCCTGGTGCATCGCACCCCGCAAGGTCTTCATGGCGACCACCCCGATATCTTGGGCTGCCGCTCGGTCAATGATGTCGCCGATTCCAGGCCAGGCGCCGTAGTGGTAGGCGAGCATGAGTACGTCGAAGCGATCGCTTTCGATCGCATGATTGGCAACGGCCTCGAGGTTGGGGGTGTGGGTTGAAACCCCAAGGAAGCGAACTTTGCCCGCCGCCTTCAGCCGGTCGAAGGCCTCGTGAGCATTCTCTGCCATCAGACGGTCGACGGTGTCGCAGGAGTGAATGTGGACGAGATCCACGCGATCTGTCTGGAGGCGTTGCAAGCTGCCTTCAACAGCCTCGATATAGTCGGCCACCGAATGGTCGGCTCCGAGATGACCGCCGGGCCGGCAAAATTTGGTGGCGAGGAACATCTGGTCCCGAACGCCCTTCATCGCCTTGCCAAGGCGGTATTCCGAGTCGGTTCCGCTGTAGTCGGGTGCGGTATCGAAATAATTGATGCCGCGATCGATGGCTTGCCTGGCCACCTCAGCGGTCTGCCTGCCCCCGGTTCCCGAACCAGAACCGAGGGAGATATCCGAGATCAGCGCTTCGGTGCGACCGAGGCGACGGTAATTTTGGACTGTCGATCCCGACCATTCGATGAGCGCCTGGTCGGACTTGTAGGGCGGACGGACCAGGAAGATGTTTTTCCCGGTGACCGTGTACCAATCGCTGACCCGGCCAAGAGCGGACACGCCCGTGGCCAACACGCCCCCCCCGGCGCCCAGCGCTCCGAGCAGGAAGAACCTTCTGCCCGGTAAATTGGAGTCCCTCGCTCGGCGCACGCGCGTGCGTGCCCAGGCAAGAGTGAGGGCCAGGCTGAGTGCGACGCTCACGGCTGTGGCGAGAGCGGGTAGTGAAGGGTTCCCGCTGCCGTCATAGCCTTCGACAAGTCGGCCGAGATAACCGCCCAGTGCGCCATACCCGAGTGATACGCTCACTAGCCAACTCAGAAACACCCAGCTACCGGACATCGCTCGCCCCCTTCTCGCCTCTACTCGCTCGCCACGACGATCTGCCCAGTGAGCTTGAGCTGGGGGTTTTCCCGCTGGGCTTGGGATTGGGAGAGCCAGACTTCGTACGTGTAGGTGCCAGGCTTGAGGGGGCAGGGGGTGGAGAGGCTCTCGTTGTCACCCACCGTCGTTACGGATTCGACCGTGTCACCGCTGTGGACGAAAAGGGGCCGGAGTTCGTCGCAGACGAAGGCGTCCGCGATGCTCGCTGGAAAGTGGATGCTCGCGACCGAGCTCGACCAGTTCGTCCAGACGACGGAATTTTTTGGTCCCGAGACTTTGGCAACCCTGGGCGCCACGTTCATGTTGTTGATCTGGATCAGCGCATGGCCACGCATCTGGGCGGGGTTGCTCGCGCACCCGACGTTGAGGGTCAGGAGAACGAGGAGAAAAAGGCCGGTCATCAAAAATCGCATGAAAACTCCGATCGGTTGGGAAGGGGACTGCGTTGCTGGCTGAAGTATGGGACAGGCACGGGGTGGTTCTCAACCCGTTCGAAGCGTTGGGGGCCGATGAGGGCCCTCCATAGGGGAAACTCAGGCATAGGGGGAAACTCCGGCGGCCCGGGCTGGAGACCGAACGCGATCAGCTGCCGATTTCCGGAAGAATTCGGCTGGGGTCGGGCTCGGCCGGGGTAAAGGAATCGGCGTCGATCTTGCCGAGCCAGGTATTCTCCAAGTTCGCCATGACGGTCCAGCCGCGTTTTTGAAGCTCATTTTTTGCTTCCGGAGAGAGGGAACCCGAGACGAGGAGATATTTCTTGTGAGGGTTTCTTGGCTGCTGCCCGATGCCTTCTTCGAGTCGCTCAAGGAAGAGGGCAGCACCTCGGGTCCAGAAGCCGAAATCAATGTTCAAGGGGACGACGAGATTGCCCCGATCGGTTTCGGCGGCGATCAGCCCATCCGCCGAAAAAAATTGGGTGAGGCTTTCGACGTTCGAGTCAAAGGCCTGAAAGAGGAGGGCAAGCCGGGTGAACGAGTACGCTTCGGTGGGCGTATCGGCCAGGAGGGAGAGTTCGATGAAGGTTTTGCGGTCTCCGGTTTTACTCAGGGCCGCGAGGGCATCGACGATTTCCAGCTGGGCGGTGGGGGAATACCAGGGGTGCTCGATGAAGTTCGTGGCTTCCAGTTCCTCGACGGCGAAGGTCTCGAGCAGGATTTGGCGGTTGCGAATGCGAATTTCTTCGGGGGTTTCGTCGCGCAGTTCACGCTTCATGTCGTCGCTGGTGTTGGTCACCGTGAGGGCGATGGATGCTCCTCCCGGAACCGCTATCAGGGGCAGGCGCACAGTCATGCCCCCCGCCAGGGAGAGCCAAGCGAGTCGGTCGAGAACGACCTGGAGTTGGGGGTTGGTGCTGTAGGGGTCGAGACCGAGGCGGTAGGCCCACTCGCGCTTGGCCCTGCTGAAACCGATCAGTTCGAGGAAATAATGGTCCTCGAGATAGGTTCGGCCCGCACCGATCATTTCGTAATAGCCCTGGGCCATGGACCACATGCCTTTGGGGATATTCGTGGTCGTGCGAACGGGGTTGAAGAGGAGTTGCATTGCGCCCTCCGCGGGCGCCTCGGCGGCATTGGCGAAGGCCAGGACGTAGACGTCGCGGTTCCTGACGCCCGCATCCTCGAGCGCTTTCAGGGTCTGAATCTCCCGGATCCGTTTACGCAGCCGGCTCCGGCCCTGGGCTTGCATTTCCCCGTTCTCGGTCAGGATCGAGTAGGTGTAGATAAAGCCCGGTCCGTGGCGAATCGACTCGACACGAAAGCCGTCGCCCCGGTGCTCTTCGGCGGGCAGGACCACGAGGGGGTCGAGTTCCCAGGCGGGCTCCTGAAAGGGGGCAGCGTTGGGGCCGCTCGCGTCGAGAAGTTCGTATCTCGAGGCCAATCCGGAGCCGGGCGGTGGCATATCGGGAGCGCAGGCCAGGACCGCAGCAAGGACTACGGTCGGCAGAAGCGCCCCCAGATTTTTCAATAGGACTCCCGTTTCGGTACCTCCGGGGTTCAACCCGGGTGAGGGTGGCTCTCGCTGCACTCGAGGGCGCCCTCTTCCGGACCGGCGGTCTCATCGGCCCGTGGGCAGAAGGCCGGGGGGGGGTCCTCCCCAAGGTTCACGAGGCCACAGCCCGGGGAGATGGCCAGTGCGAAAAGGAGCGCTGGGAGCAGGCGGCCGTGCCTGAAGATGTGAGGGGTTGGTTTCGTCAATGGGCTGTCTTTCTGGAGAATGGCTCCCGGAGGAAACCCGAACGAGAGTGAGGTTGTGCTGAAACCTATCGGTGCGTTCGCGGTCCGACGGGAGCCGGATCTGGCTGTGCTCGTGCATTTCCCCGGTGGGGAGCACCAAGGGTATTGAATTTCCGCCCGGGGCGGAACCGGGCCGGGAAATCTGGGCTCCAGCCCCCCTTCGCCCCGGGCTTGGCGTGCTTCGCCGGCGAAAGCACTATGGTCTCGCGGTCCCTGGGACCAGAGAGTTCACTCCCAGGGCGGCCAGGCGGAGCGGCCGGAGTTGGGCGCCGAGCCGGGGAGGCGGGAAGTGTCGAGAGAGGGGGCGAGGATGGCATCGGAGACCGGGGTTCCGAGAAGCCGCGGGCAGGCCCGACAGGGCCTGATCGGATTGCTCTTGCTCGGATTGATCGGCGCTGGCACGGCCTGCCAGGAGTCTGCGGTCGCCGTGCTCGAGCCCGGTCCGACGTCAGACTGGCCCCACTACGGCGGCGATGTTGGCGGGACCCGCTATTCACCCCTGACCCAACTCGATCCCGCGAATGTGGAGCACCTCGAGGTCGCCTGGACCTATCACACGGGGGACGTGCTCGCGAGCAACGAACTCGGTCTGGGCACCAGTTTTCAGAACACGCCGATCCTGGTCGGCGATACCCTCTATCTCTGTTCGCCGCGAAACAAGGCCATCGCCCTGAATGCCGAGACCGGCGAGGAGCGCTGGGTCTTTGACGCCGAGGTCGATACCAAGGGCGTCATGCTTCTCCTTTGCCGAGGAGTCTCGTATTGGCGCGATCCCCAGGCCAGCCCCGGTTCCCTTTGCGCCGAGCGGATCTTCATGGGGACCCTCGACGCGCGGATGATCGCTCTGGACGCCGCGACTGGGCGGCCCTGCCCCGAGTTTGGCGAGGGTGGGGAAATCGACCTGAGCCAGGGTATTGGTCATCGCTACCCCGGAGAGTATGCGGTGACCTCGCCGCCCTTGATCCTCGGGGATCTGTTGGTGACGGGCGCAATGGTGCTCGACAATGTCCGGGTCGATGCACCCGGTGGCGTCGTTCGTGCCTACGGCCTTCGGACAGGCGAACTGCGCTGGAGTTGGGACCCCCTGCCTCCGGGACGCGAATACGTCGAAGGGATCGACGCGTCGGGGGAAACGGTTCGCTACCAGCGGGGAACCACTAATTCCTGGTCGATCTTGTCGGGGGATGCCGAGCGCGGGCTCGTCTACGTGCCGACGGGCAATACCGCCCCCGATTATTTCGGCGCCCAGCGGGACGGCCTCGACTACTACTCGAGTTCCATCGTTGCTCTCTCTCTGGAATCGGGCGAGCCGGTCTGGAATTTTCAGACCGTCCACCACGACGTTTGGGACTACGATGTGCCCGCCCAGCCCGCTTTGTTCGATTTTCCCGGTCCGTCGGGTCCGATCCCGGCGGTTGCCCAGAGCACCAAGCTCGGACACGTTTTCTTGCTGAACCGTGAGAACGGGCAGCCTCTTTTTCCCGTGGAGGAAAGGTCGGTTCCCCGGGATGGGGTGAAGGGTGAAACCCTTTTTCCCACTCAACCCTTTCCCACACGGCCGGCCTCGCTCCATCCCAATCGCTTGACCAGCGAGGATGCCTGGGGGATCACACCCCTGGACCGCTGGGATTGTCGGAGGAAGATCGAATCTCTTCGCTACGAGGGCCCCTTCACGCCGCCCAGCGTCGAGGGCTGGATCGGCTACCCGAGCTATTTCGGCGGAGGGAATTGGGGCAGCATGGCTGTGGATCGCGGGCGGGGCCTGTTGATCACGAACACGAGCCGGATGGCGTCGGTTCTGCGGCTGATTCCCCGAGAAAAATTCCTCGAGACGATGAAGGCCGCCGCCGAAAAGGGGGAGGTGCCTCCGCTCTGGGAGCCTCAGGAGGGCACGCCCTACGCGATGACCCGGGATTTCCTCGTCTCATTCCTGGGCCTGCCCTGCAGCCCTCCGCCTTGGGGCACCCTGGTGGCCATCGATCTCGCGACGGGTGAATTGCGCTGGGAGGTGCCCCTGGGTACGACCGAGGACCTCGCTCCTTTTTCCATCGGCTTGCCCCTGGGCGTTCCGAACCAGGGGGGTCCCATCGTGACCGCCTCGGGCCTTGTTTTTATCGCCGCGGCGATGGACGATTACCTGCGGGCCTTCGATGTGCTTTCGGGTGAGGAACTCTGGCGGGGGCGGCTACCGGCCGGCGGGCAAGCGACGCCGCTGACCTATCGCGTGGGGCCGGAGAGCAAGCAATTCGTCGTCGTTGCGGCCGGCGGGCATGCCCTGATGGGAACCACTTCGGGCGACGCCGTCGTCGCTTTTGCTCTGCCGGACTGACCCTTCGAACGCTCGCCTGCCTGTCGGGCGAGGGAGATGGGCGAGGAGATTCAAAGCTTGGCGCAGCGCAAGACTAGAAAAATGCGGAAGGGCGGTGGCAAGTCGACCCGAGAGGGGGGCACTCTTGCCCAGCGCGCGCGCCAACGCGTATCCGAAAGCACTCTTAAAGCGGCCAAGGCATCCCTTGCCCGGGCGAGGAATATCGGTGATGGCGCGCGGCGGGTGATTCATCCCGACAGCTTGGGGACTCCCCACATCTCCTTGATCCGGGCCCCGGACAAACCCTTCCGCCGCTCAAGAAATGAAAATTTGATCCGGGTGGCGAGCTACAACGTGCATCGCTGGGCGGGAGTCAACGGCCGCGGAAAACCGAATTTTGATCGGGCAGCGGATGTCATCGCCGATTTGGATGCAGACGTGATCGCGCTTCAGGAGGTGCTGCGCCCATTTGAAACGACCTACGGCCTCGAAGAGTTTGCTCAGGAGCTTGGCCTTCACGTCGCTTTCGCCTCCAATCGGGTGCATAGGCGCGGTGAGTTGGGAAACGCGATTCTTTCGCGATTCCCGATCACATCGGTCTCGGTGCTTGACCTCTTCTCTTCGCGGATAGAGAGACGCTGCGCTCTGGCCGCGGGTGTGAACACCGGTTCGGGTATTTTCGGCGTCGTGGCGACCCACTTGTCGCTGGTGGATCGAACGCGTCATCGTCAGGTCGAGATGCTGCTTGAGCACCCCCAGTGGAATGCTGGGCCGGCTGTACTGGTGGGCGACATGAACGCGTGGCGAGATTGCAAGGCTTCCCGAAATCTCGAGGATACGCTCCATCGCCACAACAACGTCGACTGGCCGCCGACCTTTCCCTCGTCGCGTCCGATCCTGGCGCTGGACAGAATCTATGCCAGTGGGGCGAAGGTGGTCTCGGTCAAGGCCTACATAAGCCAGGCCGCCCGGCGTGCGTCCGACCACCTGCCGGTGGTGGCCAACATCCGGATCGGCTCGGGAACATGATTGGCTCCGCCCGGCGTGACGGGGGATGGGATCAGATTCGGATTTTGCGCCACGCGCCCGACCGGAAGCGCCAGATCAGGTAACCGCTGAGTAGGAAAACGTGGACCGCTCCGGCGAGCCAGGCCGCGATGAGGCCGCCCTCGAGGTAGAAACCCAAGAACCAGGCCAGGGGCAGGAAAAACCCCCAGGACAGAAAGAAGCGGGCGATGAAGGGCACCCGGGTGTCTCCAGCTCCGTGCAGGGCTCCGTCCGCGACAATTCCGAACGCATCGAAGAATTGGAAGATGGCTCCGACAAGGAGAAGCGCAGTCCCCTGCTCGATCACTTCGGGGTTATCCGTGAAGATTCGTATGAGCTGCTGGGGGAAGAGAAAAAAGAGCAGGGCGAGAGAACCGGCGATCAAGAGGGAGAGGAACATGCCCGACCGAAACGATTTTTCGGCGTGGTCCAGATCGTGAGAGCCGATATAGCGGCCCACTAGGGTGGCCACTCCAATGCCCAGCCCTGAGGCTTGCATGAAGGAAAGCGCGAGCAGGGCGAGGAACGCCTGGCTTGCGGCCAGGGCGATCTCTCCCAACTGGGCGACTAGGACCAGGAAAAACGCGAAAGAGAGCATCTCGAGGAGCCATTGGCCGCCGATGGGTGCTCCGGTGCGAATCAGGCGACGCTGATCCTTCCAGGACAGGGTGATGGTGCTGGTACCGTATAGCCTGCGAAGCTTGGGGCGCAGGAAGGCCGCGAGCATGACGAACCCGAGGGCCCATTCCGAAATGACGGTCGCGACCGCCGCCCCATCGATGCCCCATTCGGGCAAGCCGAGTTTTCCGAAGATCAGACCGTAATCAAGGATGACATTGAGCCCGTTGGCGAAAAGTGCGACGTAAAGGGGCGTTCGCGTATCGCTGATGCCTCGAAAAAACGAGGAAATCACCATCGCGACGATCATGCCGACGACCCCGAAAGTGCGGATCGACATGTAGCGGACGGCGATGGGTGTCATGGAGTCCGAATCGAGAAGAAGCCCGATCATCGGCGCCAAAGCGATGGAGCAGAGAAGCGCCGAGAGGGCGGTGATCGGGATCAGGAGAAAGAGGCCATGCCAGGCCCAGGCGCCGCATTGGCTGTTTCGTCCGGCCCCCTGCTCCTGGGCGACGAATGTTTGGACGCCGGTGGCCAGTCCGATGAAGAAACAGAAAATTGTCCAAATCCAGTTTCCCCCGAAACCCACGCCAGCAAGTTCGGTGGCCCCAAGCCGTCCCACCATGGCGCTGTCGACCACGCCCATCAGGGCGCCCGAGAGTTGGGTAAGGATCGCGGGGTAGGCGAGGAGGGAGACCTCTCTCAGCCCGCCCGGGGGAGCCTGCTGGTCCGCGGGCCGATTGTGGATCCGCTCGTCTTGGGCCCGGGCTTCCTCCTCGGCTTGGGGACGATCGCGAGTCGGGGGTTCGAGAGAGAGGCTCAACGGAAGACTCCGGCGGGTTCGAGGGGGTGAACGGGAGCGGCTGGGGAATGGGCTGGCAATCCCTGGACCCTCCTGCCGGCGGGCGGGAATGTAGCAGGCGAGTGTCCGTACCGGTCTGCGGCGCGACAGGGCCTGCTAGACTCTTTCGCGATGACCCATGACATCGAGCAAAAAGCGCTGGCCCGATACTTGGAAGCCCACGGGCTCAAGCAGACGAGGCAGAGGGAAGTCATCCTCGAGGCCTTTCTGGAAGCCGGCGGTCACCTGACTGGGGAGGATCTCTACCAGTTGATTCGGGAGGAATACCCGAAGATCGGTTACACGACGGTTTATCGTACGCTCAAGCTCTTTGTCGAGGCCGAGATCGCCGAGGAGCGACGTTTCGACGATGGAGTTGCGCGCTACGAGATCGAGCACAAGCACCATGATCACCTTGTCTGCTTGCTCTGCGGCAAGATCTTCGAGTTCGAGTCGTCGGTGATCGAGCAGGCGCAGCGTGAGGTCGCCGACGGGCTCGGCTTCGTCATTCACCGCCACCGGCACGAGCTCTACGGTCATTGTGAGGAGTGCCGCCAGAAGAAAGACGATCCGGCGCCGGGCGACTGATGGCCCGAGATCCGGCCTGCCCGGTTTGCGAAGTGGATGTCCCCCTGGCGGGGGATGAGCGAGTGGGGGACGAGGTCTTTTGCGGCGCCTGCGGCGCTCCCCTCAAGCTTGCCAAGGGTGACAGGGAGGAAGACATGGAGGCGGAGGAGGACTTCTAGCCCTCCCAGTCGGGTAAACGATCCATCGCTTCGGCAAGGGTCATGGCCGCCCCGTCTTTTTTCGAGAGAGTCGGCTCGCTGAGGGGCCAGGGAAGGGCCAGTTCCGGGTCGTTCCAGGCGATGGAGAGCTGACCTCCGGGATCGTAGAAAGCGCTGCACTTGTACTCGACCTCGGCCTCGTCGCTGAGGACGGCGAAGCCGTGGGCGAGGCCGGCGGCGATATAGAGTTGGCGGTGGGTTTCGGCGGAGAGTTCCACCCCGAAATGCTGGCCAAAGGTCGGTGAGCCCTTTCGGACATCGACGGCGACGTCCCAAATTTTCCCGCGCAGAACCCTGACGAGTTTGGCCTGGGGACGGCGAACCTGGAGGTGGAGCCCGCGGAGCGTGCCCCGCCCGGAGAGGGAGTGGTTGTCCTGGACAAAGGACCCAGCGATGCCGGCCTCCTTATACCTCTCGGCGTGATAGCTCTCGAGCAAGAACCCCCTGGCATCCCGGTGGACTTCGGGCTCGATCAGAATGACCCCTGGGATGTTCTGAGCCAAGCTCTTCAAGGATTGACCCCGCCTTCTTCATCCGCCAACTGAATCAGGTAGGTCCCGTAGCTATTGGATTTCATCTGGGTCCCGATTGCCCTCAATTGCCCGGTGTCGAGCCAGCCCCGGCGCCAGGCAATTTCCTCGATACAGGCCACCTTGAGCCCCTGCCTCTCCTGGATGGCCTGGATATAACTCGAGGCCTGTTGGAGCGATTCATGGGTTCCCGTATCGAGCCAGGCGATGCCTCGGCCGAGCAATTCTACGCGCAAGGTGTTTCGCTGGAGATAGGCCAGGTTGAGATCGGTGATCTCCAACTCGCCCCGGGGAGAGGGCCGCAACTTCGAGGCGATCTCGACGACGTCGTTGTCGTAGAAGTAGAGGCCGGTGACCGCCCAGTGGGAGCGAGGTTTTTCGGGTTTCTCTTCGATGCTCACGGCCTGGCCCTCGGCATCGAAGCTCACCACGCCGTAGCGTTCGGGGTCGCTGACCCGGTAGCCGAAGACCGTCGCGCCGTCCTTCTGGGTCACAGCTCGGCCGAGGGATTCGGCCATCCCCTGCCCGTAAAAGATGTTGTCGCCCAGGGCCAGGGCCACGGGATCACCGCCGATGAAATCAGCCCCGATCAGGAAGGCCTGGGCCAGCCCCTCCGGGCGTGGCTGCACGGCGTATTGGATACTGATCCCGAGCGTCTGGCCATCTCCGAGGACGCGTTGAAAAGCCCCTTGATCGTGGGGTGTGGTGATGATCAGGATGTCGCGAATTCCCGCCAGCATGAGAGTCGACAGCGGGTGGTAGATCATTGGCTTGTCGTAGACGGGCAGCAGTTGTTTGCTGACGCCCATCGTGATGGGATAGAGCCGGGTTCCGGAACCCCCGGCCAGGATGATCCCCTTCATGTGCAGCTACTCCTGGAGTCTTGGGACGACTTCGTCGTGTAGGGCACAGTATTCGCCCCTGCCGATAGTAGGTCATCTCGCTAGGGGAGAAAGTCTTTGACCTTCTTGAGTTTCGCCGGGAGGTATTCGTCCATCACGTAGTTGAGCCCCCACATGGCCAGGGATTGTTGCTCGGCGCGAACGCCCATAGAGATCAGTTGTTCGATGGCCTTCTTCCAGGGCTTGTGGGCCTTGAAGAAGGGATCGTTCTTGAGGGCGTCCTTCGCGCGCTTGATGTCGACGTCGAGCAGGGGATGAGTCGGCAGCTCGTAATCGATGATGTCCTGGGGTGTCACCCCCAGGTAGTGAGTTTGGGGGACTGAAAAGAATTGCGAGATATGCGCTGCGTTCCCCGAACCCACTTTCAAAGTTCGGTAGATATTTGAGAAGCCATAGGGGTCGCAGTCAACGAAGGCAAAGACGGCGAGCTTGCACTCATCCGAGAGCTTGCGGATGAAGCGGCGCGTCGACCGGGTCGGGACGCCCGCCAGGGAAACCAGAATGCAGTTCTCGCGTTGCCAGAACTTGTGGCTCTGAAGCCTCTGGAAGATGCCGCCGGTTTCGATGGCGAGAATGAACTTGGCCTTGGTTTCGAAAGAGAGGTGTTCCACCGTCGAGGGAATCGAGTAGGCACCGGAGCCGAAGCGGGTACAGTCGATGCGCTCGACCTGCCCGGTCTCTATATCGGGATCGATTACGGTGAGTTGGCCTGCGACGGCGCCGCCGTGTTCGTCGGGGACATATCGGAGTTGCTCTCGCGAGACGCCCTGCATGGAAAACATGGCTTCGATGTCGTCCATCACGGTGTCGGATTCCGTTTGGTCGTCAAATTTCGCGGATTCCCAATTCTTGCTCTGGTAGTAGGCGTCTCGCTTGGTGGCGAAGTCGTTGGCTTCGATGAGGTCCTTCGAGAGTCCCATCAGGCGCAGGGTCT
Organism: Myxococcota bacterium; assembly: GCA_028823175.1. GTDB lineage: Bacteria > Myxococcota_A > UBA9160 > UBA9160 > UBA4427 > JAZXM01. The sequence goes on from JAPKBZ010000007.1 coordinate 25,423, forward strand.
GGGCAAAGCCTCGGACTGTATTCACCGTTAGGGTTCGGGTCTTGGTCTGCTTTCCAATCTCGAAGTAGCCCTTCTTGGCAGAGTACGAAACATTGCCCAGGGACCGAATCGGGAATTTCAGATCGGGCTTGCGCGTTTTGAGGATTTCGGTCCTGATTGCCTCGGCGGTGCCGACAATCAGGTTGACAGTCTTGGTGTCTCGATTCCCCCCCCGCGCTGCCTTCCGTCCTCGCGAAGCGGCGGCAGCCTTCTTTCGGCTCCCCTTTTTTCTTGAAGCCTTCTTCTTGCGGGCAGCCTTCTTAGCCGCCCCTTTTTTACTCGCAGCCTTCTTGCGCACCGCCGCCTTTCGCGGTGCGGCGGATTTTTTCTTTCGCGCCGCTTTCTTTGCGCCCAATTTCCGGGCCCCGGCTTTGCGTCGAGCAGTCATCGTCTCTCCTTGGGTTCCGCCTAGAGTTTCCGGGTGCGCTCCAGAACGTCCGTCAGCTTGCGGGTCAATGTCCCGGTTTCGCGATCGCCCAGCGAGAGAATTTCCTGGAGTCCAACGGCGACTTGAGGGATGTATTTCTCGATGTAGGCCGCCTTCTTGGCCTCTTCGGCGACGCGTTTCTGTTTGCGGAGATAGCTCGTCATCTTGCGTCCGCACTCCTGGAGGGCAAAGCGGAACTCCTTGATGATTTCCGGGTATTGGGCGACGGCATCCTTGCTTTCCGACGTAAAGGGCACCCAGACGCTTGCGATGTGCACCATGACCAGGAGTGGGCCGACGGGAAGGGCACCTTTGGGGTGTTGCACGAGGTAGGACTTCCAATTCGTCGCCGAGACAGCCCGGGTGATCGCACAGGCGCCTTGCTGGTATTGCAGGGGGACGCGGTTCGCGTAGCGGTAGAGCAGCGCGCTGTCGTCGCTATGCATCTCTCCACCGTACGCGAGGCCGACTTCGACCAGAAAGGGATTGCCCCGATAGACGGTGGGGCGGCGCGTGACGGCGGAGTAGAAATCTGCCTTGACCTCGGCTTTGAGTGCGGCGAGGATGAGATCTTCACCAATGGGGGCGATGCAATCCGTTGGCGGGCTCATGATCCGGGTCTGCTTGATGGCCTTGTAGACGGCGTCGGCCTCTTCCCGGCGCATGTCGCCTGGTCGGCGCTTGGGAGAAAGGCCCGCCCTCTCACAAATTTCGGCGGCCACCCGTGGCGAGACACGTGAGAAATCGTTGCGCAGGCAGCTGGCGAGATTGCGCGACCCGGTGTCTCGGAACATCTGCATCAACACCCCCAACTCGATTCCGTAGGGATGAGGCTGGATCTCGTCGGTATGCGCGGGAAGCTTTTTGGTCACCCGGGGAAAGACGTGCTCCGCGCCGTGTTCCTCGGCCGCCGGGGGGACGTAGGTGATCTGGGCATGGGGGTTTGCCAGCGAGATCTGGCGGATGTAGTTGTCCACCGAGTGCTGCCCACCCCGGTAATGACCTTCGAGTTCGATCTCGACCCGGGTGCCGTGATGCTTGGGCCACTTGACGACTACGTCCCGCTTAACCTGGGGCTTGTTCTTTTGGGTGTCGATAACGAGCTCAAACTCATGCGCCTGTTTTCGTTTCCCCGTTTTCGTCAGAATCTTGACCGGCTTGCCGGTGGTCAGCAGGCCGTACATGCCCGCTGCACTGATGCCAATCCCCTGTTGCCCACGGCTTTGGCGCAGGCGATGAAATTTGGAACCGTAGAGGAGTCGACCGAAAATTTTGGGTACCTGTTCGCGCACGATGCCCGGCCCGTTGTCCTCGAGAGCGACCCGGAAACGCGATTCGGCGAGTTGCTTGATCTCGATCCGGATTTCGGGGACGACTCCCGCCTCTTCGCAGGCGTCCAGGGCATTGTCCACCCCCTCCTTCACCGTGGTCAGGAGGGCCTTGGAGGGGTTATCGAAACCCAGGAGATGGCGGTTTTTGGCGAAGAATTCGGAAACCGAGATGTCCCGCTGCTTCTCGGCCATTTCGTCGGCAGTGCTCGAGGGACGCCTCTTCTTGGCCCCCGCCCCCTTCCTCGCGGCCTTCTTCTTGGGGGCAGTCTTCTTTTTAGGGGCAGCCTTCTTCTTGCGCGCCGCCTTCTTTTTTCCCGCGGCTTTCTTTTTTCCCGCCGCCTTCTTTTTCCTCGCGGCCTTCTTGCGGGCGCCCGCCTTTTTCTTCTTGGCTCCTGTTTTCTTCCTCGCGACGGATTTCTTTTTTTTCGGCTTTGCCATGACCGCTGCCCTTCGAGTAGCGACAGACGGACTGGCCTTGCCGCCTGGGGATCATGCCCGGTCGTGCAAGGCGGTCAAGGTGCCGCGCCATTTCGGCGCTCGGAGCGAGCCCACTGGCCTCCGAATTCGGTCATGGAGCCCGAGGGATTCAGCAGTAGACGTGGGATTGGGTCGGATGGGGGCCGGGCACTTGGGAGAGCTTGATTCGGCCGGATTCGAGCATATGCGCCAGGGTGGCGAGGACTTCCTCGTCGGAATCCGCGACATCGGCAATCGCCTCGAGGACCTCGATGAAGGTGCAGTCGATCGCGTGGGCTGGGGCGTCCACGGGCGGTGCGATCTGGGGCAGATCGCGGCGCTCCGCCACATCGGCGGCGAGGGCCGTGGGCCGAACGCTCGAGCGGTGGAGTCTTGCTGAGGACGAATGGGAAAGGCTTGTCATGATCTTGCTCCCTTGGGTTTGCAGTATTCCCGGGATTCGCCGGTGCGTTCCCGTCGGGTGTATATCAGTGCACATTTCATGCCTGAAAGTTTCGAAGAACTGAAGAAGAATAAATTCCTTTAAAATCAAATGATTACGCCTCCCCCGGGCGGTGGATGGCTCTGGCCCTCGGAGCCGAGTGGTCGTAGGGGACCGCGAGGGCTGCAATTCGACCACATCCGGTCGGGCTAATCCTCTGGGCGCCCGCCCGCCTCCTCACGGAAACCCAGGGCCTCGGCCAGCGCGGATTCGTCGACTCCCTCGGCTCCGCCGAGATCCGCCACGGTGCGGGCCACCCGTTGTACTCGTCGAATGGCCCGAGCGGACAGGCAGAACTGGTCGACGGCGCGGGCGAGCAGGGCTTGGGCGCCATCGGTCACGGCGAGTTCGGCTTCGAGCTGGCGATCGTCGAGGTTGGCGTTGCAGGCCCCCGCCCTCTCCTGCTGTTTCTGCCGAGCCCGCTGGATGCGGGCTCGGACCCGGGCACTGTTGGGCCCCCGGACCGCTTCGCCGAGTTGGTGCCAGTTTTGCCCCGGAACGCGGACATGGAGGTCGATCCGGTCGAGCAGGGGGCCCGATAGGCGTTCCCGGTATCGCTGAATCGCGCGTCCATCGCACCGGCAGGGTCGCTGTTGACTGCCCCACCAGCCGCAGGGGCAAGGGTTGGCAGTCGCCACGAACATGAAATCTGCGGGCAGGCGACAGGTGTAGTGGGCGCGAGCGATGACGATACTGCGGTCTTCCAGGACCTGGCGAAGGGCCTCTCGGGCGCGTCGCTCGAACTCGGGCAACTCGTCGAGAAAGAGAACGCCGCCGTGGGCCAGGGAAACCTCGCCGGGGGTCGGTGGGGTTCCACCGCCCAGAAGTCCGGCCAAGCTGGCCGTGTGGTGGGGGGACCGAAAAGGGCGCGAGCGAAGCGCGGTCTGGTTCTCGGACAGCAGGCCCGCTGCGTCGTGGATGATCGTGGCCGTGAGCGCCTCCTCTTCATTGAGGGGCGGTAGGATTCCGGGCAGCCTTCGAGCCAGCATGGTTTTACCGCAGCCGGGGGGGCCGCTCAGAAGAAGCCCGTGTCCTCCGGCTGCGGCGATCTCCAGGGCACGCTTCGCCCCCTCCTGACCCTTCACGTCGCTGATGCAGAGTTCCTCGGGTTCGCTTGCGCTGGGGTCGAAATCCGATCCCTGATCGAGGGCTCGTTCGCCGCGGAGGTGGGCCAGGACCTGGGCGAGGGTTTCCGCGACGTAGACCTCGAGGCCGGGGATGCGCGCCGCGGCTCGGCCGCCGCGCGCGGGCGCGATCAGTCCGTGGCAGCCCGCGTCCCGGGCGGCAACGCTCATCGCCAACTCTCCGCGGACTCCGCGAAGCCGTCCATCCAGAGCCAACTCGCCGACAAAAGCCAGCCCCTGGGTGGCTTCGCTATCGATCGCGCCCGTCGCGACCAGAATGCCCACGGCGATCGCCAGGTCGAGACCCGAACCGCTCTTGCGCAGGCCCGCCGGCGCCAGGTTGACCGTGACCCGATTGTCCGGGAAGCGTTCGCCCACCGAGGCAATCGCCGCCCGAACCCGAGCGGCGCTCTCGCGCACCGAAAGTTCGGGGAGGCCGACGATGTCGACCCGCGGGAGCTGGGCGCTCACGCGCACTTCGACTTCCACCGGGATTCCATCGACCCCGAGTAAGGCAGTTCCGAGAACCCGTACCAAGGCCCCGTCCTCCGCGGGACCGCAGAAAATGGCGTGATCGTCCCCGAGTCGTCGTGGCTGGAGCGCGGGCGGGGGCCCAAGATATTGGAGGCAGGTCCCCAGGGAAGGGTTCCTGCCCCCAACTCTTGAAAAGTCCCGCGAGGAGCGGGCCTGTCAGAAAGTAAGTAGGAGTTGCCGCTGAAATGTGGCAAATTTTCTTTTCGCTTGCCGAAATCCTGCGGGGATTTCGCTGGCTCCGGGGTCGCCCGGGGGTGCTCTCGGGTTCAGGGCGCCCCGCCCTTCGGCCCGTCGAGATTTCAGAATCTTTTCGTCGGACTGGGAAAGCGAGCCCAGGCCCAAGTGCGGGGGCCCTGGCTTGGCCTAGAGTTGCGCTCGATGGAGCTGTGGAGGGCGGTGGATAAACCGGCGGCTGTGGCCAGCCGGGGAAAGTCGGGTGCTGGGCGGGGGTGGATTTCGGGTCCGCTCTTCGCCCTGCCCCTCGCCTTGCCGTTCTCAGTCTTGCTGCTCTCGCTTTGGGCCTGTGGCTCGGCCCAGGGGCCCGCTGGCCCGCCTTCGATCGTGCCGCCCTCGTCGGAGTTCGAAAGTCCCGAGGGCGCTTTCTCGGGCCAGGCCGCCCGGAGAGACCTTGAGAGCCTGCTCGGCCTGGGCGCCCGCGGCCCGGGGTCGCCCAGCGCTGTCCAGGCCGCGAGTTGGCTCGAGGAGAAGCTCTCCGGCCTGGGGGCACAGGTCGAGCGTTGGAGCGCGAAGCCGCCGGCCGAGGCCTCTCCCGGGTCCGTTGGCGCCGTGGTGGGAGTCCTGCGGGGCGAAAGCCCGGACCCGATCCTTTTGTTGGCGCGCTACGACACGCTGCCCGGCGAGCGGGACGGCGGCGGTCCCCGGGCGGCGGCGGCTGCGGCGGCCCCGGCGTTGGTCCTTGAATTGGGGCGGGTGCTGGCTGCGAGCCCCAAGCCCTACACGGTCTGGCTGGTCTTCATTGCGGGCGACGGGGCTGCGGACGTGGCCCCCGATGCACCGAACGAACTCGCCCGGCGCTTTCCCGGAAGTGCGGCCGTAGCCGGGGAGCTTGAGGCGCGGGGAGCGTTGGAGCGATCCCGTCTGGCGATTTTCGTTGGCCCCCTGCCCGGCCCATCGAGCACCATCCAGCGCGATCTACGCTCCCACCGCTTCTCGCGCGAAGTTCTCTGGCAAAGTGCCGAGAGCCTCGAGGCCACGGCCATCTTTCCTGGGCGCGCCGGCTACGACTCTCCGGAGTCCGGGCACCTGCTGCTGCTCGAGCGGGGGCTGCGTTCAACGGTCGGCCTGGCGGGCGCCGCCGATCCGGTCGGGGTTCCGAGCGCCGCCTTTCTGACCCAGCTCGGTCGGGTCACCATCGAGGCCATCGGGCGCATCGAGGGTCGACTCCAACGCATTGACGCGTTCTCGAAGGGGCCGGTAGGTGAAGCGTGGGCCCCCGAGCCCCCGCTCGCTTGGCCCACGGCCGCTCCACTCGCCCCGGACGGTTCATCCACCCCGCTCTGGCCTTCCGGGCCGCAATGAGGAGCCCCTTCATGGCGAGCTTGGGAGGAGCTCTCGCGGCCCTTGCTGGGCTGATCCTGGCTCCGCCGTCCGCACGGGCTGAAGCCCCGACGCTTGAGCCGGCGGAGGTGCGCCTCGAGATCACCGCTCCCCGCCCGGGTGAGGTCGTTCGAAATCGCGTGACCATGGCGGCGGTTCGCGGCCGGGCGTTCTCGGGCAGCGGTGAGCGCGTCGACTTCGACGTCATGGTGGTCATCGATATTTCGCATTCCACTCGCTATCCGAGCGGCATCGACGTCGACGGTGACGGCGAGGTGGGGATGAACCCGAAACAGGAACTCGTGCTGCCGGGGGCGTACCCCGAGGACATGGTGTGCAGCGACGCCGAGGACACGATACTGGCGGCCGAGGTTCTGGCGGCCCGGCAGCTGCTGGGGATCCTTGATTCTGAGCGGACCCGGGTCGGGATTATCAGCTTCTCGGGCGAGGTCGACCCCGAAAGCGGCGAACGCTTGAGCGCTCAGCAGCGCGACGCGGTGGTTCGGGTGCCCCTGACCCGGGATTTTGCCCGGATCGAAGCGGCCCTGGTCGAGATTCTCGAGCAGGGGCCGGGTGGAGCCACGAATTTCGCCGCGGCGATTCAGCTCTCAGTGGTCGAATTGGCTGGCCTTTCCGGAGCGCGGAGTGAGCCACGGCGGGGGTCGCGGAAGGTGGTGGCTTTCCTGACCGACGGCGTCCCGACCTTCCCCTTCGGCAAGGCCTCCGAGTCCGACCCCGAGGATGTCGAGGCGGCCATCGCGGCGGCCCGGCTGGCGCGAAAAGCGGGGATTGAGGTGAACGGTTTTGCCCTGGGCCAAGGTGCCCTGGGCGCCCCCCTCGCGCTCTCGGAACTCTGCCGGATAAGCCGCGGGCGCTTTACGCCGGTCCGTAACCCCGGCGATATCGTTGCCCTGCTTCAGGGCATTTCGTTTGCGGGCATCGAGGACGTCATCGTGACCAACCTGGACAGCGGCGAAATTTCGTATGACGTCGAGCTTGCCCCGGACGGAAGCTTCCTCGCCTTTATTCCCGTGCGCGAGGGTTCCAACCGGGTGGAAGTCGCGGCCTTGGGCGACGACGGGGGTGAGCAGCGCCTGCGTTTCGAGCTTGAGTTTGAGAAATCGGGACTCACCGCGCGTGAACTCGAGATCGAACTCGAGCGCGTGAAACGGCGCAACCGTTACCTCATGCGCCTGATCGAGAAGGAGCGCATCGAGGCCTTTCGGGAGCGCCAGCGCAGGCGTGTCCGAGTGGGGGTCGACGGGTCCGGCGCGGATGGGGCCGAGGGGTCGGAGCAGGGGGCCGAGTAACGCGTTCGCCCGGAGGCCGAAGCCTCAGAGGGGGACCCGCTCGGCATCCGCGATCTGTCGCCGGCTCAGCCGCCCCTGGACGTAGAACGAGACGACATCGACTTGGCCATCTCCGTCGATATCGTGCTCTCGGCGCACCAGAAGCGTTTTCCCGCCCTGTTTTGCAAAGTATTCGAACGTGTCCGCATATCCACGACCGGCTTGGTCGTGTTCGATCTGGACTATTTCTTCGCCTTCCTCGCCGCTCGAATCCCGGGCGTAGCGGGTCCAGAGATCCATTCGTCCGTCCCTGTCGACGTCCTCTTCCGCGCGAACCCGCTGGCGCTTGGCGTAGTGGATGACGAGGTCGACCACCCCGTCGTTGTTGGCGTCGTGGCTTTCCTCGGCAAGGGAATCGCCGCGATAGCGGTAGAAGACATCGCGCACACCGTCATCGTCCCGGTCGAGTTCCCGCACCACAAGGACCCCGTCCCGGTAGCTTTCGAAGACGTCGGGGTTGCCGTCGTCGTTCTCGTCGAGCACCCGGCTGGCGAGGGACTGGTCGCGGTACATCGTCCAGGCATCGAGTACCCCGTCGTAGTTGCGGTCGGCCTCTTCGCGCAGGAGCTCCCGGGTGACGGCGTCGAGGAAACGGATCAACTCGGGCTTCGAGTCCCCATCCGCATCGAGTTCTAAGCGGAGGACGCGAATGGGTTCGGGGTTCTGCCAGGTCTCTCGGGGTACGACTTCGCGCGATGAATCGAAGATATCCGGCGGGAGGTCACGCAATCCGGGGGCGGCGGCCGCGACCCTGGGATCGTGATCCCAACCCTCGACATCGAGGGGAAGCGGGGCCGCTGCTCCGGCGCCGGACCCCTCCCGGATTCCCGGCTGCCGGTGCTCCCGGGCGAGTTCACCCTGCAGCGCTCGGGCTTCGGTGAGAGCTCTCTCGAGTTCTCTGGCCTCGTCGCGTTGCTTCGCGCGCTCCCCCGCGAGCGCGGCTTCCTGGCGGGCATCCCGGCGCGCCCGATCCTCGGCTTCCCGGGCCCTGAGGGCGTCTCGGAGCGAGCGGTCGGAGCGAGCCGCGGCTTCGGCTTCTTCGGCAAGAGAGGCGCCGGCCTCTTGGTCCGCGGGCGCCCTCTCCTGACCGGCCGCGATTCCTGTCAGGGCGATGAGGCAGAGGCCGACTCGGAACGCGAGCTCACATCTGATCATCTCTTCCCTTCCCCACGCATCTCCCCACGCATCCCGGGTTTTTACCCCACGGGGGGTCCGTTTTTTTTCGGCCGTCTCAATCGATCCCTTGATACACCAGGATCCCCCCTCGGTCTAAGGGGTCTCCGACGCATTGCATCAGGAGGCGCTCGGCCGAGAACGGGCTGGATTCCGAGATGTTATGGGTATAGAATGACGCAATGCATCGTAAGTGAATCGGCACGGTGCACATCGCCAAATAAATGGGGCCATTACACCCCATTGTGTGTTTTCGGCGCAGCGGGGGATTGTTTTGGGTCTGACCTTGATTCGCAAGAGCAACGGCCGTCCGCCCCGGAAGAATCCCAAGGTGGCCCTAGTGCTCGCCGGCGGCGCGGTCACCGGCGGCGCTTTCAAGGTCGGTGGCATCGCGGCCCTCGAGAATTTTTTGGTCGACCGCGGGCTCTGCGATCTCGACACCTACGTGGGCCTCTCGGCGGGCGCCCTGCTGGCGGTTCCCCTGGCCGGTGGAATTCATCCCCACGAGATGATCCGCGTGTTGGAGGGAACCAGCGAGGATTTCGACCAGCTGCGCCCGATTGATTTCTACGCGCCCAACATTGGGGAGTTTGCCGAGCGTCCGGCACGCCTGGCCCTGGATCTGCTCTCCTACCTGCCGGGTGTGGGGCAGGAATTTCTGCGCGGTTTGCCCAGCTTGCCCGACGCCGCGGGCGGCGTCTTTAGACGGTTTATTCGCGACACCTCCTACGCAAATTTCGAGTCCCTGGTCACCCGGATTATCGAGCACACCGCACCGACGCGGAATTTCCCCGGCCCCAGCGACTACATCCCTTCAGGCCTTTTCGACAACTCCTCCCTCGAACGTTGGCTACGGCGAAATCTCGACCGCCTCTCGATGCCAAACGATTTTCGTGCGTTCCAGCGCAAGCGGAACGTGGAGCTCTATCTAAGCGCCTGCAATCTCGACACCGCCGAGCGAGTGATCTTCGGCGGGGACGAGGTGAACGATTTGACCATCGCCCAGGCGGTTCAGGCATCGACGGCGCTGCCGATCTTCTATAAGCCGGCCCGGCTTGGCGGCGTCGACTACGTCGACGGAGGCGTTCGTCACACGGCGAATATCGACGTGGCCATCGAGAAGGGGGCCGATCTGGTCATCTGCTACAACCCTTTTCGGCCCTTCATGAACGACGTTGACTTGGCGTCCGCGTCTCGCGGTTCCGGGCGCGGCGGTGGGTTTCTCTCGGATCGCGGGGCGAAACTGGTGGTCAACCAGGTCTTCCGCACCCTGCTCCACTCCCGCCTCCAGCTGGGGCTTCAACGCTACCTCGCCGATGATTCCTTCCAGGGCGACATCGTGCTGATCGAGCCACACGAACAGGATGCCAGCTTCTTCGCCATCAATCCGTTGGCCTTCTGGCGTCGCTCCGAGGCGATGCATCGCGGGTTCGAGTCGGTGCACCTGACCATCGAGCAGCATTTTGACGAATTGGAGGAAGTGCTGGCTCGCAACGGGCTTGAGATGAGCCGCAAGGTCGCGAATCGTCGGGCGAACCGGTTGCGCGAGGAGCACGACTGGCCGCGGCCGGCCGCCTCGAGCGTAAAGGGATCCCCCGAATTGCGGGTTGTGTCGGGTTGAGGGAATCCCTCAAGTCACCCGAGAACAAAGACAAATTTGCATTCTTCGAAAAAATCGAGTACTCTGGTCTTTCTTGGGAGAAGTGTGCCCGCTGTCGGGTAGACGGCTGGGTCGGCTAGAAAGTGAGCCGCTCGGGGCACCCTCAAGCAGCAAGGATGGGCTGGTCAGGCCAGGTGCCGACCAAGCCGGAAGGTGAGCAATCGAGAGTAGAGATCAGTGCGAGTCGGACTCTTCCGTTGCGAAGACGGAATAGACGGAATGGACGGAGTCACGCCCACGGATCGGCAACTCGCCTGCAGATAAGGGGCATTCGGTGCGGCGACATTCGGTGCGGCGAATAGGCTGCAAAGAAGTCCCCGGTTCGGGCGGGCGTGAGAAGTCTAAGTTTTTTGGATTTAAGGGATTTAAGATTTTGGAGAGGGCGAGCTAGGCAGGTCGGTGTGTACTTTGATTTCGATTCATCGCACGGTGCCGGGGCGCTGGTTGGTTGTCGCGGCCAATCGGGATGAGTACCTGGACCGACCTTCGGAGCCGCCGGCGCTCAGGAGCGGGCAGGGCCTGCCGCTGATCGCGCCGATGGACATGCGGGCTGGAGGCAGCTGGATTGGACTCAATAAAAAAGGAGTGTTCTCGGCGTTGACGAATCTGCGGGATCCGAACCCGGATCCCGGTCGCCAATCGCGGGGGCAGGTGGTGATGGACTGCCTGGCGAGGGAGAGTGCGGCAGATGCGGTAGAGGGGTTAATGGCTATCGAAGCCCGAGCCCACAATCCTTTCAACGTTTACGTGGCAGATCGTGATCAAGCTTTTCTGGTTGTTTACCGAGAGGAGCCCTTCACGGAGGAACTCGCTCCCGGGGTGCACGTGGTCGGAAACGTCGATCCGCGCGAATGCGGGAGGGGAACGGGATCCAAGGTGGACCGGGTTCGAGAGCAGGTGGAAGGAATCGTAACTCAGGGAAAAATCGAGATTGTCGACGCGCTCGGCGAACTATGTGGGTCTCACGGGAGTCAGAACTCGTCGCTCGATGATCTCTGCGTTCATGTCGGAGACACGTACGGAACCCGAAGTTCGATCCTGCTCGAACTCTCGGAAGCATCCTTTGAATCAAGCAACGGCAATCATCAGGGAATCACAGGAGGTGGGGGAAGCCAGACGAATACCGAAGGGGGAGAAGGGGGACGTTTCTTGTATGCGGAAGGCCCCCCGTGTGTTGCCCCCTTCAAGGACTATTCCATTCTGTTGGAAGAGCTGAGGCGGACGCCCGGCTACGCTCCGGCAGTTTTTTCGTAAGGGAATTGACTTGAGACGAATCGGAAGCAATATCAGGAAGAAGAATTCAGAAGAGCGCTCGCACAGGCTGACCCAGAACATTATTGAGTATTCGACGGAAGAGACACCGAAGAACGATTATCCCCGTCGCATCGTTTCGCCTCCGCGTCCGGACGGTTGCTGTACCGACAAGAATCGAATTAGTGTCGGCAGCGTGCGCGAAGTCGAAGGATTCAAGTTCTGCTACAAGGTCTGCCAGGAGTGCGGCCACGCGGTGAAGTACTTTTTCCCCGCCATCGAAACGACGAGCCAAGCGGTCAAGAAATACCGCGACAGCCAGCGCTACATGGCCCAGTAACAGGTGTAAGATCGTCTGTGGTAATTAGGAAGGCGGCCCTTAGCGGCCGCCTTCTCTTTTTTTTGGAGAAGCCGAGCGAAAATATTGCCTGCGCTTGGTGATTGGCCGCAGGGGTGGAGGCGAACACGGTCGTGAGTGGGCGGGTGAGTAATCTGCGCGAGGCCAGCGACTGGCTTGAAGGGTTGATCAACTTCGAGCGCGCGGGCAGCTACGCCCAGGCACGCTTAAACCTGGGACCGATTAGGCGCCTGCTCGACAGGCTCGGGAATCCCGAGAAAACGCTGTCGATCGTTCACGTTGCCGGCTCCAAGGGGAAAGGCTCGACCTGCCTGCTCGCCGAGGCCATTCTCGGAGCCGCCGGCGAGCGGGTGGGAACGTTTACCTCGCCCCACCTCGAGAGTTGGTGCGAGCGATTTCGGATCGCGGGTCGGCAAGTCGATGGAAGCACGCTGGCCGAAGCCGTCGAAGGCGTTCGGCCCCACGTTGAGGCCCTGAAAGCCGAGGATCCCGAGAATGCCCCGACTTTCTTCGATGCCACGACCGCCACGGCGCTTCTTCTCTTTGAGCGCGCCCAGGTCTCGCGGGTGTTGCTCGAGGTTGGATTGGGCGGACGACTCGATTCGACCAACGCCGTACAACCGGCCGTCACCTGTATTACCCAAATCGAACTTGAGCACACCGAAAAACTCGGGAACACCCTGTCGGCGATTGCGGGCGAAAAGGCGGGCATCATCAAGCCCGGCGTGCCCTGCATCGCCGGGCCGCTTGCTCCGGAAGCACGGGACGTAGTCGCCGAACGCGCGCGATCCGTGGGGGCTCCGCTCTTTGCCCTGGGTGGCGAAATCGGTGTACAGCGGCTCGAAGAGTCCGAATGGAGTCGGTACGAGGTCGGCGGAGATGTCGCTCAGGCCTTCGTCTACCGGGAGTCGGATGGTTTCGAATTCGCGACGGGCCTGGCTGTCCTCGGCGAGCATCAGGTCGATAACGCGGCGATCGCCATCGCCGCTCTGCGCCGACTGGGCGATCGGACGGATGGCGAATGGGCCGAAGCGGCGCGGGTTGGCCTGGCTTCGGTGCACTTGCCGGGAAGATTGGAAGTGCTCCGAGAGGCGCCCTGGCTCGTGGTGGACTCGGCGCATACTCGGGAGTCCGCCGCTTCGCTTCGTCGCGTCCTCGACGGGATTCCTGCCGCGCGTATTCACTTCGTGCTCTCGATTTCCCGGGATAAACCCTCGGAGGAAATCCTGACGACCTTGCTCGAAGGCGCGGACTCGGTCTGGGCGACGTGCGCCGAACCCCTGCGCTCAATGGCGCCCGAGGAGTTGGCTCGCCTCTGTGCCCGGATCGCCCCGGGCTGTCTTGTTCGATGCGAACCCGACCCGCGGGTCGCTGTGGAACTCGCTCGAGGTGTTCTGGCCAAGGATGATTTGCTCTGCTGCACGGGCTCGGTCTACCTGGCGGGGGCGGCGCGCAGCGTGCTCGGAAGCTGGGCGACGGGCTAGCCCCGGCCCGCCCTCCAGGCGCCCGCCGTTGGCTTTCGCGGGATCGTGGCCCCTGGCAGCGTGGCTGCTTGCCTTCGTTCAAGGCCTCCTCCCCGTCGTGCTGGCCCCGGTGCGGGTTTCCCCGGGGTGTGTGCCGAGTCCACCGCAGCCTCGCTATAAGTCTTGGCATGATACAGCTTGTGGCTCAACCCCAATTCTCGCACGGACCCTCACTTCTGTGAGCCGGCCAGCGCCCATTCCCGGACCGAATTCGGATGCCGGTGGTCTCGCGGTTTTTTGCGATTTCGACGGCACCTTCTCCCAGCGCGATGTCGGAGCCACCCTGGCCGGGGAGTACCTGTCTCGGGCGCGCGCCGACTTACAGAAGCGCTTCGCCGACGGTGAACTCTCGGCTTGGGAGTACGCCGTCGAACTCTTTGATGGGTTCGATTTCGGCCCGGAGCCCCTGGAGGCGTTCCTGGCGGGGATCGAACTCGACGTGGGTGCGCGCGGGCTGCTCAGTTGGTGCGAGGAGCGGGGTATCGCCTTTCGGATTCTCTCCGATGGCTTCGACTACAACCTCGAGCGCCTGCAGGCGATCCACGGGGTTCGCTTCGCGTATGCGGCAAACCATCTGGTCTTCGATTCGGGGCGTTGGCGGATTTCGCCCGGTGGCCTGAACCCCGAATGCGACTGCGGGACGGGGACCTGCAAGCGCGCGATGATCGAAGCCTATCGGCGCGATCACCCCGGCGCGTTCTGCGTGCATATCGGCGACGGAGCGGTCTCGGATCTATGCGGCGCCCGGGTCGCGGATCGCGTCTTCGCCAAGGGCTCCCTCGAGGAGAGCCTGCGGACCCAAGGCGTGGCGTGCGAGCATTTCGATGACCTTTCCGGGGTTCGCCGGGCGCTTGAGGGCGCTTTTCCCGGGGATCCGCCCGCAGGCGGGCCCGGTCGGCGGGCTTCGGGAGATTTTCGGAGCTAAGGTGCCGACCCGGTTTTCCTTCGGATGGGTGTTCTCATGAAAATTCTGATCATTGGCGCGGGTCTATCGGGCCTGGCCGCTGCTTGGCGTCTCCAGCGGGCGGGGCATGCGGTGGAACTCGTCGAGCGCAGGGATCCGGCGACGCCGGATTGTGATTTTCCGCCGGTGCAGACCCTCCACTCCAGCGATCGCCACACGCTCAAGTGGATCGAGGAACTCGGCCTTTCCGATACCCTACTCCCCCTGCGCCCGGTTCAACTCGTTCAGGCCTGGCGGGACAGGCCCCACGCCATCGAGCCCCAGCGCCTGCTCGGGGTTGCGGCGATTTCCGGGGTGTCCCGCCGTGACAGCCTTCGGCTGATGCGCTGGTCCCGCTTGATGACGCGTTATCTCCCGCTGCTCGATCCCACGGCGCCCGAGCTCGCGGCCTCCCTCGACTATCGAAGTGTTTCGGATTTCGCGGGCCTCTATTTTGGCAAGAGCGCGTTGGATTATTGGGTGGCTCCCGAGGTCGAGGACTTTTTTTCGGGAGAGGCGAGTCAACTTTCCAGGGTGACAGCGCTGCTGCTCTGGCGCGCCCGAATGATGGATCCGCAGGGGATCACTTTTACGGGCTTGCCGCGACTGGGGCTGGGTCATCTCTTCTCGGCGGCCCGCCGGCTCCTCCCCAAGCGCTACCACGCCGTTGCGAGCGGAATCGAGGGCAGCGGAAAGCAGGGCTATAGCCTGGCCTGCGAGGGGTCAGCTCCGGCCTCGCTTCAGGCGGACGCGGTGGTCCTCGCGACTTCCCCCGGCGAAGCGAATCGCCTTGCACCTTCTCTTCTGCAGCCCGCCGAGCGCGACTACCTGGGGGCCGTGCGCGAGCGCCCCTCGGTGACCCTCACCGCCGAACTCGAACGCGTCCCGGGCGGCATGCCCGAGCGCGTCCGTCTGCCTCGGGGCGAGGGTTTTTCGGCGGGGAGCATCGTTTTCGAGCCCGGGCTCCCGGGGACTCGGGGCGGGAGCGGCGCTGGGCTGGCCACGGTCCGGAGCCGAGAGTCCTTCGCCATCGGCGCCCGGGAGGTCTCCGATGATGCGGTGGTCACGAGCCTGCTCGCCGACCTCAAGCTTCTTTATCCCGCGCTTTCGGGCAATCTGGGGAAGCTTCACCTGGCGCGCAGGGAGGCGGGTATCCCGGCTTTCGACGTGGGAGCCTATCGGGGCCTCGAACGTTTCCGGAGGGTCCAGGCGGATCGTCGCGCCCTCGGGCGCCGGCTCTATTTCGCCGGCGACTACCTGGTGGCTCCGGGCGTCGAGGGGGCCGTGGTCTCAGGTTTTCGCGCGGCGGCCGACTTGCTCGCCGATGCGGCGGAAGGCCCGTCCGAGGACCGTGGTTAGAAGAGTTCGGCCAAGGTGACCCCCTCGCCTCCCTCGTCCTGAGGAGCCGTTCGAAACGCCTTGACCGAGAGGCATTCGGCGAGGAATTCGCGTACCGCGGCGCGCAGGGCGCCGGTTCCGATTCCGTGAATGATGCGCAGGCCGACGCAGCCGTCGGCGGCGGCCCGGTCCAGGCTTTCGGAGAGTCGGCCGAGGGCGGCCTGGACTCGCTCGCCTCGCAGATCGCAGCTCTGGATTCCGCCCCCGAGGATCACCCCGTCCTCCTGGGGCTCCACCCTTTCGACGCGGACCCGTTGCTCCGGCGCCTTCGTGGGCCCTTCGTCCGGAGTGGGGCGGCCCACCTGCTCGGCGGCCAGAACGAGTTTTTTCCCGCCCACGCGAACCCCGACCCGGCCCCTGCGATCGGGCAGGCTTTCGAGGGTTCCGTGGCTGCCCCCGAGAACCCGGAGCGTGTCTCCGGGCCGGGCGCGTCGCCAGTCCACGGGTTGGAGGCGACTCGCTGGGGCCTTCGGGGCCGGCCCGGCTTCGGCCTGATGCTCCTCGTTGCGCGCCTTCAGGCCCTGGAGTTGATCTCGGGCCTGTGCAGCTTTCTGGGAGGTGGGACCGCGTTGCAGGTCCCGGATCACTCCGGCGATTTCGGCGTGGGCCTCCTTGAAGGAGGTATTCAGATCCTTTTGCATTTTGAGGAAGAGTTCGTCGCGTCGCTCCTGCAGGCGCTCCAATTTGGCCCGATAGTCGTCGCGGACGCTTTCTCCTTCTGCGCGAATCCGGGAGGCCTTTTCCGTTTCGCTCGCCAGGGTGGCACGACTGGTGGCCAGCTCGCTCAACATGCGTTCGAGCTTGCGGTCATCGCGGTCGAGCAGGGCATCGGCCCGGGCGAGGACATCGCTGGGCATTCCCATGCGCGCCGCGACAGCCGAGGCCGATGAAACGCCGGGTGCTCCGATCTGGATCCGGTAGGTGGGGGCGAGGCTCTTGGGGTCGAATTCGACGCAAGCGTTCTGGAAGCGCGAGTCGACGTCGGCCATCTCCTTGAGCAGGTTGTAGTGGGTCGTGGTAATCACACGGGCCCCGCGATCGGCAAGGCTCTCGAGAATCGATTGGGCCAGGGCGGCGCCCTCCCCGGGGTCCGTGCCCACGCCGATCTCGTCGAGGACGATGAGGGAGTGCGGACCGGCGCGGCCAACGATGTCCGCGAGATTCGCCATGTGCGCGGAGAAGGTCGAGAGGCTTTCCTCGATATTTTGATGATCTCCGATATCTGCCAGCAAGTACTCGATGGCGTCGACCCGGGCGCCGGCTTCGCAGGGGACATGGAGTCCTGCTCGGACGAAGAGCGCCGCGAGTCCCACGGCCTTCATGGCGACGGTCTTGCCCCCGGCATTGGGGCCCGAGAGGACGAGGACGGAGAAGGGGTCGCCTAGACGCAGATCGTTGGCGACGCAGTCTTCCCGGTCGATCAGGGGGTGACGGAGCCCGGGCAACTCGAAAACCGCACCCTCGTCGACCTGGGGAGAGGTAGCGTCCATCGTGACCGAGAGCCTGCCCCGGGCAAAGGCCAGGTCGATGCGAGCAAGAGCGTCGAGTCCGCTCCGGATCGGACCCGAAACCTGAGCCACGGCGCTCGAGAGCTCCTCGAGGACGCGCCGAATTTCTCGGCTGACATCGAGCTCGGCTTTTTTGAGTCGATTATTCACCTCGATGACCGCTTCGGGTTCGACGAAGAGCGTCGTCCCCGAGCGCGAGGCATCGTGAACAATGCCGCTGACCCGGCCCCTGAAATCCGCTTTGACCGGGAGCACGTAGCGATCGTTGCGCACGGTGTAGTAGGAGTCGGAGAGGTGCCGACTGATCTCCGGGTCGCGGACGTAGCGCTCGAGGCGTTTCTGAAGGTCGCGCGAGAGCTGAAGGATTTCGCGGCGTGCGGCGGCTAGCCGGGGTGAAGCCCGATCGAGAACCTCTCCGGAGGGGTCGATGCAGTGCTCGATCTCTTTTTCGAGTTCGCCCTGCTCCTCGATCTGTTCGCAGGCCTCGGCCAGTGTGGGTGCCTGCTCGGCGTTGCGCCGAAAGAAGCGGGCGGTCAGCCGCAGGGTCGCCAGGGTCGAAGCGATCTCGACGAGTTCCGGAATTTCCAGCAGGGCACCCTTCTCGGCTCGGGAGAGGGGGTGGGCGAGGTCGGCTGTGGCACCCAGGGGCGGGGCGAGCTCGGCATCGAGCAGGCTCCGGGCCTCGTCGGTTTCCTGGAGTTTTTTACGCAGTCCCTGCAGGGTGGGCTCGAAAAGATGCGCTGGCTTCAGGGGACGGAAGCGCGTTGCGACCCCGGCGGTTGCAGTCCCAGCGGAATTTTCGCCTGGCGGGTTGCTCGCGGCTTCGTCGAGCCATTTTCGGCCCTGGGCCGTACGGCACTGATCCCGCAGTCGTTCGACCACCTTGGGCCATTCGAGGGCTTCAAGAGTCTCCTGGGCGACGCGAAATGACATGGCACGAGTGTAGCGATGCCCCGGGGCTGACGGTTGGGCTCAAATCTTTTCGACTTTTGTCCGAAGACACTCCTATGCCCTCAAAACCCCAAAAAATGCCCACAGAGGCCACCCTCGACGCGGCGCGCGACCTGGATCGTCTCGCAAGCAGTGACGTGTTGGCCCTGATCCACCAGCAGGATGCTTGCGCGCATGCTGCGGTGGGGCGCTGCCTCCCGCAAATGGAAGAGGCGGTGGATGTACTGGCCACGGCGATTTTGGGGGGCGGGCGTTGGTTTAACGTGGGCGCCGGAACGAGTGGTCGCCTCGGGGTGCTGGATGCTTCTGAAATTCCGCCCACCTATGGCATGAGCCCGAAGGTTGTACAGGCCCTGATCGCTGGGGGAGAGCGAGCCTTGCGACACCCGGTAGAGGGCGCCGAGGACGATGAAAACGCAGCAGCTTTCGAGCTGGCAGAGCGAGGGCTGGCCCCCGGCGACGTCGTGGTCGGGATCTCTGCGAGTGGCCGAACCCCCTATGTCATTGGAGCGATGGAAGCGGCCCGGGAAGTCGGGGCCCGCCGTATCGCGATCACCTGCGACCGGGATTCGCGACTGGCCGAGTACGGAGAGGTTGCCATCGTGCCCGAAGTGGGCCCAGAGGTCGTGGCGGGCTCGACTCGTATGAAAGGCGGCCTGGCCCAGAAGATGATTCTCGCGGCGTTGTCCACGGCCGTCATGGTGAAGCTCGGGAAGGTGCGCGGAAATTTCATGACCCACGTGACGCCGGTTTCCAGCAAGTTGCGCGGCCGAGCCGTTCGCATCGTGATGGAGATTGCCGGGGTGGACCGCGCTCGTGCGCGTTCCCTCCTGCGCGAAAACGAGGGGAGCGTTGAACGGGCGCTCGAAGCTCTTCAGCGCCAGGCCTAGGAGGGTGGCCCGGGTATTCTACTAGAGCTTCTAGAGGCGAAAATGCCTCCGAATCAGATCGAGGCTGACTCGGTCGGGCAAGACCCGGCGGGCAAAGGGCACCAGCCAGGCGCTGTCGCCCACGGTATATCGGGCCCGGGGCCGACGAACAGTCAGGGCTCGGGCGATGCATCGCGCCACATCAGTGGCCGGAGGGGCTTTAGGGAGAGAATCGCGGATCGCCCCCTCGGCTCGGTCCAGTTGTTCCCTGTAGGCGGATGCTTCGGGCGAAGTTTCCCAGCGCATGGCGTCGTTGAAGGGGGTGTCGATGTCACCCGGTTCGATCAGGGAAACCGCGACACCAAAGGCCACCAATTCGTTGCGGAGTGCACCGCTGAGCGCATCGATGGCTGCCTTGCTCGCCGAGTAGTGGGCCTGAAAGGGGATCGGTGCGCGACCGGAAAGAGAGCCCACCAGCAGAATCCTCCCCTGCCTCCGCTTGCGTAGAGGGGGAAGGACGCAACGGAGGACCCGCAGCACCCCAAAGAAATTCGTTTCGAATTGAGCTTGGGCGTCCTCGATGCTGACATCCTCCACCGCACCGTAGATTCCCATGCCGGCATTGCAAACGACGGCGTCGAGTTGGCCCGCTTGGGCGAGGACTTCCTCGACCCCTTTTCGCACCGAGGCCTCATCGCAGACATCCATTACGACGAAGTGCACGCCGGCTTCGTCCTTACGCGGCTTGCGACTGGTCCCGAAGACCTGCCAGCCAAGTTTCGCGAGATGGGTCGCGGTGGTCAGTCCGATTCCCGACGAGGCGCCCGTGATCAGGACCGATCCCATCAGGCGCTTCCGATCAACACGCCAGCTTCGACGGGAACGACATGGCCGGTAATGAGATCGGGCCCGCTGATGAGGGCGAAGATGGCTTCGGCGACGTCTTTGGGTGTACTCACCCGCCCCAGCGGTGAGCGTGAAGCCACGATGCCCTTGATGGTTTCATACTGTTCGCCGAGGGAGTCGCGCAGCCAACTCCCATCGATGAACCCCGGAGCAACGGCATTGACGCGCACGTCCGGCCCCAGAACGCGAGCCAGGGTAATCGTGAGGTTATTCAGCCCAGCCTTCGATGCGCAATAGGGGATCGATGTGCCGGTCCCGATCAGGCCAGCGACGCTCGATGTCATGACGACCTCGCCCCCCCCGTCGCCGCAAAGCAGGGTTCGTGCTGCCCGGGTGCACTGGAAGGCACCCCGTAGGTTAACGCCGAGAATATTGTCCCAGTCTTCTTCCGTGACCGCTTCGAGATCATCGTGAGGGATGAAGCGCGTTGTTCCCGCGTTGTTCACGAGAATATCAAGTCGCCCAAAGAGGCGTCCGGCTTCTTCCACCATGGCTCGGCAGTCGCTGTCGTCGGATACGTCGGCCCTGAAGGCGGCGGCATTGACCCCCTTGGTGGTGGCGAGGGCGGCGACCTCTTCGGCGGCTTCCTGGGAACGGCTGTAGTTGACCAGCACGTCACACCCCGCCTCGGCAAGGCGTAGCACCGTGGCCCGGCCTACCCCGGTGCCCCCTCCAGTGATAATGGCGGCCTTGCCTTCGATATTCATTTGCCTCGTTCCCCCTGTCGATTCGCTTACCCGGCTTCATCCGGATAGGCCCCGAAGCCATTGGCTTCGGGGTTCAGCCTAGTTTACCCGCCCCCAGCAGACGGCTACCCTCGTTTTCTAGGCTTTCCAAAACCAGGGGCATCAGATTGCCCCCCGCGAGTTCGATTTTGCCGAATTCGGGCAATGCTAACGAGGGAAGAGGGTCTCCATGCGCCGTGAAATCTTCAGCGACGAGCACGATCATTTTCGAGCCGAGGTCAGGCGTTTTGTGGGCGCGGAGATCGTGCCATATCTCGACGAGTGGAACGCAAACGGCCAATGCGACCGGGATATCTGGAGAAAAATGGGCGCTGCGGGTTTTCTCGGCGCCAACGCGCCCGAAGTCTACGGGGGGGGAGGAGTCGACTTCCTCTTCGATGCGGTGGTGATGGAAGAACTCGCGTACCACCGGGCCCATACGCCCCAGGTCTCGGTGCACTCGGATATCTGCATGCCCTATCTGGCGACCTTCGGTAGCGAGGCGCAAAAAGAGAAGTTCCTGGCCCCGGCCATCTCGGGCGAGTGTGTGCTGGCGATCGCGATGACCGAACCCGGCACCGGCTCGGATCTCGCCGCCGTTCAGACCCGGGCGATCCGCGACGGCGACGAGTATGTGATCAACGGAGCCAAGACCTTCATCTCGAACGGCCAAAGCTGCGACATGGTCATCGTGGTGGCGAAGACTGACCCCGAAGCGTCTCCGCCTCACCGCGGCATCAGCCTACTTTTGGTGGAGGCCGGTACTCCCGGCTTCGAGCGGGGGCGCAACCTCGCCAAGCTGGGACTCAAGGGGCAGGACACCAGTGAACTCTTCTTCAAGGATTGCCGGGTGCCGGCCGAAAACCTGCTGGGGGCCGAGGGGCGGGGTTTCAAGATGCTGATGGAGAAGCTGCAACAGGAGCGTCTTTGTATCGGCGTGGGCTCCATTGCTTCTTGCCGCCGCTCCCTGGACGATACCCTCGACTATGTAAAGAACCGCAAGGCCTTCGGTCAGCCCATTGGCCAATTCCAAAATACCCAATTCAAGCTGGCGGAACTCGCTTCCCAGGTCGAGATCGGACAGGCCTTCGTGGACAAGTTGTTGGCCGCCCACGTTCGTGGGGAAGACATCGTTTCCGAGGTGAGCATGTCGAAATGGTGGACCACGGACCTTCAGCGAAAACTCTCAGCGGAATGTCTACAGCTTTTCGGGGGCTACGGGTTCATGTCGGAATACCCGATCTCCCAGGACTATGCGGACGCAGCTGTGCAGACGATCTATGCCGGGACCAACGAGGTGATGAAGATGATCATCGCCCGAAAATTGGGTCTTGGCTGAGAAGTGCCGGCGCTTCGGGCGGCTCGAATTGAAGCCAGTCCGCCACGAGATCGTCGACCTCGAAGGCATCTTCGGTCTGCTCGCTCGCGAGCAGAACCAGATCGACGATCTGACTCTCGTGGATCGGACCTGGCTCGAGCGCTTCGCTGTTTTGGGTTCGCTCCGGCGACATCTTTTTCCCCTTTTCAGGGAGGAAATGCAGATCGCGTGCCAGTGCTTTCGGGACGCCGGAATCGAGGTTTCGTAAACGCTCGGAGCCTTATAAAACAGGGGGTTGTACCAATTTATGCGAATTCGGTTGAGCCTTAAAAAGCGTCCAGGGAGCTCCGAAAGGTCGGATTTCTGACGCGGGGAACGGGGATCCGACGCATTCCGCTTGGGCCCCGGGGATTGCTAAGGTCGCGGGACGCGGCGAGTCGCCGATGAAGAAATCCTCAACCCACCGGGAGACTAGCGACGATGGCCGAAGCCGAGGCTCTGATTCTTTACCATTTCGAAGCCTGCTCCTTTTGCGCCGTGGTGCGATCCGCCGCCGACGGTCTCGGAGTGGAACTCGAATTGCGCGATATCCGCAAAAATCAGAACTATGCCCGTGAGTTGGCGGAGGCGATGGGGCGGATGACCGTGCCGGTGCTTCATATCGAGGGAAGCGAAGGTGACGAAGGGGGCGGCCAGTGGTTGCCCGAGTCCGCAGATATCATCGAGTATCTTAAGCAGCGCTTCCGCTGATCGGAAAGCACCCCGCCTGGGGCCCGATAGATAGGCCGAAAAGAAACCAAAGGAGAGCCGAAGGAATGCCCGAGTTCTGCAGGAGTGAAAGCGATGGCCCGGTCCTGACCGTAACGATAGATCGGCCGGAGGTGATGAATTCTCTGCACCCGGCGGCCAATTTTGAATTGGCGGAAATTTTCGATGAATTCGTAGCCAACCCAGACCTTTGGGTCGCGATCATTACCGGCGAGGGCGACCGCGCCTTTTCCGCCGGCAACGATCTGAAATTTCAGGCGAGCGAGGGAGGCGGGGCGATCAAGGGGCCGCCGACGGGTTTCGGGGGGTTGACTTCGCGCTTCGACAATTCGAAGCCGGTGATTGCTGCGGTGAATGGCGTTGCGATGGGAGGTGGATTCGAAATCGCGCTCGCCTGTGATTTGATCGTGGCTTCGGAGAACGCGATCTTCGCGCTCCCCGAACCCAGGGTGGGGTTGGCGGCTTTGGCCGGGGGAGTGCACAGGCTTCCCCGCCAGATCGGACTCAAGCGCGCGATGGGAATGCTGCTCACCGGGAGAAGAGTTGCCGCGTCCGAGGGTCTCGAACTCGGCTTCGTGAATGAGGTGGTGCCGGCGGGGCAGGCGCTGGAGGCGGCCCGTCGTTGGGCGGACCAGATCGTAGAGTGTGCTCCGCTCTCAGTGCGGGGGAGCAAGCAGGCTGCCATGGGCGGGTTGGGCAAGGCCACATTGGAGGAGGCCGTGGCCGGACACTACCCGCTTCTGGGCGAAATGATAAAGAGCGAGGATTTTGTGGAAGGGCCCTTGGCCTTCGCGCAGAAGCGCAAGCCGAACTGGAAAGGGCGCTGATCACGTTTCAGCAAGGCCCGCCCGTCGCTTTCAGTCGTGCTCGTAGCGCGCTTGCTCCCGGTTGTATTCGGGGAACCCAACGGCTTCTCGCAGATCCTCAAAGTCCATGATTTCAGAAGCGGGTTGGCCGGCTGAGAGCTCCGCGAGGGCCTGGTTCATGGCGCGGACGGCGCTCGAGAGAAGCGTCAGCGGATAGGCGGCGATCGAGTAGCCGAGGGCCTCGAGGCGGGCCGGCGGCAGCAGCGGGGTGTCTCCCTGCTCGACCATATTGGCCATCTTGGGTCCGGGGATTTCCCGGCAAAGCCGCTCCATCTCCGCCTCGGAGTGGGGTGCCTCGAAAAACGTGATATCGGCGCCGAGATCGACGAAGGCCTTACAGCGTTCGAGGGCCTCGTCGAAGCCATGGGCATGTCGGGCGTCGGTTCGCGCCATGATGAGGGTGTCGGCGCCCTCCTCCCGGGCATCCACCGCTGCGCGCACTCGGGCCATGGCCTCCTCCCGCCCCACGACCTGTTTGCCCCGAGTATGTCCGCAGCGTTTTGGCGCGAGTTGGTCCTCGATCATCGTGCAGGCGAAACCCGCGGCCGCATAGCCGCGTACGGTGCGCTTGGCGTTGACCGGGTTGCCGTAGCCGGTATCGGCATCCCCGATCACCGGGAGCGAAATGGCTTGGCAGATATCACGGCCTTGATCGACCATTTCCCCGTAGGAAATGAGGCCGGTATCGGGTAGGGCGAGCCGAGCGGCACTGACAGCGAAGCCACTCATGAAGGTCAGCTCGAAGCCGGCGCGTTCGATCAAACGGGCCGACAGAGCGTCGAAGCAGCATGGCATGACATGACATCGATCGGCCTCGAGTAGTTTTCGAAGCCGTTGCGCCGGAGATTTCATTCCCCACTCCCCTGGTTGGTCCCCTCTGTTTTCGAACCCCCGGACTGTAGCCCGGCGCGCCCAGCCGGGAAGAGGCGGGAGTTGCGCGCGAAATTCGCACCCTACGTTGGATTCTATATCATGCCGCTTCCCCGCTTAGGGCATTCAAGAGAGACGAACCATGCAAGATGCGCTGGACAGCCTTGTCGATATCCTTGACCTCGAGGAACTCGAGCTCAATCTCTTTCGAGGGCGCAGCCCCCAGGAAGACAAGCAGCGTGTTTTCGGCGGTCAGGTCGCCGGGCAGGCACTGGTCGCCGCGGGGAGGACTGTCGAGGGCAGGCAGATTCACTCACTTCATTCCTATTTTCTCCGGCCGGGCGATCCGCGAGTTCCCATCATCTACCAGGTGGATCGCCTGCGTGACGGTCGCAGCTTCACCACGCGACGAGTGACCGGCATTCAACATGGGCAGGCCATCTTTGCCTTGGCAGCTTCATTCCAGGTGGACGAGGGGGGCGTCGAGCACCAGGCAGAGATGCCCTCCGCCACGCAACCGGAGGAGCTGCCCGACCGGGAACAGCGCGTCGCCGAGATGCGGGCCAAGGGCGAAGAGGTGGACGATTGGATGCTCTTCGGTGCGGCGTTGGATACCCGCTACGTCGATTCCATGGATTACTCGGGGAAGACCGAGCAGGAACCCCAGTGGCGGGTATGGCTCAGGGCCAACGGACAACTGCCCGATGATCCTCTCTTGCACCGATGCGTGGCTGCTTACGCCTCCGACATGACGCTTCTTGATACGGCGCTGCGCCCGCATCGGATGGCAATGGATGAGAGCATGCAGGTGGCGAGCCTCGACCATGCGATGTGGTTCCACCGCCCCTTTCGGGCGGATGAATGGCTGCTCTACGCCCACGAGAGTCCATCGATGTCGAGTTCCCGAGGTTTTACGACCGGACGCTTCTTTACCCGGAGCGGAAAGCTGGTGATCTCGGTGGTCCAGGAGGGCCTCCTCCGCGATCGTCGCTGATGCCTACTCCACTGAAAAATGAAGCCGGTGGACTCTTCCGGGGATGGATTGAACGAGATGAGTGAAGTCGATCTGCGAGAAATGCGGGTTCTCGAAATTGGAGACAGCGTATCGAGCGCCTTTGCGGCCAAACTTTTGGCCGATCACGGGGCGGACGTGGTTAAAGTCGAGACGGGCGAAGACGACTGGATGCGCCGCCGCGGCCCCTTCCCGGGCGGAATTTCTGACCCCGAGCGGAGCGGGCTCTTTCTCGCACTGAATACCAACAAGCGAAGCGTCCAATTCGATCCGGACTCGAAAGTGGGTTCGCATGAACTCTCGAGCCTGCTCGATTGGGCCGATGTTTTGATTCATGATTTGCGCTCTGCTCGGGCGAAGCAACTCGGGCTCGATGCGGTCACCCTCGAAACGCGACGACCGGATCTGGTCACCCTTGCGATTTCGCCGTTCGGGAGCAGCGGCCCCTATGCGGATTTTCACGCCAGCGAACTCACTGTCAGCAGCGGAGGCGGGTGGGCCAGCCTTTGCCCGGCCGCTACGGGGCGAATGGATCTTCCTCCGCTCAAGGTCTATGGGCAGCAATGCGGGTTCATGTCGGGGGTGGCGGGGGCTGCCGTTACTCTGGCGACCTATTCGGCGGCCCGCCAGACGGGGGTTGGGGAGTACATCGATTTTTCGGAGCAGGCCTATACGGCTTCGGTCCTCGAGCAGGCGATCCCTCTCTATTCATACAAAGAACAAGTCGCGACCCGCTACGGCACCCGGCTCTTGATCCCGTGGTCGATCTTCGATTGCCGAGACGGTCAACTCTTTCTGGTCTGCATCGAGGAGGACCAGTGGGAAAGATTGACAGAGTTGATGGGGAATCCAGAGTGGTCCTCTCTGGAAGTTTTTGCAACGAGTCAGGGCCGTTCGGAGAATCATGATCTCGTGCACGGATTCATTCAGGAATGGCTGGCCGAGACCTCGGTTCTCGAGATTTATCACGAACTTCAGAAGCACCGAATTTGCGCCGCCCCGATCATGGGCCCGGCCGAGATGGCGGAATCGGAGCATCTCCTCGCAAGGGAATTTTTCGTCGATGTGGAACACAGGGGTGCCGGCCGCCTTCGTCACCTTGCCCCCGCGGCGCTTACAGAGGCGGGCCGTCAGAAGATCTCGCGCGGGGCGCCTTTATTGGGCGAGCACGACGACGAAATTCTCGGTGGGCAGATGCCTCTTCGCCATTCGAGTCGGGCGGGAGAGAGCGC
Source organism: Myxococcota bacterium (assembly GCA_028823175.1). GTDB lineage: Bacteria > Myxococcota_A > UBA9160 > UBA9160 > UBA4427 > JAZXM01. The sequence continues at coordinate 52,073 of JAPKBZ010000007.1, forward strand.
TTCGCTGCCTCTCGAGGGGGTCCGGGTTGCGGACTTGTCGTGGGCCTGGGCGGGACCCTTCTGCGCCATGAACCTCGCCTACCTCGGGGCCGAGGTGATTCGTTTCGAATCCGAGGGGCGCCCTGACCTCTACCGCCGCCTCCCCCTTCACCCGCGTGATGTAGAGAAATCACTCAACACATCGGGAATGTTCGCCCAGTGGAATCAGGGAAAGAAGAGCGTCGCCCTCAACCTGGCCGAGCCCGGGGCCATCGATCTTCTCAAGGATTTCGTCGACACTTGCGACGTCGTGGTCGAGAATTTCGCTACGGGGGTTATGGATCGGCTAGGTCTCGGTTATGGCGTATTGGCTGAACGCAATCCGGGACTCATTATGGCGAGCATCAGCGGTTATGGAGAGACCGGGCCCTACGCGAACTACATGGGCTATGGCCCCGCCATTCCGCCGCTGACCGGGCTCACCATGGGGACTGGTTTTGTGGGAGGCGGGCCCGCCGAAATGGGGGTTTCCATGCCGGACCCGACAGCCGGCATCACCATGGCATTCGAGGTTTGCGCCGCGCTGGAGAAACGACGGGAGAGTGGGCGCGGCGATCACCTGGACATTTCGCTCTGGGAGGCGACCGCTGTTTTTTCGATCGAGGCGTGGATGGATTACATAATGAACGGAGCGGAGCCTACGCCCCAGGGAAGTCGCGATTTCGCCATGTCCCCCCATGGATTTTTCCCGACCCAGGGAGAAGACGAGTGGATTTCCATCGCATGCGGATCGGACGCCAAGTGGCAAGCCGTTGCGGATGAGCTCGGACCCGAGTTGGGAAAGGATCGACGATTTCGGCTCTTCTCGGATCGGAAAGAGAACGAGGGGAAGCTCGAAGAGGAGCTGTCTACTCGCACACGCGAGCGCGAGCGGTGGGAACTGACTCGAGCGCTCCAGGCCCGGGGCGTCGCCGCGTTCCCGGCGTTGACCTCGGCTGACTTGTTGAATGACCCCCATCTCGAAGCGCGCGGTTTCCTGGAGGCCAAGCCCCATCCCGAGGTGGGGATTCGCAAGCATACGGGCATTCCGTATTCGTTTGAGCGCAGGTCGAACGGGGTTCGCAAGGCAGCGCCGGTGCTCGGGGCCGATACCGAAGCGGTCCTCTCTGAAGTGCTCGGATACTCGCCAGACGAGATCCAGTCGCTCCGGGATTCGAAGGTCCTCTACTGAGGGCTCTGAGGACTTAGGACTGAGGCCGCTCGAATAGGGGCCGGTTGGGATTCATTGGCGGCGTTCCTCGCTTGGGTTCGGAACCCGGGTGAGGGACCCCGGGCCGTTAGGCGCCGTCGAAGAGGGCGAAAATTTCCTCAAAGGCTTTCAGCTGATTGCCTTCGGCTGACGACGGCACGACGATGGGAGTGCTCACCCCCGCTTCGTACCAGGCCATAAGCCCTTCGCGGACCTTGTCCGCGCTGCCATAGAGGGTGCAGTCCGAAAGCCAGGCGTCGCTGAGCAGCGAGGGAATGCGTTCGCGCTCCCCGGCGGCGAGCGCTTTTTCAATGGCCTCCATTTCTTCCACGTAACCGGCTTCCTTCCAGTAGTTGCGATAGTTCGGGAGCGAAACGTAGAAGCTCAGAGTTCGTCGGTTGACCGCCGCCGCCGCTTTCTCGTCGTCGGAGATGCAGGTCGGGATCATATTTCCGATGAAAAAGTCGTCGGCCTGGGCCCGATTCGTTGGCAGAGCCGACAGCGATTTCCGCATATGCGAGCGGGCCGCATTGGCGAAGACGACGCCCTCTCCAATTTCGCCCGCCAGTGCCACCATGCGCTGGCGCAAGCCCGCGACCACAAGGGGGGGCTGTTCGCCCGTGCGAGGTGTCTCTCGCCAGGCTTCGACGAAGCGCCGCATTTCGGACAGGGGCTTTCCTCCAGCCACTCCCAGCCGGTCGAGGAGGGGGGCATGGCTGACGCCGATGCCGAAGCGAAAGCGCCCTCCCGAAAGCTCGTGAATCAGCGCGGTGCTCGCGGCATAATCCGTGGGAACGCGGGTATAGAGGTTGGCGATCGCGGTCCCGAAGGGAATTCGCTCGGTTTCCAGGGCCAGGGCGAGGCAGAGTCCGAGCCCGTCACCGACGCTGGCGCAATAGATGCCCGCGTAATCCCGCCTTTCGATTTCCTTCGCGAGTTCCAGGATGGCCGATCGGCGGCCGGGGATAGCCGCGATCGCAAGGGCGGGTAGGGGCAGGTCAGACATCGGACTCTCCTCGAGAAACCGGGGGGAGAACGAGCCTAGGTCTTCCCGTGAAGCAGCGCTTCAGGCTTGCCCGGGAAACGGGCAGGCCTGCTCGACCCTTGGGCAAGCGACAGAATTCTTAGCTCTTCCCGCGCTCACCTGAGTGTGGGAGAGCGCACTGCGCGCCTGCAACGCCGCCTTTCCGAGCGCATTTCGCATGGCACGGGGTTTGCTTTACCGAAGCGATGAAGAGGAAGTTTCGAGTCGTCGGAAGAAACCCTGAAGCGTCGCGAACAATCCCTCAGCCCATACCGAAACGTCATCAACCCAGTTACCCAATACGGCCCAGGGCCGCGGAGACCAAAAATGTTCAAGAAATATCTACTCGCTGCCGGGGCCCTGGCCCTGGCCCTGCCCGGGCTCGCGTTCGCCGAGGACGGCGTTAGCCCAGGCCTGTTCGCCGCCAATAATGTTTGGATGATGTTGGCAGCCGGCCTGGTCTTCATCATGCATCTTGGTTTCGCGATGCTCGAAACCGGACTTACTCGGGCCAAGAATACAGTCAATATTCTCTTCAAGAACACCTTCATCGTCTGCGCAGGCATCCTGACCTACTACATCTGTGGCTTCAACCTGATGTACCCCGGCGATTTCAATGGCGTCCTCGGTTTTGCTGGATTTGGCCTGGGGGCCGGCTTTGAGGCCGGCGCCAACACGCCTGCCTACGCGGACGGCGGGTACACGTATTGGACGGACTTTCTCTTCCAGGCGATGTTTGCGGCGACAGCGGCCACGATTGTTTCGGGGGCTGTGGCCGAGCGGGTCAAGCTGAACGCCTTCATGATTTTCACCCTGGTGTTCGTGGGCGTTGTCTATACCGTCGCCGGTTCCTGGAAATGGGGCGGCGGCTGGCTCGATGGCATGGGTTTCTATGATTTTGCCGGCTCGACCCTGGTGCATTCGGTCGGCGGTTGGGGTGCCCTGATGGGCATTATCTTCCTCGGCCCCCGCCTCGGGAAATACGGGGCGAACGGCCGAACGACCCCGATCCCCGGGAGCAGTATGCCCTCGGCCACCATGGGTGTGTTCCTGCTCTGGCTCGGCTGGTTCGGTTTTAATGGCGGTTCGGTTCTTTCAGCGGATCCCGAGTTGACCTCCTTCGTGCTGGTTACGACCTGCCTCGCGGCTTCAGCGGGTGGATTGGGCGCCATGCTTACCTACTCCTTCATTTCGTCGAAACCCGACCTCTCGATGGCGCTCAACGGGATTTTGGCGGGCTTGGTCGGTATCACGGCGGGGGCCGACGTCATCAATCCCTCCTCCGCGATCCTCGTGGGAGCGATTGCCGGCGGTCTGGTCGTCCTCTCGGTGATTGCCTTTGACCGAATGAAACTCGACGATCCGGTCGGGGCCTGCTCGGTCCACCTTACCTGCGGTATCTGGGGCACTCTCGCTGTCGGGATTTTCTCGACGAACCCCGAGCACTCGTTGGGAGTCCAGCTCCTGGGTATCGGCGCCTACGGACTCTTTACCGTGATCTGCGCAGGAATCATCTTCGGAGTTCTCAAGGCAACGATCGGTTTGCGTGTGAGCGAAGAGGAAGAGGTCGAAGGCCTCGATCTCGGCGAACACGGCATGCACGCCTACGACGTTACCTCGAGCTCGGGTCCCTTCGAGAATGCTCACCTGCGCGGTCAGGGTTCGTTGGTTGCCACGGTGGTGACCGCGTCCCTGGTGAATGAAGGTGGAGATTCTTGACGAAATGCTGACGGCCGTGGAGCGGTAATCGCCAGAATGGCGCGCTGCTCCACGGCCGGCACCTTCGTTAGCGCTCCACCTCTCAAAGACCGTCGTACAAAGACCGTCGTAAAAAAATGTCCCTGGTTCACAGGAGAATTGAGTCATGAAAAAAATCGAAGCAATCATCAAGCCATTCAAACTGGACGAGGCCAAGGAGGCTTTGAGCGGAATCGGAGTTCAGGGTCTGACCGTGAGTGAAGTGAAGGGTTTCGGTCGCCAAAAAGGCCACACCGAGCTCTATCGGGGCGCCGAATACGTCGTCGACTTCCTGCCCAAGATCAAGCTCGAGATCGTCGTCGAGGATGCACTCGCGGAGAAGGTCACGGAGGCTCTCCAGGCGGCTTGCCACACGGGGAAAATCGGCGATGGGAAAATCTTCGTCCTGCCCGTCGAAGATGCCATGCGAATCCGGACCGGCGAGCGGGGCGACGGAGCCGTTTCGAATTCCTGACTCTGGGTTGGCCGCCCTGGGCAAGACCGCCCGGGTCGGCCAATGCGCCCTCATTCCCATGGAAATTGGCTGAGTTCAGGGAAGAGCTCCGGTGGGGCTCAGGGAACGAGAATCCTTTTGCCCACGGTCTCTCGCCGGGCCAGCGCTTCGAGCGCGACACCGGCTTCCTCGAGGGGGTGGACGCGTTCGACGAGGGGTTCGATCTCTCCCCGGCGAAGCAATTCCATCAGCGCGGAAAAGATGGCCGAGACGGTTTCCGGCTCCTCCTCGCTATAACGCGGCCAATGCAGGCCGAGGACCGCGATGTTCTTGAGCATGATCCGGTTCGCACGAATTTCGGGGATCTCTCCGCTGGCAAACCCGATGACGACGAGTCGTCCCTTCCAGGCGATGCAACGCAGAGAGCGGTGGGTGGTCTCCCCTCCGACGGAGTCGTAGACAATGTCGGCCCCCCTGCCCCCGGTCTCGGAAAGCACCCGAGGCGAAAAATCCTCCTCTCGATAGTCGATGAGAACATCGGCACCGGCCTGGCGGGCGATTGCGAGTTTCTCTGGCCCGCCGGCGGTGGCGATTACCTTTGCGCCCAGGGCGCGGCCGATCTGTACCGCGGCCAGCCCCACGCCTCCCGCCGCGGCATGAACGAGCAGGGTCTCCCCCGGCCGCAGCGCCGCGAGGTCGACCAGTGCTGCGTAGGCGGTGGGGTAGACGATGGGGAGCGCTGCGCCCGTGTGGAAGGGAATCGACTCGGGGAGGGGGTAGACGTGGGCCTGGGGCACTCGAACCTCCTCGGCGAATGCCCCCAGGTCGGTGTAGGCAACGACTCGGTCGCCTACGTGCAGCCTTTCCACGCCGGTTCCCACCGCTGAGATCACCCCGGCCGCTTCCCGTCCGGGGATGAAGGGGGGCGTGGGCTTGACCTGGTATTCCCCGCGGAGCATAAGCAGGTCCGAAAAGTTACAGGCCGCGGCCCGGACTTCGATGACCACTTCGCCCGCGCACGGGGAGCAGGGCTCGACCTCCGAAACCCTGAGATCAAGGGGGCTGATGACCCCATCCACGACAACGGCGCGCATTTTTCCTCCCGCTACAGTCTGCCCCATGACGATGAGCACACAGACTAGCGAGCGACGCTTCATTTCGCGTTTGCCCCGCCCGCCCCGGCTTGCTCGGGCCACCGTGTTTCCGCTTTTGTGGCTGTGCCTGATGGGCTGCGCCTACCTGGGGAACCCTCAAGCTGTGCTCGAAGAGATGGCCCCCAACGAGACTCTCCCGCCGGCTTGGAGAATTTCAGGAGGAGAGGGCGCCGAACTCTACGTCTTGGGGGCCATCCAAATGGGCCCTCGCTCCGGTTGGGAATACCCCATCGGGATGGTCGGGGTGTTCGAGGAGTCGAGCGCGCTGGTCGTCGAGGTCAACATTCACGAGAGCAGTCCCGAGAGCGTTCAGGAGTTGATCCGCCACTACGGGCGGCTGCCGCGCGGACTGACTCTTGAGCGGAGCCTGTCGCCCGAGGTCTGGCAGTTGCTCAAGGTCACCCTCGCCTCGACTCGAATCCCGCTTTTCGATGCCAACCGCTTCCGCCCGTGGCTTCTCAGCAACTTGATCATCATGGAGAGCCTGGGGCAAATCGACTATTTCCCCGAACAGGGAAGCGCAGAGGAATTCATTCGGCGAGCGGGAAATCGCAGCATCGTTCCCTTCGAAACCCCAGCGCAGCAGATTTCCTTTTTGGGGACGCTTCCCAAGAGGGTTCAGGAACTCTATCTGCTGGAAACCTTGAAGCATTACGGGGATCCGAAAGAAGGCTATGTCGGCCGCTACGTGAACGCGTGGAGAGCGGGAGATGAGCGGGCGCTCGAGGATTTGATTTTTGAAGATTTCGGCGAGGGCGATAGATTCGCTCCCTTTTTCGAGACGATGATTTACGACCGGAGTGCGCGCCTTGTAAAAGAGCTCAAATCCCTCTTGGATGCGGTCCAACACTCGGGAGAGTCGGTATTCGTCGTTCTCGAGGTTTCCCACATGATTGGTGATCGGGGTGTTGCAGCCGCCCTGAAGGATCAGGGGTACAGGGTTGACCGTGTCGAGCGCTCCGATCTGCGCCGGGTTGCGCCGGGGGCCGGAGGGGCCGATGTCGCCGGTCCATGAATCGGTATTCGTGGCGCCCGGGGTGCAACTCTACGGCGAGATCTCCGTGGGGCTCGGGTCCTCGATCTGGCCGAATGTGGTCATACGGGCCGAGGCTCAGGCCGTTCGGGTGGGTCGCTATACGAATCTTCAAGATTTCGTGATGGTCCACGTGGGCTATGACCACGCGACAGAGGTTGGAGATTTTTGTTCGATTGCCCACCACACGACTCTGCACGGCTGCCGGATCGAGGATCATTGCCTGATCGGAATCAACGCCGTGATCATGGACGGTGCGGTGATCGGTGAGGGTTCGATCGTGGCTGGGGGGGCGATGGTGCCCGAGGGGAAAATCTTCCCCCCGGAATCGATCATCGCGGGGGTTCCGGCCAAGAAAATTGGCGAGCGCGACGCGCGAGGCGCGAACCGACTCAACGCATGGCAGTATCACCGCAACGCCCAGGCCTACCAAGCCGGAGATCATCGGAGTTGGCACGGGCCCGAGTACGAGCGATGGCTGGAGGCCAAGCGAGTGGAGGTCGAGAGCGGGCGCGACCTCCGGGCTCTGGAGGAGCGGCCGCTCTAGCCGCTCTTGTCGAGGCCGCCGAAGAGCAGGTCCACGCCCTTTTGGATCGCTTGGCGGCAGGTTTCCGCGTCTGTGAGCCCATTGGCCCAAGGGATCCGGGCGCCCTGGGTGATGTTGAAGACGACCCGAGCCGCCTCGAGCACATCGACGTTCCGCTTGAGTTGGGACTGCATCCGCCCCATCTGCATGATTTCCATGAGCAGGCCGATGGTTCGGTCGTTCAGCGCGAGCACCTGCTGGGCGACCCGAACTCCGGGCCGCGTCGTCGCGCGCAGGGCGATCAGCGTGAGGTCGCTGTCCTCGGCGAGGAGCTGGTGCTGGGCGTCGAGGAAACGGGTCACGCGCTTGCGGGTGGGAGCCTTGCGATCGTCGCCCTCGCGAAAGCGTCGCCAGGCCTCCTCCTGGAGTTCGTCCAGGTCCGCGATCAGCAACTCCTCCTTGCTCTGGAAATGGCGGTAGATGGAACTCGCGCCCATCCCGGCGCGCTCGGCGATGGCCCTCAAGGTGGCCTCGTCGAAGCCGCGCTCCTCGAAGAGCTCCCGGGCCGCCTTGAGGATGAGGGCCCGGCTTCGCCGTCCTCGCCGCAGGCGTCCGTCCTCGGGACTCAGACGCGGATTGTTCGGGGCGGCTTGGGTCGATTCGGAGTGAGCCATTAACGCGAACAGGATCGCGTATTCAAGGAGATTTCGCTACCCAAAAAGAAATAACTAAAACAAGGCCTTACGCCCTCTTTGGGCGAGCCGGGAAAATGAAAAAAGCCCAAGCCCCCCTAGGGGACTTGGGCTTCAAACGCTCGACTTACCCCTCCTCAGAAGCTAGGAGCGTTTCGGGGTGTCCGCCGGGCGGCTCCGTCGAGCTCGCCTAGCTGAGCATCCCCTTGGCACGTCTTCGACTCTACACGGAATTTTTCCATAGGAGTGTACTTTTCACCCCATCCCGGTTGGAGTTGCCAAAATGTCACGTCACTTCGGGCCGAGTGTCGCGGGGGACCGGTAACTCGGACGCAGGTCGAGGGCACTCAGCCCATCGAACGCGGTGACTCGAGCCTTTGCTTGACGCCGAGCAGGGTGATGGCGGCGTAGAGCCCGTCGGCGATGCGCTCGTCGTAGCTGTATTTCACCTCGATCACCCGGGCGCCGTCGCTCCGCCGGTGCACCTGGCCCACAACTGCGAAGATCGAGCAAGTGCCGTATTCCCAGAGGTGGTGGTAGCCCGCGTCGAGCCCCACCGAACCGAGATTGGCTACGAAGACCGACGAAAACATGGGGTCGCCCTCGATCATCGAGGCGGGCAGCAGGCCGACGTAGTCGGCCGCCTGGAGCAAGGCCATCAGCCCGCGGAGAACGAAGCCCGGCAGCCTGATGGCCAGGTTGACCTCCTTGTCCGCCGTAGTCTCCCGCCCCCGGCGCCGAGCGTGAAGTTCCTTGAGGAGCCGGGCGGCCATGGCGTCGATGTCTTCTTCGGGATCGAAGCGGTGCTTCAGGGTGATGACCGGCGATCCGTCGATAATCTCCTGCTTGGCGCTGTAGGTCAGCCAGACCCCATCTCGTTGCCACAGTTTTCTGCCCGCGACGAAGCGGTTCACGCCCTCGCGCTCCCGGAGCCCGGCCCCCAGGCTTCGCAAGAAGAGATGGAAGAGGGTGATCCGGCTCTCGGTGCTGCGGTTGCGGTTGATTTCGTCGAGATAGTCGAGGGCGTCGTCGACCTCGATCTCGGTGGTGTAGTAGACCAGGGAACTGTTCCGTCGGGGCGAGAGGTAGGGCATGAAACGCCGAGTGGTCGAGATATCTCGAACCTGTTTGCCGTCGGCCCGCTTTCCAAACATCGCTCGCCTCCCGATATTTCCCTGGAAGCATCTATGGTGCCAGTTTTTGAGCTGGGCGAAAGCGGCCCCGGCCCCAATCAGAAAACCGAGGCCGGGCGCAGCATTCGCCAGATCGGAATGCCGCAGAGCGTCTGGCAGGAGAGCACCTCGAAGTCGTGGCGCGCGTAGAAGTCGAGATTCTCACGGCGGTCGGTTTCGAGATAAGCGGGAACTCGGTCTTGATCGACCTCTTCGAGCCATGTTTCGAGGAGCGATGAGCCCACCCCGTTTGCCCGTGAGCCGGGAACCACGCCGATCATTTGCAGGTACCAGTGGGGTTCGAGGAGGTGGAGATCCGCGAGTTCGGTCCAGACCCGGCCCCAGCGGTAACTGGTGCGAAGCCCCTGGCCCAGCCAGAATTCGATCTGGGCCAGGAAGGGGGGTGGCGGCAGGGGCCAGGCGCCTGGGCCGAGTGCGATCAGGCCACCGAGGTCGGGCCCCGAGAGTTCGCCGGCCTCCCGCCCTGGGACGAGGATCGTCGCCTGGCCCCGGGTGGCCGCCAGGGTGGCCGCCATTCCGAAGCGGTTCGAGCGAAGCCGCTGGTCGGCCGTCCCGCGGATCACCGCCCGGTTCAGGGGGTTGTCGCGAAAGGCCAGGGCCAGGGCCAAGGCCAGGCGCTCGGTCTCGTCGGATTCGAGGCGGCGTGCCCGTGGCCGGGTGTGCTCGTCGCCGCCCTGGGCTTTCGGACCTCGCCGGGGGGGGCGAGAGTCGGGCTCTTGGGCGGATTCACGGATGGCCATGCTTTCAGATTTCGCGCAGCCAGTCGAACGTAGGGGCCAAGCTCGCCTTGGCTCCGCTCTCGACGATCTCACCGTGGCAGAGGGTCAGGCGGTCGAAATCCCACGCGAGAATTTTTTCCACGCCGGCCCGGGCCGCTTGCCTATCCCGGTACATCATCTTCATGAGCCGCGAGGACGCGAGTCTTCCCGAGGCTCCGTTGATCCGTGCGAAGAGCCGGAGTAGGAAGGGGCCGGGTTCGATCAAATTGAAGGCCAGGTCGGCAAGAATCAGGGTTCGAGAACTTTTGTGAAAGAAGGCGATCTCGTTGACTTTGGGGGCTCCGCGCATCCACACCTGGTCGATCTCGTTTCTCCAGAGTTCTGGGGCTGTCTCGTCCAGAACCTCTGCATCGGCCAGATCGGGGCGCTTATCCCGGAGGCCCGGAGCGATAAAGACCGCGGCATCGGGCCAGGCGTTCGCGTTTTCTTCGATGTAGAGGTGGTGGAAATCGTTGGGGGCCACGATGGCATGAACGGGCCCGATTTCGTCGACACTCTCGATCAACTCGGCGTCCATGGGACCCGGGGAGTGCATGAAGAGCCCGCCGTCGGCGAGGCGAATCAGGGTTGTGCGAGTTCCCAGGGCGATGCCCATCATCTTGAAGGGATGGTCGATGACCCAGAGGTTGTCCGTGATCGTGCGAAGCATGCGCTCCTTCCGCGTGGGTTCGGGATCTGTTAATCTGCGAATCCGCTTGCGACGCTTTCGAGTGTAGTCGGTTCGCCCTGCAGTCGATAGCCGCGCTCACGGCTTCTCGCCTTCCCGGCGCCCGCCGCCGAGGTCGGCGACTCGCCCTACGGAGTTGTCTGATGGATGCCAACGAAGATCTCGCGCGCCGAAGAGCGGCCGTGCACACTCCGAACTACCTCCCCCAGCCCATCGCGATCGTGCGCGGGGAGGGATGCCATGTTTTCGATGCCGAGGGCCGACGCTACCTCGACATGATGGGGGGCATCGCGACTGCGGTTCTGGGCCACGGACATCCCGCGGTGCGAAGCGCCCTGGCCGAGCAGGCCGACAAGCTCTGGCATATTTCGAACCTTTTCGTGAGCGAGCCCCAGGTCGAACTCGCCGAGCGATTGACCTCGCTCTGCTTCGCCGATCGTGCTTTTTTTTGCAACTCGGGAGCCGAGGCCAACGAAGCCGCCCTCAAGCTCGCGCGGCGTCATGCCCACGATCGAGGGGAGAAACGCTTCGAGGTCGTCGCTTTCGACGGGGCCTTCCACGGCCGAACGCTTTTCGCTTTGAGTGCCACCGGGACGCCGGCGTACTGGGAGGGCTTTGGCCCGCTGGTCGAGGGTTTTCACCATGTGCCCTTTGGCGATCTAGCGGCCGTCCGGGATCGACTCGGCCCGAACACGGCGGCCATCATCGTGGAGCCCACCCAGGGAGAGGGTGGCGTGCGGCCGGCACCGCCGGGCTTTCTCGAGGGCCTGCGAGAGTTGGCGGACGCCAACGGTTGTTTGCTGATCTTCGACGAAGTGCAGACCGGGATGGGTCGCACCGGCCCGCTCTTTGCTCACCAGGGGAGCGGGGTCGAGCCCGATATCATGACCCTGGCCAAGGCTCTGGGAAACGGGATCCCCATCGGCGCGATGCTTTGCCGGGAGTCGGTGGCGGCTTCGCTGGTGCCGGGTACCCATGCTTCGACTTTCGGCGGCAACCCCCTGGCGGCCGCCTGTGCCTGCGCGGTGCTCGATACCCTGGTCGAGGGCGGCGTTCTCGTGCGCGCCCAGGAGGTCGCTGGACACTTGCAGCGAGGCCTCGCCGGCTTGGCGAAGGACCTCGGACCCCGCCGGGTCGTCGAGATCAGGGGGGCAGGTCACCTGTGGGCCGTGGAACTCACCTTTCCGGCTTCAGGGGTTGTCGATCGCTGCCGCGAGGCCGGCGTCTTGGTGATCACGGCCGGGGCGAATAATCTTCGCCTGGCGCCGCCGCTGACCGTCGACGAGGCCCAGGTCGATCAGTGCCTGAGCGTCCTCGAGCGGGCGATCGCCGCCGAGCCGATGGAGGGCTGACCCCCAACCCCGCGCTTCAGGGGGAGGGCGGTCCGCCCAGGAGCAGTGTTAGCAGGCCCCCGGCCAGGAGCAGGAGGATGGCCCAACGCAGCACCGGGCCCGCAGCGGCTCGTTCGGGCGGGTGGCCGTCGGGCGGGCTCGAGGGGCTGGAAGCACCGCTGCCGTGATTCTCGCTGGGATTCGAAGGACTCTCTGGCTTCGTTTGCATACGTGCCGCCCGGTTCGGTCCCCTGATGCCCCGTCGCCGAAACCTCTTGGCCTCGGCGGCCCGGTCGCTTCTCCGCGTTCGAGCCCCCCGAGTCTATGCGCTTCGGCCTACTGACTGCAAAAGATTTGCTGCCCATAACCCTTGACCGATCACGGGGATTCGCGGCCCGGGAGGATTCAACGCCCGCCGAGACCTTCGTGGCCCGGCCGATGCCCGGCCTCGTGTATGCTCCACCCGCTATGAAGCGAGCCGAAAAAGCCGAGCGGATTCACGAGATTCTGAAGCAGTTGTACCCCGATCCGCCGGTTCCCCTGGACCACGATGACCCCTTTACCCTGCTGATCGCCGTGCTCTTGTCCGCCCAGTGCACCGACGAGCGGGTCAACCGGGTGACCCCGGGCCTCTTTGCCGTGGCGGCCACTCCCGAGGCCATGGCCGAGGTGGAGGTGCCCCGGATCCTCTCCGAAATCCGGAGTTGCGGCCTGGCGCCGGGCAAGGCCCGAAATATCGCGGCCCTCTCGCGGATCCTGGTGGACCAGCACGGGGGCCGGGTGCCCGAGGATTTAGCCAGCCTCGAGGCGCTTCCGGGGGTGGGCCATAAGACGGCGAGCGTCGTCGTCTCCCAGGCTTTTGGTCGCCCCGCTTTCCCGGTGGATACCCACATCCATCGCCTTGCCGGGCGTTGGGGGCTCTCGAAGGCGCGCAGCGTGGAGGAGACCGAGCGCGATCTGAAAGCGCTTTTTCCCGAGTCGATCTGGTCCTGGCTTCATCTGGCGATGATCTTTTTTGGTCGCGAATATTGCCCCGCTCGGAGCCATGACTTGTCGACCTGCCCCATCTGTTCCTGGGCGGCGACCCGGCGGCGGATCGCCGAGGAGGCCCAGGCGGGGGGCGGTGGCCCGCGTTCCCGCAAGGCGGTGGCCAAAAAAGCCCGGGCTCGCCGCCGCTGAGACCTCGCCCCGGCCCTAGGGGGCCCGGCGAATCAGGACGATGCGGCCGACGAGTTCGGGCGCGATAGGCTCCTCGCCGGGTTGGATTTCGATCCGGCGCCCAACGACTTGGACGAGCTGGACGCCCGCCGAGGTGCGGACGAAACCCTTCGCACGCAGAAGGCCCGGCTGGGCAAGGTGCGCCTCGATCGCTTCCTCGTTCAGTCCGTCGGGCACCTCCCAGATCTCGGTCTCAAAGTGCTCGTGGCTGTGGGGCCGGGAGGCGGGTCTCGGTCCGCTTCGGTCTGGGGCCCGGGCCGTGTCCAGGAATTCCGGCGGGAAGAGTAGGTCGCTGGGTACGTCGGCCTGGGTGGCCAAGAGAATCGGCGCTTCGGGCTCGATCCTCTGAAGGGTTTCGCGAGCGCGAGCGAGGGCCTCATCGCTGACTAGATCGACCTTGTTGAGCACGATGAGGTCGGCGCTGGTGACCTGGTCGGAAAAGGTTCCCTCGAGATCCCTCCCCTCGGCCACCTGCTCCGCATTGACCACCACCACCGCCATGTCGTCACCCAGCCAGCGGCAGACGGGCTCACGCCAGAAATTGAGCTGGGTATCGAAGGGCAAGGCCACCCCGGAGGTTTCGATGACGACGCGGTCGGGCCTGACCTTTTCCCAGAGCTCCTGGAGGGTTTCGATCAGGTCGTCGGAAAGCTCGCAGCAAACACAGCCGCCCTCGATTTCGACATAGGCGTCCCCCCCCTGGCCCAGGAGCGCCCGGTCGATCCCCAGGGCGCCCAGCTCGTTGGAGACCAGGGCGACCCGGACGCCGTCCCGGATGGCGTCGTCGAGGATTCGGCGGATCAGGGTGGTCTTGCCCGAGCCCAGGAAGCCGGAGACGACGAGGGCGGGGACCTTCCGATCGGGCTGCTCTTCGTTACGCTCATTCATTGGGCGTAGGAATAGAGCATTCCGGTCGCCGCGTCATACGAGGAGCGCTGGGCCATGGCCGAATACGATTACGATTTCTTTGTCATTGGGGCGGGTTCGGGAGGCGTTCGGGCGAGTCGCCTCGCGGCGTCCTTTGGCGCGCGGGTGGCGGTGGCCGAGGAACGGTTCATGGGGGGGACCTGCGTCAATGTCGGCTGCATCCCCAAAAAGCTCCTTGTCTACGCCTCGGCTTTTCGTGAGGAGGTTGCCGAGGCTCAGGAGGGCTACGGCTGGACGGTGGGCAATCTCGACTTCGACTGGCCGCGCCTGATCGAAAACAAGAACAAGGAGATCGCCCGGCTCAATGGTGTCTACCAGAAGTTGCTCGACGGCTCGGGAGTCGAGAGCATCGAGGGCCGAGCCACGGTGAAAGGCCCTCACGAGGTTGCGATCGGCTCGCGGACGGTGAGTGCGGCCCACATCCTGGTGGCGACGGGTAGCCAGGCCTTTCGCCCGCCGGAAATCGAGGGCATCGAGCACGCGATTACATCGGATGAGGCCTTCTATCTCGAGAAGTTTCCCCGGCGCGTCATCGTCGTCGGAGGAGGCTATATCGCGGTGGAATTTGCCGGCATCTTTCACGGCATGGGGGCGGATGTATGCCAACTTTACCGGGGGCCGATGTTCCTGCGCGGTTTTGACGATGACCTGCGCGAGCACCTGGCCGGCGAGATGCGGGGGCGAGGGATCGACCTGCGTTTCGACAGCGTTCCCACCCGGATCGAAGAGGTGGCGGGCGGAGTTCGGGCCACCTTGAGCGATGGCAGTCGCGTCGAGGGCGACGCCCTGCTTTGCGCCACGGGCCGGCTGCCGAATTCCGGCGGCCTGGGACTCGAAGAGGTCGGCGTTGCGACGAAGCCCGGGGGTGCCATCGTGGTGGATGAGTACTCGAAAACCTCGGTCCCAAGCATTCACGCCATCGGGGACGTGACGGATCGAATTAATCTCACCCCAGTTGCTCTGCACGAGGGCATCTGCTTGGCCAACACCCTCTTCAACGATCGCCCGATGGCGCCCTGTCACGAGACTGTGCCCGCGGCGGTCTTCAGCCAGCCTCCCCTGGGCACCGTGGGCCTCACCGAGACCGAGGCCCGAGAGAAATACGGGGAGGTCGATATCTACCGTTCCACGTTTCGAGCCCTCAAGCAGACTCTGACATCGTCGGAGACTCGTTGCCTGATGAAGTTGGTGGTCGACCGGGCGAGCGACCGGGTCGTGGGGCTCCACATGGCGGGCCACGAAGCCGGGGAAATCGTCCAGGGCTTTGCCGTGGCCGTTCGCGCGGGGCTCAGCAAGGCGCAATTTGACCAGACTATCCCGATCCACCCGACCCTCGCCGAGGAGTTCGTCACCCTGCGTGAACCGGTCGGCGATTCGTGAGCCGGGTCCGCCTTCGCCCGTTGACCAAGCCCCTGCCCATCGCGGCGGCAGAAAATTTCCCGAACCGACCACAATGAGGTCAGGAATCGTGCACCGGGAACCCCTCTTGAAAATCCTCCAGCGCTACGAGGCCATCTACCCCGACGAGACGCGCTGCGTGGGCCGGGTGCGCGCTCTGGTGGAAGGGCATGCAAATTGTTTCGAGCGCGCCTCTCTGCCCGGACACATTACGGCCTCGGCATGGATCCTGTCCTCGGACCGCGAACGGATTCTTTTGACCCACCACCGCAAGCTGCAGCGCTGGCTACAACTCGGCGGACACGCGGATGGCGACCCGGATACGCTTGGAGTTGCCTTGCGTGAGGCTCGGGAGGAGTCGGGGATGCGGAAATTTGGAGTCATCTGCTCCTCGGGGAGCAGCCTGGGCCCGCCTCTGCCTCTGGACGTCGATGTCCACCGGATTCCGGCCCGGGGCGACGAAGCCGAACATGACCATCACGATATTCGTTACCTGCTGGTCGCCGGGGAAGGTCAGCGCCTGGCGATCAGCGACGAGTCGACCGACCTGGACTGGTTCGAGCCTGCCGCCCTGGGGAGCCTGGGTGCCGACGACAGCCTGCTCCGACTCGAGCGCAAGGCGCGCGACCTCGCGGGTGCCGAGTGCTGCTGGGATCCGCTCGAGGCCAAACCCGAGTAGACGATGCCGTGGAAGGGTCGGCCATGGCCGGGGCCGCTATGATCTGGCCATGCCCGATCTCGTACAGGACCTGCTGGCCTTCATCGACCGATCCCCGACGCCCTACCACGCCGTGGCGGAGGCCGCGCTTCGCCTGGAAGCGGCGGGTTTCACCCGCCTGGGGGAAGGTGAACTGTGGGATCATGGGCCCGGTGCCTGTCGCTATGTCATCCGCAACGACGGGAGCCTGGCGGCCTTTCAGGTCGGCAGCACCTCTCCGGCCCAGGGGGGGTTCCGGATCCTGGGCGCCCACACGGACTCGCCGAACCTGCGCCTGAAGCCCGAGCCCGATGTGTCCGCCCACGGCTACCGACAACTCGCGGTGGAAACCTATGGGGGCGTGCTGCTCCATACCTGGCTCGATCGAGACCTTTCCCTCGCGGGCCGTGTGAGCGTGGCCCAGGAGGGCCGTGTGCGAACCGTTCTAATCGATTTCGCCCGGGCAATGCTTCGGATTCCCAATCTGGCGATCCATCTGGAGCGGGAACTGGGCGAGAAGGGCCTGAAGCTCAATCCCCAGAAGCATGCCGTGCCTGTGCTGGGACTCGAGGACACGCCGCCGATTCGGGAGCTACTGGCGACGGAACTCCGCGCCCAGGGGATTTCGGTCTCGGGGCTCGAGAGCGTGCTCTCCTTCGATCTCATGCTCTACGACACCCAGTCTTCGGGGGTGATCGGTTCTCGGGGAGAGTTCATCAGCGCACCGCGACTCGACAACCTGGCATCGACGCATGCGATCTTGACCGCGCTCCAAAGGAGTTGCCTGGGTCCGGCGGCGGCCTTTACCCGGGTGGCGGTCTTCTACGATCACGAAGAGGTGGGGAGCCGCAGCGCAGCGGGGGCAGCGGGAACCTTCCTGCCCGATGTCCTGGAGAGGGTCGTTTCGGGTTATAAGGGGGGCGAGCCCCAGGGGTTGGTCCGGGCGTTGGCGCTCTCCCAGATGGTTTCCGTCGACATGGCACACGCGGTTCACCCCAACTATTCGGAGAAGCACGAACCCGGGCATCACCCGGTCGTCGGCAAGGGGCCGGTCATCAAGGTCAACGCCAACCAGGCCTACGCGACCGATGCCGAGACGGCGGGGCATTTCGAGGCTCTCTGCCGCAGCGCAGACGTGGCGACCCAACATTTCGTGAGTCGCAGTGACCTCGCCTGCGGCTCGACCATCGGCCCGATCAGCGCGGCGCGGGTGGGAATCAGGACCGTGGACGTGGGCAACCCCATGCTGTCCATGCATTCGTGTCGGGAAATGGCGGGGACCGAGGATGTCGAACCGATGATTGACGTCCTCGGCGCCTACTTGAAGGGCGGTTGAGCCCCGGGCTGTGCGGGGCTGGGTTCAGCTGCCCAGAACGGCGCGGCCGATGACCTTGAGTTCGAGGATCGGCTTGACCCCCTCGAAGATCGGCAGCACCGTGGCATCGACCACGTAGCGGCTGATCGGGTATTCCTCAGCGTAGCCCCAGCCCCCGTGCATCAACTGGCCCTGTTGGGTGACATCCACGGCGACGTCGCAGGCGAGAAGCTTCGCCTGGGCCGCGAGGGGTGAAGCCGCTCGTTCGTCCTCGTCGAAGGCCCTGGCAGCGGCGTAGGTGATGGCCCGAGCTCCAGCGAGCTTGGCCTGCATGCGACCGAGGGTGTACTGGGTCAATTGGAACTCCGAGATGGCCTGGCCGAATTGTTCGCGATCGACGACGTATTTGGCGGTCTCCTCGATCGCTGCCTGGCCGAGGCCGCAAGCGCGCCCCCCCGTCTGCAGCCGCCCGGCGGCGAACCCCGCCATCTGGAGTTGGAAGCCCCTGCCCTCGCCCGCTTCACCACCCACCAAATTCTCGCCGGCGACGAAGTAGTTCTCGAATTGGAGCGTGAAAGAGTGCATGCCCCGGTAGCCTGGGGTGGCGTCCGCCTTGCCCGAGAGCTTGCCGCCGCCCTCCTGGGTGCACTCAAAGTCGTGCCCCGTGAACGATTCCTTGGGCACGATAAAAAGGGAGAGCCCCCGGGCGCCCTTGCTGGGGTCGGGATCGGTGCGGGCGAGAACGGCGAGCACATTGGCTCGCCCAGCGAAGGTGCACCACGCCTTGGGGCCGTTGATCACCCAGCCCTCCTGGCCCGCGACGGTGGCTCGCTCGGCCCGGCACTTGGCTCCAGCCACGTTGCTCCCGATTCCCGGCTCGGTCACTGAAATCCCCACCATTATTTCGCCCGAAGCCAGGCGCGGGAGCCATTCGCCCTTTTGCTTGGCGGTGCCTCCGCCCATCAGCGCTTTGGTCAGAATCTCGGGCCGGGTGATGAGGGAACCCGCCGCGGCCAACGAGGCTCTCGAGAGTTCCTCGGTGGTGAGGATCATGGCGAGATTTCCCATCTCGACGCCGCCGTACTCCTCGGGAACCGAAAGGCCGAAAAAACCGAGCTCGGCCATTTTGGTAATGAATTCTTCGGGGACGAGATCGTCGTTGCGGTGGATATGCTCGGCGTGGGGCATGATCTCGTTTGCCCCAAATTCCCGGACCTGCTCCCGGACCTGCTCGTGCATCTCGTCGAGGGGGTAGTCGTTGACCCCCCGGCTCGCGATCACATGGGCGCCGATTTCGCGACAGAGGGATTCGCTGTTGGCTCTGCGCAAAAGTTGACGGACCTCGGCGGGAAACGCGGCTTCGATACCCTCGTCACCGATCCCGAGCTCGTCGGCCGAGTCAGAAAGACGGCTGCGCAGTCCCTCCACGAGTTGTCCCACGGCGGCTACGGTCGTCTTCTCGAACATCGGCCCGCCCCGCCCCTCGGCGAGAATCTCCTGGCTGGCAACGATGAGCTCGTGGGCGGCGACGGCCTCGGTGGCCGCATAGGCGATTCGTTCGGTGGCGACCTGGTGATCGTCGATTCGTTTGCCCCCCTCGGTCAGGGATTTGCCGGCCTCGATGGCTTTCTCGAGTAGCCGAGTGGCGGCATCGAGCAGGGTCTGAGTTTCTTTGAGGGTGGGGTGCGCGAGGGTCGTCATCCTGCTGGGTCCTTCCTGTTCACGGGTCGATTGTTGACTGCCGGGACCGGGGGATGCCGGCCCTGGCGGAAGCTCGCCGCCTGGCGCCGGACCGGGACCCCCTGAGACCAAGATCTAAGGGTTTGGGGGGGCGTTCGGGCCGTGCGATGGCGTTTCGGGCGGCACGCGGAGTCGCCGTCCCTACCCGGTCCGCGTACGTGGATCGCGGGTTCTCGACGATAGCGCAGCGGCGCCGAGGGAACTGGATTTACCCCCGAAATTCGAGGGATCCAGGGCGGGATTCAGGCCTGGATCAGGCATCCGGTTCGAAGAATTCGGCGACCTGTTCTACGAGCGCCGGGCTGCCGAAGATCAGGTCGAGCTTGTCCCGGGCTCCACGAAGGGTCACGCATGCCCCTCCGGCTTCGACGGCCAGGAGTTGGGTGGCCGCCGCATCCCAGGGGTTGAGATCGCAGTCGACCATGACGTCCAGGGCCCCCGAGAGCGCCAGGGCGTGGCCGAAAGCGTCGGTGTAGCTGCGGACCAAGGGAATCGCCGAGAGCATGCGTTCGAGAGCGGCCTGTCGCCCTGCCCACTCGAAGCAGATTCGGTCGCCGGTGCCGGCCAGGCTTTGCCCGAGATCGGCTTGGTCCGAGACCTGAACGAGTTGTCCGTTGCGTCGGCAGCCCGCGCCCTTCCAGCCTACGTAGCGCTCATCGAGGGCGGGCAAGTCGATGATCCCAAGGACGGGGGCGTCGTCCTCGATCAAGGCGATGAGGGTGCCGAAGAGCGGGATCCCCCGGGAGAATGCGATGGTGCCGTCGATGGGATCCACAATCCAGCGCGGTCCCTGGCCGCTGCCTTCGGTCTCCCCGTACTCCTCTCCGAGAAGGCCAAAATCCGGGTAAGCGGACAGCAGGGTCTGCCGGATGCTCCTCTCCGCCGCTCGATCGGCTTCGGTGACGGGTGAGCCATCGGCCTTGATTTCTACGCCGACCTTGCGGAAGCGCGGAAGGATCTCCCGGCGTGCGAGGTCGCAGGCGTGCGAGGCCACCCGGGCGGCTTCTTCGAGGTCCAGGCTCGTCATGGCCCAAGCATACAACGCGTGGGCGTGATGGGGAGCGGCGCCGGGAGATCGCCCGGATGGCCGTATGGGCCTATCATGTTCTTCATGGATGCCTCCTCTCGCACCACCCCGGTCGAAATTCGCCAGAGCAGTCCGACGCAGCTGAGTATTCGCTGGGCCGATGGGGTGGAGAGCCTCTATCCGGTCAGGGAATTGAGACTGGCCTGCGCGTGCGCGCTCTGTGTCGACGAGTGGACCGGGGACAGCAAGCTCGATGCCGCGGAGATTTCCGCCGACGTCCGCCCGGTTCGGATCTACTCGGTGGGCCGGTACGCCATCGGGATCGATTGGAGCGACGGTCACGAGACGGGAATCTACGCGTTCGACAATTTGCGCGCCCTGGCCAACAGCGAGGGCGCGGAGCTGGGCTAGTCTCTGGCGCTATGACGGATACGAACGGAGAAGCAATTGCGATCCTCGGGGGGACCGGGGATCAGGGTCTGGGCTTGGCCCTGCGTTTCGCCAAGGCGGGACGCCGTGTGGTGATCGGATCACGGAAGGCCGATCGGGCGGTGAGCGCTGCGGAAGAGGTGTGCCAGACCATCCCGGGTGCGGACGTCACGGGTTGCGAGAACAGTGAGGCCACGGGTCAGGCAGCCATTGTGATCATTTCGGTGCCCTTCGAGCACACCGCGGGGACCGTTAAGGGGATTAAGGACGCGCTATCCGAGGGGCAGATTCTGGTTTCCATGGCGGTTCCTCTCGCGACGGCGGTCGGTGACGGGGCTATGCGAACCGTCGGGATCTGGCAGGGTTCCGCTGCCGAGTTGGTTCAGTCTCTGGCTCCGAGCGGCGTCGATGTCGTCTCGGCCTTCCAAAATGTTTCGGCGCACCGGTTGCGGCAACTCGACCAGCCGGTGGACTGCGATGTCGTGGTGTCGGGCAAGAAGGCACCCCGGTCGAAGGTCATCGAACTCTGCAAGTTGGTTCCCGGCCTCCGGGGGCTCGACGGGGGCCCTCTTTCCAACGCCCGCATAGTCGAGGACATCACAGCCCTACTGATCGGGATGAATATCCGGTACAAGCTCCCTGATGGCCTGGGGATTCGCTTCACGGGCTTGCCCGAGTAGGCGAAGTCGCACCTCTCGGAGTGTCCCCCCGGGGACAAGAAATCCACAACCGGTTGTGGTTGAGCATGCCTTCGACCCCAATATTTTGTGGATTTTGGCTTGACGAGCAGCCCGAGTCGCAGCATTCTGGGTCGACGGGGATGTGATGCTCCTCCTGTAGCCTGGGGGGGTCGCAACTTGGCGGTTGCGAGGAGGAGCGCGAGCTTGAGCCCGAGTTTATTCGGCTTGGGTTCGGGGGCGCCGGGAGTACCGGCGCCCCCCTCATCTGTGTGTTTTTGTCTTCCAAATATCCCCCGTCCACTGAGTGACGATGATCCGAGGCGAGGCCTCTTTGCGAGGAAATCGTTCGGGGCGTCCGAGCCCCGCCATCCTACGTTCGCTTTTTTCAGCGATCGCGGCGGCCGCTCCTAGGGGCGCCTCTCCATCCATTCGAAAAATGCTCGCGGCATCGGTGCCGATACTCCGGGGCCTTGGCGGCCTTCGCCGCCGGATGCCTTGGGACCGTTTCGCGCCTCCCCTTGCTGACGAAATTGTCGGGCGGGTCGGTGGGTACAGTTATGGTGCAGTTATGGATTGGAATGAATTCTTTAGAACGGAGGTTTGAGTAAGGCGGGCATTTGTCTCGCCTGAGGAGGCCATGAGAGGGCGTTAGGAAGGCGTTAGGAAGGCGAGTCGAGGCGAGAGTTGTTTTCGGGAATCGGTCGTCGCCGCACAGGGTCAGTAGAACGTCGCATCAGGACGCGTGTCGCCAGCGGCTTCCGAAAAAAAGCGCCGGCCCTTAGTTGGAGCGAGCTCTGGCATGGGCCGAAGAAAGCAGCCTCGAAAGCAGATTCCGTAGTGTTACGGGTAGCGTGAATGGTGGCAGGCCGGATAGGATTCACCGGCGGTCGCGGTCGAAGAAAAAGGCGAACGGCCCGCGAGATCGATCAAAGGAAAACAGAGCTTGACCGCGAAAGGCCAACAGTTCTGGGAAGTTCGACAAGGAGCCGACTTCAGTAAGCGACTGCAATAAGCGACAACACAGATAACAAGCGACAACACAAGCGACAACACAAGCGACAACACAAGCGACAACAAGCGACAACAAGAGACAGCAAGCGACTCAGACGAGGAGTCAACGAGCGAATGAAGAGTTAGAAGTCGGTCGGAAGAGAGTCGGAAGAGAGTCAACTGGCAAAGAGCCACGAGAACGAATCAACAGGAAATCTTAATCAAGGGGAGTTCGACAAACGGTACGCATCACGCGACTGGGACGCATGATGGTACTCACAGCAAAACCGAGGACCGAATATCCGAGAAGGCCCTTCAGGACATAGACATTCAAGGATCACCGAGCGTGGGTCGTGGGACCCGAGAGAAACGCAAGTGTGACCGGGCTTAGCAAGACCAGGCTTAGAAAGAATGATCGTCCGAAGCGGTACCTTCCCTAGACCTGCCATAGAAATTGATCTCATGCGAGGTTGCTCTCATGAGGAAACTGGTCGGGAACAGGGAGAGTCGGAGAAGAGAGTTCCGGAGGCTGAGGGAAATCCATAGTCAGTAAGGCGGGGCGGGGCAGTGTGAGAAATTCGACTGACCCCGACCGACGAGGCTGATGAGTCCTGCTCACTGAAACGCGCCGTCCTGATCGAACGGGGGGCAAATTGTGAACGAAGAGAATCAGGTAAACCCAACGGAAGTCACCGTCGGAGCATTCGAGGACGCGGAAGGCAAGGCGGCGGGTACGAAGGCCGGGAAGGGCAAGAAGAAACAGGGACTCAAGATTCCCCGCCGGTTCACTCGGGCGGGTACAGACCCCTTCGACAGCGTCGAGTGGGAACTGCGAACCGCGAATATCAGCAACGAAAAGGGCGAGACGGTCTTTGAGCAGACCGATGTCGAGATCCCCAAGAGCTGGTCGCAGCTGGCGACGAATGTCGTGGTGTCGAAGTATTTTCGCGGTCATATCGGCCAGCCCGGTCGCGAGAGAAGCGTCAAGGAGCTGATCGGCCGCGTGGCCGGACGGATCACGGAGTGGGGCATCAAAGGCCAATATTTTGCCTCCCCGGAAGATGCTCAGGCGTTTTCGGATGAACTCGTCTACCTGCTGGTAAACCAGAAGATGTCCTTCAACAGTCCCGTTTGGTTCAACCTCGGCGTGGATAATACGCCGCAGCAGGCGAGCGCCTGCTTCATCAATTCGGTTGAAGACACCATGGAATCGATCATGGGGCTGGCGAAGACCGAGGCGATGCTCTTCAAGGGCGGCTCGGGTGCAGGGACCAATGTCTCGGCGATTCGCTCTTCGCGTGAGCAGTTGACTGGCGGCGGAATGGCTTCCGGTCCGGTTTCGTTCATGCGGGGCTTCGACGCTTTCGCCGGTGTGATCAAGTCAGGAGGCAAGACCAGACGCGCCGCGAAGATGGTGATTCTCGATGCTGAGCATCCTGATATCCGTGAATTCATTCACTGCAAGGCGGACGAGGAAAAGAAGGCCTGGTCCCTGATCGACGCCGGATACGACGGTGGGTTCAACGTTCCGGGCGGCGCCTACGACTCGATCTATTTTCAGAATGCCAACCACTCGGTGCGGGTGAAGGATTCCTTCATGCGCTCGGCCGAGGCAGACGGCGCCTGGGATACACGGTCGGTGAAAGAAGGCCTTTCGGTCGAGACATTCAAGGCCAAGGAATTGCTGAAGGAGATGGCCGAAGCCGCTCATCTCTGCGGAGACCCAGGGATCCAGTACGACAGCACTATCAATCGTTGGAATCCGGTCAAGGCCTCGGGTCGAATTAACTCGAGCAACCCGTGCTCGGAGTACATGTTCCTCGACGACACGGCCTGCAACCTTGCGAGCTTGAACTTGATGACCTTCGTGTCGGAGGAAGGCCAGTCTTTCGCCATCGACGACTTTCGGTTTTCGGTTTCGCTAACGATTTTGGCCCAAGAAATCCTCGTTGATTTTGCGAGCTATCCCACGAAGGCCATCGAGAAGAATAGTCACCTGTTCAGGCCCCTCGGGCTGGGTTATGCAAACCTGGGTGCTCTATTGATGGCCGACGGGAAGCCCTACGACAGCGAGGGCGGGCGCAACCTGGCCGCCGCGATCACGTCTCTGATGTGCGGCGAGGCCTATTTGATGAGTTCGAAGATTGCCGAGGCGATGAAGCCGTTCTCCCGGTATCGAATGAATCGAAAGCCCTTTCTCGAGGTGATTGGGATGCACCGGGATGCGGCTCAGCAGGTGGCTTCCGAAGGGGTCGCCGGCGACCTTTTGAAGGCTTCCCGCGATGCGTGGGATGGAGCTCTTGAGCATGGCAAGAAGCACGGCTACAAAAATGCTCAGGTGACAGTGTTGGCTCCTACTGGAACCATCGCTTTCATGATGGACTGCGACACCACAGGCGTCGAACCGGACATCGCTCTGGTCAAGTACAAGAAGCTCGTCGGGGGTGGTTTTCTCAAGATCGCCAACCAGACCGTCGGAATGGCGCTGAAGAAGATCGGGTATAGCGAGGCGGAGTCGAAAGAGATCCTCGCCTATCTGGATGAATACGAGATGATTGAGGGCGCGCCGGGCCTTCGCGAGGAGCATATCGAGATTTTTGACTGTGCTTTTCGCCCTCGAAACGGCAAACGCTCGATCAATTGGATGGGCCATCTGCGAATGATGGGAGCAGTGCAGCCCTTTCTCTCGGGGGCAATTAGCAAGACGGTCAACCTTCCGGAGTCGGCAAGCGTCGACGACGTAATGAAGGCCTATTCCGAGGGTTGGAGACTGGGCATCAAGGCCTTGGCGGTCTATCGGGATGGGAGCAAGCGAACCCAGCCTCTCAACTCGGGCAAGGGAGAGGAGTCGGGGGCGAGCGTCACTCAGTTGGATGAGTATCGCCCTCGCCGCCGGAAGCTGTCGGATGAGCGCCAAGCATTCACCCATAAATTCTCGATCGCAGGTCACGAGGGTTATTTGACAGTCGGTCTATATGACGAGGGTGAGCCGGGTGAGATCTTCCTGAAGATGGCGAAGGAGGGGAGTACTATTTCCGGCCTGATGGACACCATCGCGACGATGACGTCTATCGCCCTCCAGTACGGTGTGCCGCTAAAGGCCCTGGTCGACAAGTTCAGCCATACACGATTCGAACCTTCGGGGTTTACGAACAACCCGGAAATTCCGATTGCCAAGTCGGTGACCGACTATGTGTTCCGTTATATCGGAAATCGTTTTATTGAGGGGGAAGCAGAGGGGGGAGCCACTGCCAGCTCAGGGGATGGAGCGGGCACTGCGCCTGGGATTCAGGCGGTGGGTGCGGTCGCCGGTGGGTCTGGCGGAAGTGCAGAGTCGGCTGCAAGCAGGTCGAGCTTTATCAACCAGGCCGATGCGCCATCCTGCATGGACTGCGGTTCCATCATGATCAGAAATGGGGCCTGCTATAAGTGCCCCAACTGCGGTAGCACGAGCGGCTGCAGTTGAGTGGGCGGCCTCGAGTCGCCGATGGCTCAGGGATGAGTCGCGGGACAAGAGGCCAAGTCCATCGAGCTCTACTGGGCAGGGCGCGGCGGGAGCCGCCGCAAGGTGCGAGACCAGGGGTCGCTTGGAGGGGATTCCGGTTTTCGCGCTTCGCCCTCCTGGGGCGAGCTATTGGGGCTCTCCCGTTTTCTACCGGTTCGGGGTTCAACCCCTGATGCCATGGGGTAGGGTTTCCTTCCCCCTTCCCCCTTCCCCCTTCCCCCTTCCCCCCAGAGCCCGTCAGAGTTTCTAAAGGTCTAGCTGCCCCGATGAAGGACCAGCCGAGTCCCGCTGATTTCGTCACCAAGATGACTCCGGCCGTATACCGGGCCGCAGAGCTCGCCCGATTGCTCGAGGGGACCGTGGTCAACACCCCCAAGCTGGGAGAGAGGACCGCGGTCAAGCAGGCTCTCACCGAGGCGGACACGCGAGTTCAGGAAATCATTCTATCGGAGCTCTATGAGCATTTTTCGACCGTCGCCTTGGCGGCAGAGGAAGAGACTCCCGGGGTAGAGAGGTTCCCAGCACAAGGCGAATCTCTCGTCATCATCGACCCCATAGATGGCACGCTTCACTCTTATCTCGAAAAGAGAGGGCCCTACGCCGTGATCGTTGGGTTGGCCCTGGGCGGGGAGCTGAAATCTGCCCTGGTCGCGCTTCCCCGCGAGGGTGTGCTTTTCCGTGGAAGTCTCGGTGCCGGGGCGGAAACTCTGGGGAGTGAAAAGGTCGCAGAGCGGGCTTCTGCGACCGCCGACGGAGACGTCATTTTGGTCTCCCACAACGTTCCGGATCCGATTCGCCTTGCGCTGAGTGCGGAGGGCCTCGAAGTCGTCCCCGCCTGCGGAGGGGCCGTCGCCGTCGCGCCCCTGATAGAGGGCGTCCGGGCGGGATTGCGCTTAGCGGATCGGGCCAACGCAACGGGAATATCGATTCGGGGAAGGGTCGGGCTGGTGATCGCCCGAGAGGCAGGGGTTTCCATCCTCGGAGATCGTGGACAGACTTTCCCCGTGAACCTCGATGAACCTCACTGGGCGCTGACGCTTGCAGCTGATGAGAGTGACCAGTCGATGCTCCAACGTATTATTGGGAGCCACGGATGAAGCAAACTCGTCGAGTCGATGGAGTCCTGGACAGGGTGTTCGGTCTGGATAAATTGCGACCGATATGGGCACTCCGGGTGGCGACATGCCCCTGAATGAGCGCGTTGGAATCGCCGACGTCATACGCGAGTTCCTGGTCGTCCATAAAGAACTTGCCGAGTTGGTTGCTCGCTATCAATCCGACGATCTGTCCTTTGCTCTGGTCGAGAGCGTGGTCGGCGACAGTGCCTCGAGTGCTCTCTATCGACTCAAAGAAAAGTGCCACTCGATCTTTCGTGCAGATGCTGGAGGCGCACCGGTAGAGTTTCGAACCGAGGCCCTCTTTGATCTGGCTATTGGCTCACTCTTCCATGAGGCAATGATTCTTCGTGAGAACCTCTATCAACAGGAGCGGTACGGGTCTCGAGCCGACGCGCTGAAGATCGACGCGAACCCCCTGGCGCCCGAGCTTTCACGCGAGTTCGAGCGGATCTTGAGTTCCTCGGCTTCTCGGTTGGAAGAGTCGGTCTTCGAGTTGGAGGCATTGCTCGCGCTGACGAGCAGTCAGCTCATCCGCCTACTCGTCGAGGATAGAGACAACGATCTACTCGCTCGTTGCTTATACGAAGAGCGCGAAGCCGTCGAAAACGTTTTTTCAAGAGACTTCCAGGCCTTGTTTGTCGAGATTCACGGAAGCGAAGAAGCCGGCTTTCTAAAAGCGGCCACCTCGTATATCGACAGTGGTTTCTACGAGGAAGCCCTCCAAATATTAGAGCGGCTCCACAACGCCCCGGCGGTCGCTGGGGCGTCCGCCTTCGCCCAGGCAATGCGGGCCTTCCTCGCCCGGGATTACGCCTGCTGTGTCGAAAATCTCTCGATCTGGCTGACATGCGAGGGTATCGGCGACGATCGGGGGCGGGTTGGCCTTGCCTTGGCCGCGGCAAAGCATGTGGAGAAGAGCCGAGAAGCCGAGATTCCGGTCGAGCTTCGCAGTCAGATCGCCGCCCTGAATGACTTGGGGAAAAAACCGGATTAAGGCCGCTTCTTTCGCCCCGGGCCTGCGGCGATCGCGGCTGCCTAGAACGGCGAGTCCCGGCTCAGTTCGTCGCCTGCGCCGACGCCATGCCCTGTCCCGTCTTGAGGAAGTAGAACCATAGACCGCTTCCGATGCACACCAAGGCGAATCCGATCAGTTGGGGTTCGGTCATTCCGAGGAAGACCTTTGGATTGACCCGCCAGTTCTCGATGACGATCCGCCCCGCCCCGTTGAGAACGAGGTACTCACCCAATAGGAACGGGCTCTTGTCGCGTCTCCACCAAAGAAAAAGGGCAACAGGGAGGAGCCAGCCGACCTCGTAGAGTTGGGTCGGGTGAACCCGGTCGAAGGTGGGGGGGGAACCGTTGGGGAAGGCTACGGCCCAGGGGACACTCGAGACTCTTCCGTAGTCGTCCCCCACAAGAAAGCACCCGATACGTCCGAGCGATTGCCCGACCGCTAGGGCCGGCGCGACGGCGTTCGAGAAAGCCAGCGTAGGTATGTTCAGGAAGCGGCAGCCCAGTATGCCCGCGAGGGTGCCCCCCATGAGTCCGCCATACCAGGTGATGCCGGCGCGCGCGAAGAGAAGGTCGGCAAAGGGGTAGCCCTCTCTGATGGAAACATCGGTCGCGTAGTAGAGCTTCGATCCGATGATTCCGCCGAGCATGATCCAAATAAGGATATTGGTGACCGGCTCCGGGTCGAGGCCCAACTCCTCGATGCGACTATATGTGATCCAGTAACCAATCAGGAAGCCCAGTGACATCAGTACACCGAACGTGCTTACGGTGTAGTTGATCCCTGGGATCGTGAAGAGCTCAGGATACATTCGACTGCCCTCGGGAATTTTTCATGCGCTCAAGTCTCTTGCTTTCGTGGTGAGTCGAGACCCTAAATGATGGATCGAGTACGAGCAAGGCTGAGAGAACTATCTCCTTCAACTTGATCCCGGGGTTTTGGGGTGATTCAAGTACTCGGTGCGGGGCGAGGGAGGTTGAGTGCGGAACTCAGTGATTCATGACGAGGATTCCTCAAACTTTTCGAGGACCTCCTTCATTTCCGAGGCGGCCTCGTCGATTCGGAGAGTGAAACGCCGCCCGGGATCGTCCAGCAGTTGCGCGTAGTCCTCTTTGAGTAGGCGTGCGAAACCGAGAAGTGCGAGCAGGGGCGAGCGGAGATCGTGAATTAGATCGTCAGTCTTGTGTAGGGCCTCATCGAGTTCGCTGAGGGTGCCTTCGGTCTGTTTATCGTGCGGAACCGTCTCGCGGAGCCAGACGAGATGGCTGACCTGGTCGTTCCGGACTTTGCCCAGGGAGCGAGTCGAGAGCGAGAACTCAGCAAGACGGCCGTCGCCTCGTGGCCAGCGGATCCGGGGAAGCTCGGCATCGTTTGTGGGGGTCAGGGTTTCGAGGGCTTCGGACAGGCGACCGCGCAGACTCTCTGGCCCAGGGTCGGCCTGGGAGTTGGGTCGCTCCGGCGGCATCGCTTCGAGATCGGATGCGGCTCGATTCAGTCGGATAATCTCGCCCTTCGAATTGACGGCGATGATGGGATCGGGACTGAGTTCGAAGGCGGCAGAGTTCAGCGGGCTCGGGTCGGGTACTCCGAACATATTCTTTCGGGGGGCCTCCTCGATCTCGAAGAAGCAGAACGTCGCGGATCGAGAGCTGCCAGCAGATCTGGACAGGAGCGTGAGATAGGCACAAGGGAAAGGGTCGCTGCGCGAACCCAACTGGAGCTGGGTGGTTGCAAAGCCTTGGCCATCCTCGAGGGGTGCAGTCGCGGCGGATAGCTGCCCCCGAACCCAGTCAGGGCTTCGCTCGGTCGCCAGGCTGTGGAAGAAATCGACTGCCGACGCGATACGCCCGTCGGGGCGGGAAGGCTCCAGTAGCCGAGAGGCCTGGTGACTGAGCCCAAGGAGTTGAAAATCGTCCCCCCACGCCAGGAACAGGGGGTGGAGTTTCTCGAGTGTCTCCAGCAGTTTGCGGCTCTCGGCGTCTAGCCCTTCGGAGTCCGTGTGGTCCGCGTGCTCCGTGTGGTCCGTGTGGGTGGGAGCCATGATCAAGCTTGCCCCTGTCCGTATTCCTGCAGGTGATCACCGGGTTCGGATGCGAACGGAAAGCGGCGGGCCGGTGAAAAATAGGGTGTCCGAAGGCGCCCGGGCTGCAAGGTAACGAATCCCCCGGGAATCCAGGGAAAGCTCGAGAACTGCGCCATTCAGCCCCAGCATCCTGGGGAATTCAACCGGCCGGCTTTTGCTCGGTTTTGGGCAAAAGCCGATGGTTTCCGGCCGAGAGCGCGAGTATAGTCTACTTAACCGATCGGTAAGCTGTGAACTCCCCAGAGAGGGGTTCGGGCAGCCGGATCGAGTCGGGCGCGAGAGAGAACTTCGGCGGTACCCCCCAGACCCTGTTTTGACCGGTGAGGAATTCGCGAAAGCGGAATTCTGTCGCCGTGTTGGAGCAGTTGATCCAGGTACGGGTGTCCGCTAGCGGAGGCTCAGCTTGGATCTGGGGAAGCACGACAGGTTGTGGAGGCGACGCAGAAGGGTGGGCCTGATTGCCCTTCTCGCAACCGCGTTCATGAGCGGCGGAATTCAACCGCTTTTGCCCGCAGAGGGCGAAGCGGTTGCCCTGCCGGCGGTTTCGAGCGCACCGCCTCACGTGGCCCCTGTGGATGCACTCGAGCAGAGTCTGCGTCTTGCCAATCCCTCGTTGTCCCCGGGTGAGCGAGTCCGGATCGTTGCAGCGATCGATCGCTATAGCGCGCGCTATCGGCTCGATCCGGATCTCGTGATGGCGGTCGTCCTTGTAGAGAGCAGCGCGCGCCCCTGGGCTCGAAGTCCGAAAGGTGCGGTGGGCCTGATGCAGGTGATGCCTCATATGATGCAGCCCCTGGGCCTGGCAGGAAATCTGGCGACTGTTGAGAGCAATATTGAAGCCGGCTGTTTCATTCTGGCGCACAATATCGAGCGACTGGGGATTGAAAAGGGCATTTCGGCCTATTTCTGGGGCTCGAGAATTCGCGGCGTCGCCTATCTCGAGAAGGTGTTGGAGGCGCGTGCGCGGGTACGAGAACTCGGCACTTCCTGATCACTCCTCCGGCTCGATGAGCCCAACTCGCTTCAACGCGCCGGGTGGCGAAGGCGATCAATGGGGGGAGCTGCGTCGTGGGGCCTGACAATCTGCGGCGTGTAGAAGGCCACTTCGAGGGGAGCCGAAGCAGGGAACTCTTTCTGCGCTCCTGGCTTCCGGCCCACCCCCAAAGAGTCCTGGTCCTAGTTCATGGCTTTGGTGAGCATGGCGGCCGTTACGAAGAGATGGCCAGTTGGTTCGCGCGGCGTGGCTTTGCCGTCTACGCCCACGATCAACAGGGGCACGGTCGTTCGCCGGGCAAACGCGGTCACGTCGACCGGTTTGAGGAGTTTTTCGACGACGTGGAGCGCTTGATCTCCGTAGTCGCAGAAAAGCATCCCGGTCTTTCTCGGGCCTTGGTGGGCCACAGTATGGGCGGCTTAATCGTGACAGCCATGGCATGCGAGCGTCCGGTCGACGTGGACGTGGTCGCCGCTTCGGGTCCCGCACTCTCGCTCTCCCCTGACCTGTCTCCCCTGAAGCTCGCCCTCGCCAGGCTGTTGAGACGGATTGCTCCACGTATGGCTATGAACGCGGGTCTCAATGCCCAAGGGCTTTCGACTCGACCCGAAATCATCGAGGAATACCTGCAAGACCCCCTGGTGCACGGTCAGGTGACCGCCGCCATGGGCGCCGGCATGTCAGATACTATTGAGCGCATGGAAAGGGCAGCCGGCAGCCTCAGTGTTCCGCTCTTGCTCCTGCATGGAGAGTCCGACCCGCTCTGCCTAGTCGAGGGGAGCCAGCGCTTTTATGCCAATTCCGAGCGGAGTGAAGGCCTCCGAGCAGAGTTGTTGACCTACCCCGGATTGATGCACGAAATTTTCAACGAGCCCGATCGAGAGAAGATCTATGCCGACCTCTATGATTGGGTGCTGCGAATGGAGCCCACATGAGCGATGAATCGACCAAGCCCGGTAGGTTGACCCACCTCGACGAGGAAGGTCACGCGAGGATGGTCAATGTGGGAGAGAAGCCTCTTTCACACCGCCGCTGCGTCGCCCGATGCGAGGTGAGCATGGAGCCGGCCACCCTGCGTCGGATCACGGCGGCGGACCTGCCCAAAGGCGATGTGCTCGCGGTCGCTCGAATCGCGGGAATTCAGGCCGCCAAGCGAACTGCCGACTGGATTCCCCTCGCCCATCCCCTGCCGATTGATTCGGTGGAGATTCTCCTGCGCCCGGATCGGGAGACGAGTTGCCTGGCGGTTCAGGCCATCGTCGAGACCCATTGGCGCACGGGTGTTGAAATGGAGGCCCTGGTGGCTGCATCTGCTGCGGGACTGACGGTTTACGATATGTGCAAGGCGATCGATCGAGGGATGAGCCTGCAAAACCTTCGCTTGGTCTCCAAGACGGGTGGCAAGAGCGGGACCTTTGTGCGCGAAGGTGAAGGAGAATTCGGGCCGGGAGTCCCGGGCGAGGCATGATCCTGCCCTCCGACGAAAAGAATGAGGAACCGCCCCCGGCGCAGCGGGGTCATTCGCTCTGGAGGAAGTCGATGAGTTTCGAAATGGTGGAGCGAGGTTCGATGGCCGGGGTGGAGAGCGGGAATTCCTCATCCCGGCGCCGTCGGGTCGTCATCGAGGACCCCGATGCCGACCTGATCCGGGCCTGGAAGGACGGCGAGGACGGTGCATTCGAGCAGTTGGTCCGGCGCCACGAGCGCCGGGTATTCGGCCTTCTGATGCGCATGATGGGCACTCGTGAGGAGGCCGAAGACGTCGCTCAGGAGACGTTTTTGAGCCTTCACAGGCACGGGCGGCGCTTTCGGGGCGAGTCCAAATTTTCCACCTTTGTCTACCGCGTGGCGGCGAATGCCGCGCTCAATCGCCGCAGAACTCTCGGGCGGAGCCGAGCCCGGGTGGATAGATTGGCCGTTCGTCACGCGGCGGGAGACGACCTCCCCTATTCCCCGAGGGACCCCGAGGATGCCACCTCGGGTACGGAATTGACGGCTCATGTTCGGCAGGCATTGCAGCGCCTCTCACCCGCTCTTCGTATGCCGGTGGTTCTCTACGACATCCAGGGGCTAGCGTACGCTGAGATCGCCGAGGTTCTGAGCATTGCAGAGGGAACGGTCAAGTCCCGAATCCATCGAGCAAGGCAAGCCCTTCGTGTCGAACTGAGCGACCTTCTAGGTCTAAACGACAAGGAATCTTCTCCGTGAATCACTCCGGCATTCAAGATCACATGGCCGACTACTTGGAAGGCCACCTCCCGCTGGAGAAGCGTGCACTTTTTGACGCGCATCTCGACGGTTGTTCCGATTGCCTTGCTGAAATTCGATCGATGCAGCAAACGCTCACTCTCCTGCGCTCCCTCCCCGAACCCGAGGTTTCCTTAGGGTTCAGTGAGTCGGTGATGCGACGAGTTCACGAGGCGGAGAGCCGGGTTTCCTGGATGGAATCGCTGCAAGGGGCTTTTAGCCTGCTTATGAACCCCCGGGTTCTGGCCCCCGTTTCCGTCGCCCTGATTGCACTGGGAATCATCGGGGGGGCCGGAGAAGTTGAAAAGGCGCTGGTCCTCGAGGTACCGGGTGGTTCCTTGGCGACCCAAACCCTTCCCACGGATGGTGCGGTTCTCGCGGGTATTTCTTTGCCCGCCCATTCGCAGAAGTTGGCAGCTGGTCGGACGAGCGTCCCCGGTGCGAGTTTTCAGATCAGGCTGCAATCCGGCCCCGTTCGGGTGCCGGAGCCGCCGCCTCATCTCATTAACCCGATTCCCCTGAATGAGTTTTCCCAGTATGCCCGTGGATTCCGTGGAGGGGTTGTGAAAGACGACGTTTTCTACGAGTTGACGGAAGGGAATCTCGAAGCCCGGCCGCAGGGTGCCCGGATGGTGGCCGTACCGAGTCGCGTACGGGCCCAGGAAAAACAGCCCAGCGCCGAAGAGTGGCTGGCACGCCTGAAACGAAATCCGGGCGACTTCGCGTCGGCCCTCAGTAGTTCGACCTTGGCCGAGCAGGAGTTGTGGATCGCGAACCTCGCCCGGCATGCGAGACAGAGGGGTGAGTTGCCCGAAATCATCACCGCGCTCCGCCAGAGTCCTAACCAGAGAGCCAACCTGCTCGCAGAAGACTTTGAAGCGGCCTCCCGAGGGCAAGACTCAAGCGGCCACCGCTAGATCAATCAGCCGCTAGATCGATCAGCGAGGCGGAATTCCGCCTACCTCGTTATGCTGGACGACTTGCTCATCTTGACGGGCTGGGTTGGAGGTCTCGCCAGTGACGACGGTTTTGGCCGGTTGATCGTGCGTCGATCCCGGGAGCTGCTTGCGTGTGCTTTCTTGCTTACGCTTCTTTTGCCCAACGCGCGGGCGGAAGCCCCCCCTAGCGCGTTGGCTGAAGTTCTGGACATGAGCCCGGAAAGTCGGGTTTCTTGGAGCTTTCGTCACCTTTCGGCGCCTCTCGTCTCTCTGGTCCGCGGAAGCGACCATATGTACGCCCAGAGACGAATTTTGGTGACGACCACGCCGTCGGACGCCTATCTCGACATTTTCTACGTGAGGTCCGGTTTTCAGAAGCGTTTCGAGCAGGCTGAGGCTCCGGTTACTCTTCTCGTGCCATCTAGGCTCGATGCGGGGCCTCGGGACTCGCTGACGATTCGAGCCTTCGCAGAGGGATACCGGCAGGGCTCAGTCACCTTCAACCTGGGCGATGCAGCCGAGAGCGTGGAGTTGGACCTTTCCCCTCTTCCCAACCGGCTAGTGGGCGTGTCGCATCGCTATTTCGCCGGCCGAACGAGCCTTTCCTTCCTGACCGACGAAGCCCTGACTTTTCGGCTGCAGGAGGCGGATGACGGCTACGGTGTGATCTTGACCGAAACGTC
Organism: Myxococcota bacterium; assembly: GCA_028823175.1. Lineage (GTDB taxonomy): Bacteria > Myxococcota_A > UBA9160 > UBA9160 > UBA4427 > JAZXM01. The sequence goes on from JAPKBZ010000007.1 coordinate 86,892, forward strand.
GATTTCCGACGAAGCCGCAGCCAGCGTTGCGGAGATTCTGAGCCCGTTTATCGCCGAGAGCTATTCCCAGCAACTCGGGGAAGACCTGATGGTCAAACTGGTGTTGAGCCAACGCGCCCAGGACGTGGAGGTCAGGTCGAGGCAGTCTCTAGATGCTCCTCGAGACCTCCACGTGTTTTCGGTGGACCTGGTGCTCGCGGAGTCGGCGAAGGAAAGAGTCGAGCGGGCAACGAGCGGGCTGGGCTCACTTGCGCCCGATGATGTTCGTGGCTGTGCTCTCTTGCTCGACCAATCGATCAGGGAGCAGCTCGATTCCGGGGATCTCGCTCGAGCCCTTAGGCCGAGTGGGAGTTTCACCGATCGATACGTGCGGGCCGCCATGCGCCGGATGGGAGAGCTCTCGCCTGGAGGGGGCGTGGAATTCGTGGACGGCAGCCAACTGCATCCTGTCTCTTCCCTGGAACTCGAGATGGCTTTGGGGAACGCCGCCGGGGCAAAAGGCTTTCTGTCGTTACTTTGGGCATTCGCAAACAAAATCGAAAGCACCGAGGAGGCACGGGTTGAGTCCCTGCGAAGTCTCCTCGCACCGCAGATGACGGCCTCCCGATTCCTAGAAATTTTGAACTCGGCCCGCGAGCGCGAGCAGAGCTGTTTGGACTCTGGGTGATGCCCGTTCGGGCTGGACCTGACTTCAGGGCCGACCACGGCTAAGCTCGGGATCCCGGTCCCGGGAGACCATCGATGGAACGAGTGGATTCCGGACTGGACACGCTCTCCAGGACGCCGCGGCTGAACCGGGTTGACCTCGGAGGGCCAGTCGGCGCCGGGCTGGACCGAGCAAGGGAGTGCCTTTTTCATCTGGGTGGGGCACGCCTGAGCGATCAAGAAATCTTGGCCCTGGTGATCGGGACCGGGGCGGGGGGCAACTCGGCTCTCGAGGTCTCAGCCGAGATCCTCACCGCGTGCGGCCGCCTCGAACGGTTGGCGACGTATCCACCCTCGGGTCTGCGGCCCATCAAGGGCATCGGCCCCGCAAAGTTGGCCTCGTTGATGGCGGCCGTCGAAATGGGCCGCAGGATGGCTGCGCGGCCGCTGCGTGCCGGTGACCCGATCAAGAGCCCGCGAGACGTCTATCGCCATTTCTGCCAGCGCCTGCGCGACCGCAAGCAGGAGTATTTCATGACCCTGTTGTTGGACGGGCGGCACCGGGTTCTGTGTGAGTCCCAGATTTCCCAGGGAACTCTGACGGCGAGTCTGGTCCATCCCCGGGAGGTTTTCCGGCATGCGATCGGCGCAGCCGCTGCGGCGCTGGTGCTGGTGCACAACCACCCCAGCGGGAACCCTGAGCCGAGCGCTGAGGACCTGAGGGTGACCCGGCGTCTGGTAGAGGCCGGCGAGGTTCTGGGGATCCGAGTCGTCGACCACGTGATCGTTGCCGAGGAGGGGTTCTACAGCTTTCAGGAAAATGGAAAAATAAGTGAGTAATTACAGTAATTTACAAGAGAATAGACCCCTCATCACAGGTCGAGGCGAGGCAAACTCAAACCCGGACTCATGGAGCGGCCCAAGTTGGTCGATAGGTTCCCATACGGTCGGAACGGATCGGGGAGAGGCTTTAGATGGCCAAATTGAGTCTTCGGGAACTCGGAGAGTACCCACAAGCCAGGGAACTCGAGCGTCGAGGCACGTTGCGGGCTGAACTGATGGTGCGCATCGAGTATTCGACGGTGGATGAGATGTTTTCTGAATTCACCCGGGATATCAACGAGGGTGGGTTGTTCATCGAAACGCGAACGCCCAAGCCGGTTGGTACCGAAATCGCTCTTCGTTTCGCACTTCCCGGTGGTGAGGGCATGATCGAAACGACCGCCCTCGTGGTTCGGGTTTCGGAACCGGGCCGGTCAAAGTTGCCGGGGATGGGCATCGAATTCGACGAACTCTCGGTCGCCGATCGCGCCAGAATTGACAGAATCGTGAAATCTCTCCGAACCGAGGGGCGCCGGCACTAGGTCCAGAGGATTTCGCCCGCGCGACCGGTGCGTTCAGCTTGCTCCACGCCGCCCAGACCGCTTCAAC
>JAPKBZ010000135.1 GCA_028823175.1 Myxococcota bacterium
GTACTGGCACTCGCGACCGTGAGTCTGCTGGTTTCGGGCGCCATTACCGCGCTTGCCGCTCTCGCCGTGCTTCCGGATCAGGCTGGCGACAGCGTCGTCGATCAGGGGCCTGGGGAGAACTCTCACGCCGCCAAGATGGAGCGGGCCCTGGGCTTCGTCTACAAGCTGTACCGTGGGTCGGCGTGGAATATCCTCTCGCATGCGTCGGACAACTGGCGGACCAACTCGCTCAACGTCGCCATGCCGGATTTCAGCGCCGAGTACTGGATCACCGCATTTGAGAAGGACACCACAGCGACGCTCACCGGAAGCTTCCCTAAATGGGCGCGGTACGCAGCTCTGACGGCCTATGGGGATGACGGCATGCCGTTTGCCTCGGTCAACATGGCCGAAAAGGGTCTGGGACGCACCTTCACGACGACCTTCACGTCGACAGAGAGCGGCTTCGTGGTTCTGGCCCGCGTGTACCGCTCGAAGAGCCACCCGGCCAGTCTTACCAAGGCAGAGAAGTTCGCCGTGAAGGTAGACGGCGAGCCGTGGACGACCGCGAGCGAGATCAAGGCGCGGCTCAACGGCAAGGCCCTCGAATGGCCGATCCAATACGCCGTGGGCCACGCTCTCGCCGAACAGATGACGTCGGAGCGTGACATGCAGATGTTTCGCCCCGCCGACGCAAGCCTGCCCGGCGTGTTTCCCAACGAGGACGCTCGCTACATGATCACCTACCCGAGCCTCGGGGGCGGCAAGTGCGCGGTCTTTCACGGCCATGTGCCCGAGGCGGCGTCCGGCCGTGAATTCTACGGCTTCATGGCGGTCGAGATGAAGACCACCGCGACGGTCGACTCCCTGAGCGACGAAGATCTGGGCGGCTGGGGCAGCGTCTACACCGTATTTGTCTGCCGCGACGAGGCGAACGCGCGCAGCGCCGGCTATGACTCCGCAGAAGCGTCGCACCACTTGCTGCTCGCGGGCGATGTAGAGGTTCCCGGCGTCATCCTGCGCGATCTCAATACGGCTGCCGGTCAGGGGCTCAAGGCGACCGATGTGTGGGCCGAGCGAGGCCGAGTCGCACCGGAGCAGTGTCAGTCTGTGCTGGGCGAGGCGTATCCGACTATGAGCGTCCGGTAGGTCGTGGCGCACGGCCGCTTGGGAAGCAGGCGTGTGCACCGGCGCTTCAATAGGTCCGCTACCACTAGCGGACAGGAATTTCAAAGGCCCATTCTATAGACTGGGCCATGTAGGGTAGACCAGCGGCCTTCGATCCTCCGGGAGTCGCCTCAGTACATGGCAATTCTCCTCTATTCGGATTCTGGTTTCTGCCTCCGAAGCTGGGGGTCGCGCGTTCGGATCGCGCCCGGGTTACGATACCGGGAAGAGTTTCGGCCGCTTCCTGCAACCCGGCCGCACCGGGGGACTGCGGACGAATGCAGTCGCTGGGTGTCTGCTCGGGGTTTGGGATGTCTTTCTGGTCGGCGGCCCTGGGGTTATTTAACCTTGAGCTTCGAATAGGCTGCATAGCCTTGGGTCGAGCGACGGGGGAGATCTGTGAGAGAGCAATTTTCGGTTGGTTTTATTGGCCTCGGAAACGTCGGTGCAAAGCTCGCGGGAAGCGTTCTGAGAGCGGGAATCGGGCTTACCGTCCTCGACCTCGATGCGGAGGCGGAGGCCCCTTTGATCGCGGCCGGTGCGCGGAAGGGGGCCAACCCGAGAGCTGTGGCCGAGTCGGCCGATCTTCTGATCACGTGCCTGCCGAGCCCAGCAGCGAGCGCCGCTGTGATGGAAGGGGCCGATGGAGCCCTTTCGGGGTTGTCTCAAGGCAGCATTTGGGCCGAAATGAGCACCACAGACTCGCAAGAAGTTCGAAGACTGGGCGAGAAGGTGAGAGGGCAGGGGGCATCGCCGGCGGATTGTCCGGTCTCAGGCGGGTGTCATCGCGCGGCCACAGGGAATATCGCCATTTTTGCAGGGTGCGAACGGGCTGTCTTTGAGCGTCTGCTCCCGACTCTCTCAGAGATCGGGCACGAAATTCTGCATACCGGCGAGCTCGGTTCTGCATCGATTCTGAAGGTCGTCACGAACTACCTTGCGACTGCCAACCTGGTCGCTCTCTCCGAGGCGCTCGTGACTTCGCAGCAGGCGGGCATGGATCTGGCGACGACCTATGAGGCGATCCGGATTTCGTCGGGCAATTCGTTCGTTCACGAAACCGAGAGTCAGGTTATCCTGAATGGCAGTCGAGATATCAATTTCACTATGGATCTTGTCCTCAAGGACGTCTCTCTCTTTCAGGCACTTGCCGACCGAGCAGGGGTTCCGCTAGAGATTTCACCGATGCTTTTGGAGATTTTTAACGATGCCGCCCAGAGGTTTGGGCCGAGGGAGTGGTCACCGAATGTCATTCGGCGCCTAGAGGAAGCCACGGGAAGCCGGGTCGAGGCGCCGGGCTTCCCCGCCGAGATGGTGGACACCTCGCCCAAGAATCCGGGCTATGAGGTCCGGCCACGAGCCGGGATAAATCGAGTTGATTGAAAGAAGACGCAGAGCGGGCCTCGGTCGATGAACCCTACTGGCGGGATTCCCACGATTGATATCGGCACGCTCTTCGAGCCGAAATCCCAGCGCCAAGTCGCCACCGACCTTGAAATATTCCGCGCCGCCAGTCTGTCCGGCTTTATGGTGATCACGGGAACGCCCCATACCGCCGAGCTCGGCGCCGATCGCCGGAAGTCGATGTTGCGGATTTTTGGTCTCCCCGAGGCGGAGCAGCGTAAGCTCTGGAAACGAAATTTCGCACCCGAAAACTCGAATCTATACCGGGGCTGGTTTCCTCTCCATTCGGGCGATTCGCTCTGCCGGGAGGGCTTTGAAATTGGGCCCGATTGCGGCCGCTCGCTGCCCTCTTTGGAGGCCCCCGATCTTCTTTACGAGCCGTCGGTGTTTCCAAGCGAGATTGAGACTCCGGGGTGGAGAGCAGACGTTTCGGATTTCTATCAGGCCATGGAGAGCATCGGGAATACTCTGTTGGCTTCTCTTTCGCGTAGTTTGGGTATCGATGAGGCGATCTTTGCCGATGCCTTTCGAGACGGGATCTCAACCCTGAGGCTCTTGCGTTACCCCGCGCGGCCTTTGCCCCAGGGCGCTCTCTCCCAGGAATCCTCGGCCTTTATCACACAGGATTCACAGAATTACGAAATCGTTTGCGGTGCGCACGTGGATACCGGGCTCGTGACTCTTCTCGCGGATTGCGAGGTGCCCGGATTGCAAGCGCAAAGCAGATCGGGCGAATGGGTCGATGTCGGCATTCCGCCTGGGGGCTTCGCCGTCAACTTTGGAGGGCTGCTTTCGCGGTGGACGGGGAAAAGGATTCGGGCGACCCGTCACCGTGTCCTCTCGGCAGGGCCGGAGCGCTTCTCGATCCCGTTCTTTTTTGAGCCGCGGCCAGACACACTGATCGCGCCATTGCCTATTCCGGGCGCAGAGCCCTTCCAGCCCTTCCTATTCGGCGACTACCTCTGGGACACCACCACCCGGTTTCCAGAGAATTACGGGCTCGGGCACTTGCGCCCGGCTGCGCCCGGCTATCGCGATCCGTGGGCTTCGACTGAGCCGGGCTCCCAGCAGTGATTGCATGAACGCTATGCAGTCTCTTTGCTTGGAAAACTCTCGGCTCCGCCTGGTGATCGAGCCTGGCGCAGGCGCAAGCATCTCAACCCTTGCCTGGCGGTCTGAAGAGCGATGGGTGCCCATTTTGCGCCCGACCCCGGGATCGGCTCTGGCGGCTGGAGACTCGTCCGCGATGTCCTGTTTCTTGCTGGCGCCATTTTCCAATCGCCTGACCCACGCTCGCTTCACCTTCGCAGGCAAAGAGTATCGACTACAAGCCAATGCAGAAGGGGGCTACGCGATTCATGGTTGCGTGCGGAATCGGCCCTGGCGCTTAGATAACCAGACTCCGAATGAGGTAAAACTCTCCCTGCGGACGGCTGACTTCTCGGATCAGGATTTCCCTTTCCCCTTTCATGTCGAGGTCACCTACGGCCTCGCCGCAGATACTCTCACGGCGCAACTGGCCCTCACTAACGTTGGGGATCGACCCATGCCGGGGGGGCTAGGTTTCCACCCTTATTTCCAGAGGACGATCGTGGATGCGGAAGAGAAGGTGGAGTTGGAGTTTTTGGCCAGGGCCGCCTTCAGCGAGCTCAGCCCCGAGGGCGCGCCCCGCGCCCTGGATCTCGATCAGCAATTCGACAGGGTTCGGCCGATCCCTTCCGATGGCTTCGATACCTGCTTTTCGGGCTGGAATCACTCTGCCAGGATTCACTGGCCCGGTAGCTGTATTCAAGCGGAACTCCATGCGGACTCAAGCCTGGGTCATCTGATTTTGTATACGCCCCCCGAAGAGTCTTTCTTCGCCCTTGAGCCGGTGAGCCATGCGAATAATGGTTTTAATCTTTTTTCCCGGGGAATCGCTGATTCGGGGGTGAAGGTCCTTGAACGAGAAGAAACGCTTGTCGCCGGGTTTCGCTTGCGCCTAAGCGAGCACCCACGATTGCCGTATACTGGGCATGGCTAACCCTAATGCTGGCGCAAGAGAATGTCGGTTTCCCCCTGGAGCGCATCTCGAATTTTCAGCCTGTTGGCCAAGGCATCTTCGGTGCTCTTGGGGACTGTGGTGCGAGAGGTGTGAGGCGATGGAGCAGGCGACCTACCAGTACTCTTCCAAGCCCAGTGCAAACCCTTTTCGTTGGTTGCTGGCAGCTTGGCGAGTTTCGAAAGACCTGACCAACACGAACGAAGCCGCCATTGTTGAAATCGGCTTCTCTCGGTCGCGCTTGGGCAGGCGCTTCTCCGGCTGGCGCCAGACGACGAACGAGCTTTCAGACTGTCCGGAGACAGCTGCGGCGCTAGTACGCCGTCACCGATTGGGGCCGGTCGATCTTCAAGAACTCGGTCGTCTTCCCAGCGGGACATTGGGGCGGGTCTTGGCGGAGCATTGCGTCACACGGGGCATCGACCCCAACCTGGTGTCTATCCCGTCCAGTACCGAGGTGGATTTTGTCATGGCTCATGTTTTCGAGACTCATGATCTCTGGCACGTCGCCACGGGGTGGGGAAACGATGAGGTCGGTGAAGTGGGGCTGGGGGGATTTTATCTGGCACAATTGGGCTTGCCTCTCATCGCGATCATGCTGGTTCTGGTCCTCCTCAATACGATTGCACGCCGCCCAACGACGCTGCGCGAGCGGATGGATGCCCTCGTAGCTGGGTATCAGATGGGGAAATCGGCTCGCCCGCTATTCGGTCTCCAGTGGGATGAACTCTGGGCTAAATCTCTCGGGGATTTGCGGTCCGAGCTGCGTCTCAACGCCGGTGAAACTCTTGGCGAAGGCATACGCATCGCCGCTTGAGCACTCGTGCCTGCCGTGAATAAATGGTGAAAGAGGGGGTTGTACGTGAAAGTTATCTACTGGCTCATCGGGACGATTCTTGCTGTTCCCGTAATCCTTGTCGCCGTGGTCTATGGGGTCTCTGAAGTCGGGGGCGAGGTGGTGACACTCCTTAGGCCGGAGCCAGATGGAAGCCAGAGCAATGTTCGCATCTGGATCGTCGATGATCGCGACGTTTCGTGGATAGAGCACGGTGACCCGAATTCCTATTGGCTCGGCCAGCTAGAGCAGGCCCCCCAATTGACCATAACGCGAGATGGCAAGAGGCAAAGCTATCGAGCTACGGCAGACCCGGCCGCCCATGATCAATACCACCGACTTCGCTACGAAAAATACGGCGTAGCCGATGATATCGTCGCACAGTTTTCGGGAGCCGGGGAGGATTGCGGCGCAGTGCCCGTTCGGCTGGACTTGCAGGCGCACTCGGCGAAATGACAGAGAAGCGCAGCAGGCTTGGGCGCTGGAGAAGACGGTTGGCCGTGGTCGCCGCTTTGCTCATGGTCACTTTTGTGGGTGGTTCGCTCCTGCTCTCGAGAGCCGACGGGCCGATATTTATTTTTTCCGGGGGACCTCTTCGTTCAGGTGAGGTGGTTGACCTGAGGGCACTCGATTGGGATTCCCTCGATGCGCAGCACGAACTCGAGATGGAGATCGTGGGCTCTAAAAGCTCACTGACTCTCTGGTTTAGTGTCCATGAGGGTGTTCCCTACGTTGCGTGCGACCTCGACTGCGTCGGTGGCATCCTTAAGCGTTGGCCGCAGAAAACTGACGTTGATCCGCGCGTTGTGATCCGGATCGGTGGCAAGCGTGCCGAGGGCCAACTCGTCCATGTCCCGCACGGAACCGCCGCCTATAATGCCGTGCGAGCCGGACGGAATCGTAAGTACTCAGGCGATGCGGGCGGCCGCGCCGCGGCTGAAACGGCTGCGCACAGTACGGTAGTCGGCCTGGGTGAGGTGATCACCGGACGCGCTGAGAGCGAGGAACCCGGCGACCGCCTCTATCGGATAAATGTGCGCCCTACGAGCAATCAGTCGACGGAAAAGGCACCTTGAAAGTATGGTTGGTTTCGACTGTGCTCTTCGTGTTCGATCCAATATCGCAACTGCAGCCGAATGCGTCGCACGTGCCGGTGGGACCAACTGCGCCAAAAACTGGCGAAGGGAAGGCTCCCCACCAGAGGTTTGACGTGCTCGTAGCCAAATTAGCTTCCCAATTTACCGTGACCTCAAAGCTCGTGTCATCGCCGTAGCTTGCCGGATC
>JAPKBZ010000136.1 GCA_028823175.1 Myxococcota bacterium
GGCATCCTCCAGGCCCACGGTCGCGGGAGACTCCGCAAGCGTATTCACGAAATCGAAACTGTAAACGCCCTCGAGGAAGCGAATGTTCGCGACAGGGACGTGTATGCCCTCGCCTTGGCCAACGCCGCCGAAGCGCCCGCCGAGGGCGGCATGCAACTTCTCTTTCACCCAATCCGGACAACGACCAATATTCCCAAGGGAATGTGGACCATTGCGCAAAACTACTACGAGATGACCGGGGCCGGCCGGACCTACCTCGAGGATCACTACTTCCACGAGTTGGTCGGCTTTGGTAAAGCCAAACGCGAATGGGCGTACCGCTTGGGAGTAGACCCCTACAGCAGCAACGTCCAACTCCAAGAAGAACTCAACCGGCTCGGCTGGCTCTCTCTTGCCGGCGGCCTTTCGGTCCGACTTCCCTTGATGGCTGTACCCGGGGGCGCCTCCATTGCGCTGACCGTCACCAACACCAGCGATGACATGAAACGCGAGCTTCGAGATGAGACGCCCGAGGCCATCCGTATCAAGAGCCGCCGCGCCCTGGTCTCGATTTTCGAGGTCGCCGAGGTGCTCGCCGAGGATTTTGTCAATCACTCCTGGTATTCACCCAGTGCCCAAGTCGAGATCGTCGAATCGCTCACCGCCATGACTGGGGTGGCGAATCGAAATGCCTTCATTGAACTCTCGATCTATCCCGACACGGTCACCGAGGCCTATTCCTTCACTCGCCTGGCGCTCATTCTCCTGGGCTTCCATCAAAATGTCGACCCGCTCGAAGCGCTCTTTTCTGCCGACGGGTTCATCGCCGCACGGACGTCAGAGGGGGACGTTGTCGTTCCCCTGAACATAGACTTCGGATTCTGGACAAGAGGCGCGGCGCAAGTCGTGGATGCGATCGACCGTGAGCTTGGACCCGGCATCCCTGGCCGGAAAAAATATTTTTTGATTTCCGGAACCCTGTCCCCCGCAGCAGCCCTCGAGGTGGCAAGACGCGGGTGGACAGTCATGGAAAAGATCGAACTGACCTGGCTAGACGAGTTCGATCAAAAATCGTTCGCACCGGGCCAACCCGACCAGCAGCGTATCCTCCCCGAAATCGGGAGCTAGCACACGGGCCGTAGGATTCAGTCATCTCACGACGAAGGATCCGGACCCCCGCCATCCTTCGAATCACGAGAGAGACGAGAGTCGCGGGAGGCGAAAGTCGAGAGGCGGAAATCAAGAGACACGCCAAAGAAACCAAGGCATCCCCCATCCCCCCACGACTAGGCTGAGAACTGGGATGGCTCTCCCGAATGAATCATCGGAGGATCGGCCTCGGAATCTCCCGACCGGGACTGCTGCGGGTGATGCTCTTCCCCCCAACCCAGTAGCCACTCATAGAGAACCGGTAGGACAAAGAGCGTCACCAGGGTGGATGTGAGCAGGCCTCCCACTACAACCGTCGCCAGGGGGCGCTGTACTTCGCTTCCGACTCCGGAAGAGAGCAGTAGCGGACTCAGTCCCAGGGCCGTCGTGGAAGCGGTCATTAGAACCGCCCTCAGACGAGAACTGGAGCCGTCGATACAGGATTTCCTTCGGCTCACACCTTGTTCAATCAGGCGATTGATCGCCGCGACCAGCACCATCCCGTTGCCCAGGGCGATCCCGAAGAGCGCGATAAAACCCACCGAAGTAGGCACCGAGAGACTCTGCCCACTCAGGGCCAGGGCGACAACACCTCCGGTCAGAGCCGGGGGAATGTTGGAGAGAATCGCCAGTACGCTTCTCCCTGATCCAAAGGCCGAGTAAAGAAGAACCAGAACCATAAAAAGGGTCAAGGGAATAGTCAGGGCCAACCGCTTGTTTGCCTGCTCCTGCAGCCTGAACTGCCCTCCCCAGGTCACTCGATATCCGGGCTCCATCGCTACCTGACGATCGACCACCGCCTGAGCCTCTTTCACGAACCCGCCTATATCTCTGCCCGAAACATTGCACTGAACCACGATGAATCGCTGTCCATCTTCTCGCTTGATCTGACGAGGGCCGACGACCTTTTCCAAAGTTGCCAGATCGCCTAGGGGAACCCGGTAGCCGCCAGGTGCATCGATGAGAAGCCTGCCAATGGAATCGGGCGTCTCTCTATATGCCGACTCCAAGCGCACTAGGATATCGAACCTCTTAATCCCTTCGAATACCTGACCGGCGACCCTACCACCCACCGAAGCGCTGATCGTGCGCTGCACATCCTTCACATTTATTCCGTGACGGCCCACAGCTTCCCTGTCAATCCGAATGACGAGTTGAGGCGTCCCGGAGATCTGATCGACCTGTACATCCGCCGCCCCCCGAACCCCGGAAATAGCGTTTGCAATCTCTTTCGCCTGCTTCTTGAGCAGATCCACGTTTTCTCCGAAGATTTTAATCGCCAGCTCTGCCTGGGTACCCTCAAGGAGTTCATCAACGCTCATTGCAATGGGTTGAGTGAAGTTGACGACAGCACCGGGGACCCGACCCAGTCGCCTGCGAATCATATCTTCAAGTTCCTCCTGGGATGTCGCGGTAGTCCACTCTTCCCTCGGACTGAGCAAAACCAAGATCTCTGCGCTGTTGATCGGATCTGCGTGTGCACCCACTTCACCACGGCCGACCCGACTGACCACTCCCGTGACCTCCTCGATCTCCATCAATCTCCGCTCAACGATTTGCGTGGTTCGATAGCTTTCGGACAGAGCTGACGAGGGGGCCATGGTCACCCGAACAATGAGGGTGCCCTCCTGCAAGCGGGGAGTGAACTCAGATCCGAGATTTGGAAAAATTAATGCACCCACCAAAACCAAAACCAAGCTACTTGCGCCAGCTATCCAACGGCGTTGAAAAACAACGGAGAGCACCGCCTCATAGGCACGCGAGAGCCCCGCCACCAAACGTCGTTGAGCCTTAGCTTCTGGTTTGAGAAACAACGAGATCAACGCGGGCGCGAGAAGCAGAGTAAACGTAAGCGCTCCTGCCAGTCCCAGACCAACCGTATACGCCAGGGGTGTGAAGGTTTTACCCTCTACTCCTTCTAGGCCGAAGAGCGGTGAGAAAGCCGCGACAATAATGAGTGTCGCGAAGAAAATTGGACGCGTAACCTCACTGCACGCATCAGCAATGATTTCTATACGTGGAGTGGAGTCCTCGGCGGAGCTCAGCCTTCGATCCACATTTTCGACGATCACGATCGCCCCATCGACCAACATGCCGATCGCGATCGCAAGCCCTCCAAGGGACATCAAGTTTGCCGAAATTTCAAAGTAGGACATCCAGAATGTGGCGAAGAGCACAGCGAACGGCAGCGACAGAACGATAACCAGCCCCGATCGCCAGCCTCCCATGAAGAGAAAGATGACCAAAGCAACGGCGGCGGCGCCTTGGACCAGCGCACTTCGGACCGTGTCGAGGCAGGCCTCTACCAAGCTGCGCTGCTCGTAGTAGGGCACTAATTTCACTTCACCAGGAAGACTCTTGTTCAACGCCGCTATTTCGTCCTCTACGGAGTCGATCACCCCCGCTGAGTTCTGACCGAAGAGCTTTACGACCATTCCAGCGACAACTTCGCGCTCTCCGTTCAGGCTCTGCAGGCCCCGGCGAATCCCGCCACCCACAGTGACCTGGGCGACATCCCGAACATAGGTTGGGCGCCCCTGATAGGAGCTCAAGACTATATTCTCGAGATCTTCCTTGGACGTGGCTAGGCCAATTGACCGAACAACGACCTCCTCGGAATTCTGCTCAATGAACTGAGCGCCTGTGTTTCCGTTGTTCTGCTCCAAGCGGTCAATCAGTTCTAAAATGGAGATGTCGTGCTGAATGAGCCTTTCCGGATTGACCCTCACTTGGAATTGTTTCTCGTGGCCTCCTATTCCGAGCACCTCTGTCACTCCTGAGACACTCATAAGGCGCGGCTTCACAAACCAATCTTGCAGGGTTCTCAACTCTTCGAGGCTATGACTACCCGAGGGATCATCAAGGTAGTAATAGAGAATTAGTCCCATACCCGTTGCTATGGGACCAAGTTCCGAGTGGCCGAACTGGCTGGGGATCTTCCCCGCATCGCTCTGAAGGCGACTGCTGACCAACTGCCGGGCGAAATAGATATCGACGTCGTCCTCGAAATAGACGTTGACGATTGAGAGACCGAAATTCGAAACCGAACGAATCTTCTCTACATCGGGCAAACCCGCCAAGGCCACTTCAATGGGAGAGGTGACAAACTTCTCTACTTCCTCCGGCGCGAGGCCGTCGGTTTCAGTGAAAACCTGAACCAATGTGGGAGAAACATCAGGGAAAGCGTCAATCGGTAGATCGCGATAGCCCAAATATCCGACGACCATAACCAGCCAGCCCAAAGCGAGGACGCCCACTCGGTTGCGAATACAGATCGCCATTAAATTTCGCATAGTCAACTCCCGCAGCCCACGCATACCGCACACGAGCCGACCGGATCCGGAATGGCTGGGGTCACGTGGTGAGCGATCAATGTCCGTGACCGCCATGAATCTTCGAGCGCATCAATTCTGACTTCACTGTGAACCCACCTGCTTCCACAATGTTTTCGCCGGCCGCGACTTCCCCTTTGACCTCGGCATTATAGTTATCGCTCAAGCCGATCGTGACCGTGCGGGGGCTATAGCCATCGGCATCTAAAACGAAGACGACTGCCTCATCATCCAATGAATGGATCGCGGTCTTGGGAACGGCGGACTTGACCTCCGAGCTGCCGACGAGAAGATTGGCAATTGTGAACATACCGGGATGCCACTGACCCAATTTATTATCCAAAACAACGCGAGCCGTGGCCGTTCTAGTTTTCGTATTGATCACCGGCGTCACGTAGGAAATCACTCCCTTGGCCTGGGGTTGGCCATGAATCGCTTTGATCAGAACCGTTTGCCCTGCTTTGACCCGGTGCCGATCACGCATATAGACGTCAAGGTCGACCCAGACTGTCGAGAGATCTGCAACGACGAAAGCCTGGGTGTGCGCATCGACCGCTTCACCGAGGGTTATGTGCTTTTCAATCACGACACCATCGATCATTGTCTTCAAGGAGTAGGAGCTAAGGCTACGACTGCTCTCGATCACAGCCAGGGTCTCACCACTGCGGACGGCATCGCCTATCTGCTTGTTAGTTCTTTTCACGATGCCGCCATACCTGGGCACGATGTGAGCAATCTGGTCTTCGTTCGAACGAATCTGCCCTGTCAGGGAAAGGAATTCCTCGATGACGGCTGGACCCGCGGCAGAAATCTTTAAACCGAACTCCACAGTGTCAATCGCGTCCAGGGCAACAATCTTACTTTCAGCCGGAACAGACCCCTCATGGTGCACCCTGGCGGTATCCCCCCCAGCGCCGCAGGCAAGGAATGAACCCGCTGCGAGCGCAGCAGCGAGACCTCCTAGGGCCAATTTCCTGGTTCGCTTCTCTTGTTGTTCGAAAGTCATGGCTCCTCCTGCGGGTCTTTCAGCGCCGGCCCGCTAACGATTAGATGCGTTCGGGTCCGGGAGATTTGATAGATTTTCTGGACTTCGACGAGCCGGGATTGAAGCAAGAAGAGAGAACGCTGCGCATCGAGTACGTCGGTCAAACCAACGGCCCCTTCGCTGTGCGCCCATCGCATGGCGGCATACGCGTCTCTCGCCTGAGGAATGACTTTTTGGGCAAGAGTGGCGGCTTCATCATGCGCGTTGGACATGGCTTCGTAGGCGCGAATGAGATCCCGAAGCGACGCCATTTTCGCTCCGCGCTGCTTGTCCTGTGCGGCAGCGAGTTCCGCTCTCGCCGCCATCCGCGAACCTTGATTTCGGTCGAAAACCGGCAGGGGGACTTCAAATCCCATCTGAAGGCCCCAGACGTCGTTTCCGCTGAAATACTTCGGGCCGAGTCCCAAGCGTAGATCGGGGATACGACGCGAGTCCTCGAGCGCTATGACGGACCGCGCGCGATCAATGTCGATGACCAATTTCTTTTGCTTCATGCTGGTTTCGAGCAGAGATGTGAAATTCTCCAGGCTGGGGAGAGGTTCCGAGGAATCCAGAACTCCGCGAAGTCTTGAAAAGTTGAATGCGTCTGCCCCCCATAGCGAGGCGAGCCTGCGAAATGCGGCCCTCAGTGAGCGAGACCGGTTCGCTACTTCAATCTCCTGAAGCGATACCTCGATCTCAGCTCTCGGAACCTCAGCGGATGCAATGGCTCCGTTATTGAATTGGATACGCACGGCTTCCAGCAGAGCCTTCGCGATTTCTTTTTTGTCTTCTGCCTGCTGCAGTGAGATCTGTTGGGCCAAGGATTCCGAAAACGCGATCATGGTTTCTGCAATGATCCCAAGGCGCACTTCTTCAAATTCTGACTGGGCCAGCCGAGTTGAGTGATGTTCGACGTCTTTCCGGAAACCACGCTGGCCACCGATCTCAATGAGTTGGCCCAGCAGAAATGAAGTCTCGAAACTTTCATCGGCAAGGCCTGTATTGGAAATTCCGATGTTCTCCATCTCCAGCGAAAGGGTGGGGTTGGGAAGCAGTCCCGCCTGGAGCATTCGACCCTGTTGAGCCCGAATGGCCGAATAGGCTGAGCCAAGGCGCGGGTTGTTGAGGAAGACGAGATTGAGGACGTCTTCCAGCCCAAGGATG
>JAPKBZ010000054.1 GCA_028823175.1 Myxococcota bacterium
TTTGCCGACGGCGTTCCGCACGACGTCTTTAAGCGGCTGCGGGACGAGTGCCCCGTGTACTGGAACCCGGGGCGCCCCGCTCGCGAGCGGGCTGTGGGAATCGTGGAACCCGAGCAACGAGGTTTCTGGGTAGTGACCCGGCATGCCGACGTGACTGCGGTCTCCAAGAACTCTGAACTCTTCTCATCGGAAAGAGGCACGGCGATCAACGCGGATATGCGCCCCCAGGACCTGGACATGTTCAGGCAGCAGATGATCCATATGGATCCGCCTCGACATATTGCCCTTCGCTCGAGTATCAATGATTTTTTTAAGCCCAAGACCATACGAAAGCTTGATGGTCGCGTGCGCGAGCTCACCCGAGAAATACTCGACGGCGTCGCGAAGCGCGGTGAATGCGATTTTGTCAACGATATTGCGGCCGAGTTGCCTCTCCTCGTTCTGGCGGAGATGTTGGGTGTTCCGCGCGAAGAGCGAAGGATTCTCTTCGATTGGACCAACCGCCTGATGGGCCTCGACGATCCCGAATATGGCAACCCCTACGATGCTCAGGCAGCGTTGATGGAGCTCTTTCAATACTCGGCCCAGCTCGCGAATGCGCGAAAAGAGGATCCTCAGGACGATCTGATGAGCGTGCTCGTCAATGTGGAAATTGACGGCCGTAAGCTCGAATATATGGAAATCAACATGATGTTTTTTCTCATGGTGATTGCCGGAAACGAAACCACGCGCAACGCGTTGTCCGGTGGGATTCGGGCGCTCTGTGATTTTCCCGATCAGAGGGCGAGATTGATCGAGGACCCGCTCCTGATCAAGACAGCGGTCGAGGAGATCGTTCGCTGGCATAGCCCGGTCATGCAATTTCGTCGTACGGCGACCCGGGATACCGAGATCGCGGGGCAGGCCATCGCTGAAGACGACAAGGTCGTGATCTATTACGGGTCAGCAAATCGAGATGAGCGGGCTTTCGAGCGAGCCGATGAATTTGATGTGGGCCGCAACCCGAACCCCCATGTGGGCTTTGGCGTGGGCAACCATTTTTGTCTGGGGGCCAATCTCGCCCGCTCGGAAATGCAAATCATGCTTGGAGAAATTTTGGCACGAATTCCCGATTTCGAGATCGCCGGCCCCGTCGAGCAGATGCACTCGAATTTTATTCACGGGATCAAACGCATGCCGATTCGCTTTACGGCGAACTAGAGGAGTTATCGGGTGTCGCTCGGGCAGCTTCAGAACATTTCCAAGTAGCGCGCGAACTCATCGAGTCTGGGGAGGACCACGTCGCGACTTCCGGAGGGAAGCCTGAGAATCGCCTCGGTTGCCCCGGAGTCTCGGTAATACGCGAGCTTTTTGTCGTCGGGGACGACTCCCATGGGAACGATCCGGAGGCCGGCCGGATCTCGCTGGCGCTCGCTCATGGCTTCCCGGAGCCGCGAAAGCGATTCGCGCATTCCGGACCCTCCAATAGGCATCCAGCCGTCGGCGAATTCGGCGATGTGGGCGAATAGCTTGGGGCCGGCGCCGCCTCCGATCAGGATGGGTGGTCCGGGTTGTTGCACGGGTTTCGGCCATTGCCACGACGGCTCCATGTCGATCCATTGGCCGTGGAATTCGGCGATCTCATGTGTCCAGAGCGCGCGCATGGCCAGCATTTTCTCCCGAACCAGTTCTCGCCGGGTTCTGACCTCGATTCCATGATTTTCCATCTCCTCGTGGTTCCACCCGTAGCCGATGCCCAAAACCAGGCGCCCCGCTGAAACGACATCCAGGGTGGAGATCTGTTTGGCGAAGGTGATGTGGTCGTGTTGGGCGGGCAGGCCGATTCCCGTCCCGAGTTCGATCCGGTCGGTCACAGAGGCGGCGGCCGCCAGGCAGATATAGGGATCCGGGGAGCGGCTGTATTCCTCGGCGAGTTCGGCGTCGCCCGTGGGTGGGGGGGTCCGTCGACTGGTGGGAATATGCGTATGTTCAGGGATGTAGAGCGAGTGGAAGCCCCGGCTTTCGGCTTCCCGGGCGAGTTCAACCGGGTTGATGGTCCGGTCGGTAGCGTGGAGGGTGACGCCGATTTTCATGACAAACCTTGGCTTTCTCGGTGCGATGGGCGAGGGGAGGCCATATTCTAGCGGCGTGGGGGGGCGCCATCTGCCCCGTGCGGCGAAACTATGTGGGCTTGAGGCGGGCCAAGGGCCGGTCCTGTTTTCCCGTCTCAGCCCATCTTTTCGGACTCCGGCGGGACCACCGCTTGCCAAGGGAGCGCGCTGAAGTGAACGCTATTGAACGCGTGGTTGCTCGGGATGAGATTCGACAACTGGTCTGTCGCTATGCGCTGGCTACGGATTCGAGGAATCTCGGCGAATTGGTGGAGCTTTTCGTCGAGGATGTCCAGGTGGGGCCCGACACGTTTGGCCGCCCAGCGCTTCGTGCCAATTTCGAGAGACAGTTGCGAGACGTCGGAGTGACCATCCTCTTCGTAGGCAACCACCTCATTGATTTTGAGAGCGACGGTCTCGCCCGGGGTCACGTCTACTGCCGAGCCGAAATCCAGGATGGGGATCGCTGGATCCAGCAGGCCATTCTCTACCGGGACCTCTACCGTCTCGATCAAGACCGCTGGCTTTTCGTGCGCCGAAAACACCGACTCTGGTACGGCGCCGAGGCCGTTTCGAACCCGCTGGCCCAGGAACCGGCGAACTGGCCGCAAAACCACTCGGGGCGCGGCACATTGCCCGAAGAATGGGAAACCTGGGGCGAGTTCTGGCGGGAGACGAACTAGCTGAGTCTTGGGCTAGATGGCTTCTTCGCCGCGCTCGCCCGTTCTAATCCGGATAACGTCATCAAGGCCGGTTACAAAGATCTTGCCGTCTCCGATTTTTCCCGTGTCGGCGGCGGATTGTATGGCGCTCAATGCGGCCTCGAGTTGTTCGTTGGAAACGACGATTTCCAGCTTGGTTTTCGGCAGAAAGTCGACGACATACTCGGCTCCCCGATAGACTTCGGTGTGCCCCTTCTGGCGACCGAAGCCCTTGACCTCGCTTAACGTCATGCCCTGGATGCCCAGTGCGTGCAGGGCTTCCTTGACATCGTCGATCTTGAAGGGCTTTATGATCGCTTCGATTTTTTTCATGAGAGTCTCCCGCTGCGCGAATCTGTTGCCGGTGTCAGTGGCTGCAAGCGTATGGCTTTTTAGGCCGGTGGAAAAGGCCGAACACGGTAGGCTTAAGTCTACAACTCCAGCAGCGATCCGGGAAGCGCTCGCGACCTGTATCAGGAAAGGGGAGAGAACATGCCCTTAGACGACGAAGGGGCTGAAAAAGCGACGATTTCGCCGGGCTCGCCGGGGTCCGGGGTTGGGGGTGCCGAGTCCCGGTGGGCATTTCGTGAGGACGGCCCCTGGGAAGTCAGGCTGGAAGACCTTACCTGGTCCGGTGAACTCGGCTCGATTCGCGCGGGGCAGCAGGCCCGGGTGCCCCAGTGGGTGGCCCCGCGGCGTTGGCCCCCCTTGCGACGCTTCGCGCTGGCCGTGGGCCGAATCGGCTGGGCGCTTCTCATGTGGAGATTGCGCGAAGGGCGCCGGCCAGGCGAGCTTTCGCGCCGGGGGCTCTCTCGTCGTCTTCGCCAGGCTTTCGAGGCCCTTGGACCCGCGTATATCAAGCTGGGTCAGATTATTTCCTCGGGCCGGGGGCTCTTTCCAGAGGAATTGGTGGACGAATTTAAGAAGTGTCGAGATCAGGTGCCCGAGTTCGCGTTTTCCGCGGTTCGTAAGAAAGTCGAAGCCGAGTTCGGTCGCCCCCTCGAAGAGATCTTTTCCGAATTCGATCCGAAGCCCCTGGCCGCTGCGTCGATTGCCCAGGTGCACGCGGCGCGGCTTATGACCGGTGAGGAAGTCGTGGTCAAGGTCCAGCGTCCCGAAGTGGCTCGTCGGGTGGCCGAGGATGTGGCTGCTATGGCGTGGATCGCGCCGCGCCTGGTGGGCAGGATTCCAGTGGCGGCTCTGGCCAACCCGCCTGTCCTCGTGGAAGTCTTTGCCGAGACCGTCGCCGAGGAACTCGATTTCCGGCTCGAGGCAGAGAATATGTTGGATATCGCCGGCGTGCTCTTCGAGGCGGGGCAGGGCGCAGTCATCGTCCCTCGCCCCCACCCGAAATGGGTGACACCTGGAGTCCTGGTGATGGAGCGCCTCGACGGTTTCAGTTACGACGATGTAGCAGGGATGAGAGAGGCGGGTATCGATACCGAGTCCGTCTTCCATGCCATGATGATCGCCTTCCTCGAGGGCGCGATGATCTACGGAGTCTTTCATGGCGACTTCCATGGGGGAAATCTTTTCGTTATGGAGGATGGGCGGGTAGCGCTCCTCGATTACGGAATGACGGGGCGCCTGGATGACCATCAACGTTCGGCCTTTCTCCGAATCATGATGTCCGGGGCCGTCAACGACATGCGCGGGCAGTTGGCGGCCTTCAGGGACCTGGGAGCGCTGGACCCCGGCGTTGATCTCGATGAGTTGATGGAGCTTCTCGGGGTCAACGAACCGATTCGCGACCCCACGAAGATGACTGGAGAGGAGATCGCTTTCCAGATTCAGACGGTTCTCAAGGGGTTGCTCGGGGAAGGAGCTCGGCTTCCCAAGCCGCTGATGCTCTACGCGAAGAACATGCTCTTCTTCGATGGGGCAGTGGCCGAACTCGCCCCCGATCTGGACATGTTCGCCGAATTCGTTCGAATCTACGGACATTTTGCCCAGCATCACGGGGCAGCCATCGCCGAACAGATCGGCTTTGATCCCTCTCAGACCCACGTCGACCTGGCGGGGCTGAAAGCCTCACTTGGGGTGAGCGCAGAGGTGGAAACCATGACCCATCGCGAATTGCAAGAGCGCCGCAAGGTCGTCCAGGAGAAGCTGGAGGGTGAGGTGGATTCTCTGGCCGAACTGGCCACGGGCGGCTTTAAGCCCTCCGAGTGAGTAAATACGGTTGCCTAACCTCCCCGTTAAGGGCAATTCCGGGCTCCGACTAAGGGTAAAACCCGATTTCGCAAGAACTGAATCTGGGATCTAATTGGAACAGGTTCTAATGGCGGGAACTAGCGAATGGAGGCCAACCTATGCGGGCTTTGATTGTCGACGACCACGTGATAATGCGTACAGGAATGAGATCTGTTCTTGAAAAGGTCAATGATTTGACGGTGATCGGCGAGGCGGGAACGGCCGAAGAAGCCGTGCAACTCGCGGCGAAAACCCACCCCGATATTATCTTTATGGATATTGAATTGCCCGGGCAGTCCGGAGTCAGCGCGACCCGAGAGATCATTCGGAATCGTTGGTGTGACAAGGTGGTGATGGTTTCGGCCTTCGATTCACCCGAGTTCGTTCGCTCTGCCTTTGATGCTGGGGCCGCCGGCTACGTGCTCAAGGCCGGCGGGAGCGAGGAGATCGTTGCGGCGCTCGAGGAGGTTTCCCGGGGCGGGCAATATCTGACTCCCATGCTCTCAAGCTACCTGGGTGAGGGCGCTCTGGGCCCAGACGCCCTGGAAGACTCCATTATTTCCCGGCTCTCTCCTCGCGAGCGAGAGGTCCTTGTCCATATCGCGGAAGGCCGTGCGAGTAAGCAAATAGCCGTGGAACTCGGAGTTTCCCATCGGACAGTCGAGACCCACAGGACGAATCTGATGCGAAAGTTGGGCGTGAGAAAGGCGTCGGAATTGGTTCGAATAGCGATCCGCGAGGGCCTTATCGTCGCTTAGGGCTTTTTCCTCCAGTTTTCACGTGAGTTGCCGATGAGAGGGATGTGATTTTCCGCTCAAAGAAACAGCGGACGGGTCAAAAAGGGAGGCCGGAATGCAGAATCATCTCCTCGAAAGGGAGCCCGAGCTCGACGCGGCGGAGGCAGCTGCAACGGTTCTTGAGTCGCGCTCAGCCCCCCGGGTGGGCACTGATTTCCCTATTGAACTCAATGGAGCGGCTTTCAAGTCTCCCCTGCCCGCACGTGCTCGAGATATCAGTACGGGTGGCATCTGTTTCGCCACGGCATCCCCGGTGGCCCTCGAGTCGCTCCGGAGCGTGACCCTCAACCTTCCTGATGGTCGGGTTCGCTTCAAGGTCAAGGGGAAATGGCAAACCAACCACGGGTTCGATGAGTCGGTCCTGAGCGGGGCGGTCTTCGTTGGCCTTGGGGCATCCGAGTCGCAGACCCTTTGGGATGTTGTCGAGAAGTCGGGCCGGGAAATCGGAACTTTCCTCTACGAGAGCCTCCGGGAGCAGGGCGCGAGTCTCGACGATGCCATGAGTATCGCCAGGACGACGCGTATTCGTGTCGTGCCGCGCGGACGTTTCATTTACCAACGGCACCAGGCACCCGTCGACTGTGATGATTCTATCTTTATCATCCGTCGGGGCAGTGCAGAGATGATTGTGCCGACTCGTCAGGGCCGAGAGATCAGGCTCGGCAAGCTTTCCCCAGGCTCTGTTTTGGGAGGCTCCGGAAGCGTTGCGGGGATGTTGCCTCTGGAATCGGTGCAGACCAACGAGGAGACGAGCCTACTCGAGATCTCGAAGTCCGCGTTCTCGTACCTACGCGTGTCGAAGCCCCTTCTGGCCAATTGGCTGGGACAGATGGTGATGGCCAATCACCTGCGCCGGCTGGACGAGGTCATCACGAGGCTAGGCTAGGGCGGCGGCTCTCAGCTCTGTTCGTTGTATATGTCCATGACTGCCTGGAGGAGTTCGACCCCTTCAGATTTAGGGCGCTGGAATGAGTTGCGCCCCATGATGCTTCCGAAGCCGCCTCCCTTGGCGATTTCCCGGATTTCGTCGAGGACCGCCTCCTTGTCCTTTGCGGCGCCGCCCGAGAAGATCACGATGCGCCGCCCGGCGAACGAGCTCTGCACGACGTGAGCGATGCGATCCGACAGGCTCGAGATATTGATCTCCTGCTCTTCGTAAACCTTGCGTGCAGCGTCCTGCTCGATCTCGGCGGTCGGTGGCTTGACCTTGATGATGTGGGCGCCGAGTTGGGCCGCAATCTGCGCTGCATAGGCGATGACATCGATGGATGTTTCGCCCTTGGCCGAGAGTCCAGCGCCCCTGGGATAGCTCCAGAGAACCACGGCTAGCCCGCTCGCCTTGGCCTCCTCTGCGATCTCCTGGAACTCGGAATACATTTCGTTTCGGTAGCAGGAGCCGGGGTAAATGGTGAAGCCCACGGCTGCGCAGCCAAGCCGGAGGGCATCCTCGACGGTCCCCGTCACAGCGGGTTTCGGATCTTCGGAAGACCAGAGGGAGTCGGAATTGTTCAGCTTCAGGATGGTCGGGATTCGGCCGGCGTATTGCCTGGCGCCCGCTTCGAGGAATCCCAGGGGAGCAGCGTACGCGTTGCAGCCTGCATCGATGGCCAACTGGTAGTGATAGAGGGGGTCGTAGCCGCTTTCGTTCTTGGCGAAGGAGCGGGCTGGGCCATGCTCGAAGCCCTGATCCACGGGAAGGATGACAAGTTTTCCGGTTCCGGCCAGGCGCCCGCTCTCCAGCATCCAGCGTAGATTCCGGAGAACGCCGGGGCTCTCCGAGCCATACCAGCCCAGAATTTCCTCGACTCGATCTCCCATGGCGCTGAACCTCCTTGTTGGACCCCAGAAGGGCGAAAAGAAGAAGGAAGTATATCCCAACTTCATTTGGATCCGCCCCCTGGAGGAGGCGCTCTCGGGATCCACTCGTCGCCCAACGTGATGGCTCGAAACCCCGAGCAGCTTTTACGGACCCTGGATACTCCTCCAAAGCGGGGGTTGCTGGCCAGGACTTGCCGAGCGGGGCTGGCTCGGCATGTCCTGGCCGCTGAGTATCGCGGGGACTCGAGGTGGCGCGAATGCTTCAGCGCGAGTTGATCGCCAGCGCGGTCGAAGGAGGGGTTTTCACCGTGGAGTCCTCGATGTCCTACCGCTAGGGGGTGGACGATACGATTGGGGCCGCCGCCTCCGAGATCCAGAAGAACATCGCGGCCCGCCGGGGGGGTGGGGTTGCCGAAGATTTTCTAGCCCCTGACCGCGGGTTCGCTGGCCGACTTGCCAATCCTCATGTTCGACTTACAATACGCAGCGTATCGTATAGCGCCAATCCCTTTGGGGCCTGCCGCCCCTGCACCCGGAAGCCCAATAATGTCCCAGCCGATCCCCCAACTCGACGGCATCACCGTCCTCAACCTCGCCAGCGTTGGGCCGGCCGCGCGCGCGGCCCGTACCCTCGCCGATCTGGGAGCGCGCATCATCCAGGTTTCTCCCACAGCGCGAAAGGGGGCAAAGCAGATCAGCCCACCCTTTCATAGCTATGGGGCGGGTCGCGGGATCGAGCGCATGCAGATCGACCTCAAGGCTCCCGAGGGCAAGCAGGCTTTCCTAAAGATCGCGGCTTCGGCCGACGTGGTGATGGAGAGCTACCGCCCTGGCGTGGTGGCGCGCTTGGGAATCGGGTTCGACGACGTGCGCGCCGTCAGCCCCCGCATCGTTTATTGCTCGACGACGGGCTACGGCCAGGATGGCCCAGCCTCGGACTGGGCTGGCCACGATCTCAACTACCTCGGCGTTGCGGGCTACCTTGCGTGTAGCGAGCCCCGCTCGGATGGGGGCCCTCCGATCCCCGGGGCTACTGTGGCCGATAGCGCGGGGGGCGGGATGCATGCCGTGGTTTCGATTCTCGCCGCCCTGGTGCGAAGGAGTATGGGAGGGGAAGCCCAATTCCTCGATGTTGCCGCGGCCGAAGGCGTCCTGTCCCTGATGTCGTTGTCGATTGATCAGTATCTGGCCAGTGGCGAGGTTGCTGGTCCTCGCCAGGTTCTACTGACCGGTCGCTACGCTTTTTACGACGTCTACCCCTGCCGCGACGGGAAATGGGTCACCGTGGGAGCGATCGAGCCCCATTTCTACCGGAACCTCTGCGGCCTTCTGGGTCTCGATCAATTCGCTGAGTTCCAGATGGATGACAGTCGGCAGGAAGAAATCCGCCAGGCCTTCCGCGACGCTTTCCTGACCCGGGATCGCGACGATTGGGTCGCCGAGTTAGCGCCCAAAAATACCTGCGTGGGGCCGGTCTATGAAATTCCGGAATTGGTAGACGATCCACATTTCGTCGAGCGCAATGTCTTCATGCAGGCTGAGCACGCGGAGCAAGGACCTTTTCGCCAGGTGGGACCGGTCCTTGCCGGCGGATTGCGGAAGCAACCCGACTGGAAGGTTCGTCCGGCAGACGCGAGTGATGCGGAGGCCATTTTGGAAGGAGTCGGTTTCGACGCCGACGAGATCAACAACCTGCGCCAGACCGGTGCGGTGCAGTA
This sequence comes from Myxococcota bacterium, assembly GCA_028823175.1. GTDB lineage: Bacteria > Myxococcota_A > UBA9160 > UBA9160 > UBA4427 > JAZXM01. The sequence goes on from JAPKBZ010000054.1 coordinate 9,318, forward strand.
GGGAGAGAGATTGATGGCAGATCAAGCGATCGAGGAACTGCCCGATGAAGTCAAGGGCTGGATCGGGAAGGAGCGGTATCACGAGGAGGGCGAGTTCCCCGTGGAGCGTGGTTATATCTGGACAACCTGCTCTTCGGTGGAAAATGGTAATCCCCTCTTTTGGGACGATGAAGTGGCCGAGGAAATAACCGATGGCCCCATCGCCATGCCCACCATGATTTCGCTCTGGTTTCGCCCCCACCTCTGGGCGCCGGGTCGGACCAAGCAGGCTCAGCCGCTACAGGTTCACTTCGATTTGAAGGATACGTTGCGGCTTCCCGAAGCGATCATGAGCGATAACACCATCGTTTTTGGTGAACCCGTTCGTCCCGGGGATCGGTTGAAGACCTGCCAGATACTCCATGTGGTGAGCGATCCAAAAACCACCAAGCTGGGAACCGGGCGATTCTGGGAGATCGAGGTCCGATACGAGAATCAGGATGGGAACTTCGTTGGCGCGGAACACTACACGGGTTTTGGCTACAAGCGACCCGAGTAATCAGGAGGACACAATGTCCGGAAAATATTCTTTTTTAACGGTCGACCAGGTGGAGGCCGGCGCCTCGATACCCGAGCTCTCGTACGATGTCACCGCGACCACAGTCGTTCTCGGGGCCCTGGCGAGCCGTGATTTCAGGCCGATGCACCACGACAGGGATTTCGCGCAGGTACGCAACGGAGTGCAGGACATCTTTCTCAATACGCCGAACCAGGCGGCCTGGTTCGAGCGCTACCTCACGGATTGGACCGGGCCCAAGGGCCGTTTGGGACGGATCAAGTTTCGCATGAAGGACTCGGTTTTTCCGGGCGAAACGATGACGTTTAGCGGAAAGGTCGAGCAGGTGTCCACGGACGAAACGGGTTGCGCATGGGTTGACCTTGCTGTGAATCTCACTGTGGGAGAGCGACAGGTGACGGACTGCAGCGCTCGAATTGCCGTTCCCAAGGATGAGAGTGACAACCCGTGGAAGCGAAAGAACGAGCAGTGGAAGCCTTGAGTCCCCGGGCCGTGTGTCGCTGCGCTTCCGGCCCCGAGGACTGATCGGAAGGTTTTTTAGAGGGGGCCCCGGGCTCCTTGTCGAGAGTTGGAAAACAGATTTTTGTGCGAAGACACGACTCGATAAGGGGAGAGGGGGGAGTGATGGCAAACGGTGATGACTCGGTAGGTAGAGTTCTCGATGGCCGCAGCTGGTCAGAATTTTGCGACGCTTTGAAGCAGGCGGGTGAGGTGGTGGGAAGCCCGGGATCCCCCGATGATCCCTTTGATCGCGCCGAGGGCTATCGCTATCTGAGCCGCTTGGTGCGAGTTGCCCTTGAATCCTATATCGAATTCGCCGACCCGAAGGCTCCCGTTCTTCGCCGCCCTGCGCATGAAACGGTGAAAATAGGAGCCGATAATCCGGACAACTATTACCAGAGCGCGGCGATCAGCGGCGAGTACGATTACCTGATTCGTGGGCAGAGGGGCAGCGTGCACTACCTCGGGATCGGGACTTATGCCGGAAATTACGGCTCGGGTGAGCGCAGGGGGCAGACGGGCTACATCGAAGCCAAGGATCTAGAGATCGATGGCGAAGGTCGTTTTGAGATTCGGGTGAGCTGCCAGGCTCCGAAAAGTGGCAATTGGCTGGCCATGGAGCGCGACACATCGTCCCTAATCGTGCGCCAGACCTTCGAGGACCGAGTCAACGAAGAGATCGCCGATCTGGTGCTGGAGAGGGTCGGTGCCGAGGGCCCACCCGGCCCCCTGACCCCCGAGGCTCTCGATGGCGGCTTGGCGGCAGCGGCGGCCTACGTCCAGGGGACAGCCAGGCTTTTCTGTGACTGGTCCGAGGGCTTCCGGGAAAAAACCAACACACTCCCACGCTTCGACCCAGCGATCGCTCAAGCAGCCCATGGCGACCCTCATATTCAGTACTACCACGGCTACTGGGAGCTGGCGCCGGACGAGGCGCTCGTGGTAGAGGTGACTCCCCCCAACTGCGAGTATTGGAATTTCCAGCTCAATAACCACTGGATGGAGTCCCTGGACTACCGCTACCACAAGATTGATTTGAACCATCGTGGGGCTGCGCTGGAAAGCGATGGCAGTCTTCGGCTCATCGTCGCCGACCGAGACCCGGGCTTGCCCAATTGGATCGACACAGCCTTTCACCGGCGCGGGACCATGTGTCTGCGGTGGATCAGGGCTGAATCACACCCCACACCCTCGACCCGGGTGGTGCCCATTGCCGAATTGCTCAGCGAAGCGGAGCGCACCGCCGGGCGCTAGAGATCCTTGCAGGGTTCGATCACGTACTCGGCGAATTGTTTCATGGCGTCGAATTTTTGTTCGAGCGTTGCGTCCGGCCCCACCGTGTAGGAGAAGGGGTAGCTGACGGTTCCGGTCGCTCCCAAATCGGAGAGGTGCTTGAGAACGTCGGGGTTCGGCTCCGTCGTGAGGGGAACGATGGCCTCGAAGGGCTCGTTCTCCCGGCCCGCTTCCTCGCGAAGGCTGGCCAGCTTGCGGAGAATCTCCTCGGCTTCCTCGGGAGAATTACCAGCACCGCACCAGCCATCCCCGAGTCTCGCCGCCCGTTTTAGTGCAGCGTTACTCGCTCCCCCGATGGCGATGGGAACGGGTTTACTCGGCGCCGGGTTCTGGACGATCGCTGGAAAATCGAAGAATTCACCGTGGTATTCCACAGGACCGCCCTGCCAGAGCAATCTCATCACCTCGATCATCTCGTTGAAGCGTCGACCCCGGCTCGCGAAATCTACGCCGAGAATCTCGAATTCCTCCTTCATCCAGCCCGCTCCCGCACCGAGCACCACGCGATTGTTGCTGTAGAGAGCGAGGGTGGCGAGGGATTTGGCGACTTCGAGGGGGTGATGCAGGGGCAAGATGTGGACGAGGGTGCAGAAGCGAATGCGAGTCGTGACGGCTGCCATAGCCGCCAGGCAGACCCACGGGTCAGGGAAAGGAGTTTCCACGGTGAAGGGAGGCTGACCGTCTTCGCTGTAGAGATAGTCGGGTTTGAATTTCGCGGGCACCATCAGGTGCTCGGAAACCAGCAGGCCGGAGAAACCAAGACGCTCGGCTTCCCGTGCGATTTCAGGGAGTTCGAGGGGGTCGTTGAAGGCTGTCGATTGCCAGAACTGCATCGGATTTCTCCCGATAGGGTTGAGTGCGTTGGGGAGGGAAATCTCTGGGTCGTCAGAAACCCAGGTCCCGGGTGTTGCGATGGAAAAGGCTCTATTTGGGAAGCGCTATGACCTTGGTCTCCAGATATTCTTCGAAGCCCGCAAGGCCATTCTCCCGGCCGACGCCACTCTGGCGGTAGCCTCCGAAGGGCGTGTCAACGTTGAACCATTGCGCGCCGTTCACGGACATGGTTCCCGTTCGAATTTGTCGCGCTACAGAGAGGGCGTGCTCGGTATCGCCAGACCAAACCGCCCCGGAGAGTCCGTACATCGAGTTGTTGGCGATTCGAATCGCATCGGCCTCGTCTTCATAGGGGATGACGCAGAGAACGGGCCCGAAAATTTCCTCCTGGGCGACGACAGAGTCAGGATCGACGTCGGCGAGTAGGGTGGGTTCGATGAAGTACCCCTTGTCGAGGTGGGCCGGGATACCCCCGCCCACGACCACTCGTGCCCCCGCCTGCTTTCCCTGTTCGATATACGAGAGAACTCGTTCCTGTTGTTTCTTGCTGACAACGGGCCCCATTAAGTTGCTCGGGTCGAGAGGGTCCCCGTAGTTGATCGAGGACATGGTGGCGGCGATTTTCTCGATGCCTTCTTCGTAGCGGGCTCTGGGCAGCAGGGTCCGTGTCTGGATCGCGCAGCCTTGCCCGGCATGGGTGCAGACTGCGATACCAGCCATGGGAGCGGCCGCATCGATATCGATATCATCGAGGATGATCGTGGCCGATTTTCCGCCGAGTTCCAGGAACGTCTTTTTTACCGTGGCTGCGGCCGCCTGCATGACGGCTCGCCCAGTGGCGGTGGAGCCGGTGAAGGTGACGAGATCCACGCGTGGGTCCTTCGAGAGCATGGCACCGACTCCGTGATCCGAAGAGGCCACGATATTGAGCACGCCGGCCGGGATATCCGTTTTTTCGCTCACCAACTTACCCAGGTGAGTGGCGCTCCAGGGGGTGTCGGGTGCGGGCTTGAGGATCAGGGTGTTGCCGGCGGCCAAGGCGGGGCCGATCTTGGCAAGGTTGAGATAGAGGGGGAAATTCCAAGGCGTGATGGCGCCCACAACACCCACGGCCTCCCGGCGGATGATCCGCGCTTGAGTGTTTCCCATGAATTCGATGTCCGACATGGGCCTCTCGTACTCATAGCTCGTCGCGAGATCCGACCAGTAGGGCATTGAGTCGATATAGCTATCCACCTGGACCTGATAGGTGATCATGATCGGGGACCCAGCTTCGGCCACCACGATCTGGCGCAGATCCTCTCGGGCTTCGTCGAGGGCTGCATTCAATTGCTCGAGGCAATGCTTGCGGAACTCGTGGTCCGTGGACCAGTTGGTTTCGTCGAAGGCCCGACGAGCAGCCGCAATCGCCATGTCCATATCGTCCGGGGTGCCATCGGCCGCAACGCCGATCACTTCCTCGGTGGCCGGATTGATATTCTCGAATTGAGCCGCATTGCTCGCGGGGACGAGTTTTCCATCGATCAGATTTCGGGTTTCCGGGTCGAAGCTGGCCATGGGGTCCTCGGATCGTTTGTGCCCGATGATTGGACTGGGCCCAAGCCATTGTCTTGACAAGCCAAGGGCGAGTGCCGGTCGAGCGGAGAAAATTTAACTAGAGTCAAACTATAGGGGGCGCTTTGGACGCTGGGCAAGTCACTCCTCGCGGGGTGGTGATCCGGGGAAAATGAGGCTCTCCCGTTCGGGGTGGATTCGCAATGACACTGAAAGTTTCGGAAAAAATTGTCGTGGTAGGGGGCTCCCTGGCGGGTTTTCGTTCTATCGAAGCCCTTCGCAGCCGGGGGTATGAAGGCGAGATTACGGTGGTCTCGGCCGAGACGGAGATGCCCTACGACCGGCCGCCCCTCTCCAAGCAGTTTCTGAAAGGAGCCTGGGAGGAGGATCGGCTCTCCCTGGCGCGCGGCGATTTTTCAGCGGTGGATGCGGATTGGTGCCTGGGTTCCGTCGCTGCATCCCTCGACTCCCAGGCCAAGGAACTCGAGCTCGCCGATGGCACTCGCGTGGGCTACGGAGGTCTGATCATCGCCACGGGGAGCGCACCCCGCCCGCTGCCCGGGGCGCCAAAGCTCCAGGGTATGCACGTACTGAGAAATCTCGCCGATGCGCGCGCTTTGCGTAGTGAGTTGCAGCCGGGGGCTCGGCTCGTCGTCATCGGAGCGGGTTTTATTGGGATGGAGGTTGCCGCGAGTGCACGTGAATTAGGTCTGGAGGTGAAGGTGCTCGAGGCCATGCCGGCTGCCCTGGCCAGAGGCCTCGGAGCGCAGTTGGGCAATTCTGTCGCCGAACGCTTCGCCGATCATGGCGTGGACGTGCGCTGCGATGTCAGGGTCGAACAAATTCTGGGTACCTCGCGGGTCGAAGGGGTTCGCCTGGCCGACGGGACTCGCCTCGAAGCCGATATTATCCTGGTCGGGATCGGCGTCGAGCCGGCCTGCGGCTGGGCCCAGGACTCAGGCCTCGATACTCAAAATGGGATTCTTTGTGATGGGACGGGCAAGACCTCGCTGCCCGATGTGGTCGCCGTAGGCGACGTAGCCCGCTGGTATAACCCGGTTTATCGCGAGGCCATACGCTACGAACACTGGACCAGTGCTGTGGAGCAGTCGGGCTTCGCCGCTGCGCGTTTGCTGGCGGGTGAGGCTCCGATGGAGCCGCTGGCACAGGTCCCCTACGTGTGGAGCGACCTCTTCGCCATGCGGCTCGCCATCGCAGGAGATGTAAAGGGACACGATGCAATTCGCGTATGCCAGGGGGAACTCGGGGAAGATCGTTTTCTCGCGCTCTTCGGCCGAGAGGGAAAGCTGGTGGCGGCGGTGGGGATGAATCGCCCCCGCCCGCTGAACGCTTGCCGCCCGCTGATCGCCCAGGGCGTCGCCTTAGAAGAGGCCGTGTCGGCTCATACTTGAGCCCTCACGAATGCTGTTGCAAGCGGGCGTGTTGCCCCGTTCCTCTCGCGGTGGACTAGGGGTCCAGCGGTGTCCGGTAGTCGATAAACCGCTCTCGACCCTCCGCAGTTCGGACGCGAAGGTTGAGGACATAGCCCCGGGAGAACTGGTTCATTAATTCAACGCTAGCCTCGGGCGAGTCGATCATTTGACCATTGAGTTCGACGACCACGTCGCCCTCCTCGACTCCGAGATCTTCCCAGAAGCTGCCGGCCTCGATCGCGCTGATCTCGACGCCGTCAATTTCGTTGCTTCTCAGATCGTAAAGCGGCTTGATCTTGGCATTGCCATAGAGTCGGACGGCAGTTCGCTCGGGGCTTAGGGCACCTTCTTCGCCATTCTGGACATTGGGAGGAAGCGGACTTGCCGGGAGCGCAGCAAGGGCGGGGTCCAGATCCTGCTCGGCCCCAGGGGCGGCCATTGCCGCTGGATTAGCCTTAGGGGCCGTGGGAGTTTGGGAGGAGCCAATCGGAAGATCGGCTAGGTCTTGGCCCCCGTCCCGGATGAGAAGCAGCCCGGTGGTCCCAACGATCGCGCCAACGAGCAGGAGAAACCTCCAAGATTTGGGTGACACTTTCCCTCCGGAACTCAGCGCAACACGCACCCGCTCGGGTGCTCTACCTCGGGGCGGCGAATTGCTGGAATTTCGCCGCCCCGAGATGTTGGAGCTTAGTCGTGGTCGCCATCATCGTCGTGGTGTCCGTGATGATGGTGGTGGTCCTTCTTCTCCATCTTCTGGGTGAAGTCGACGACCGTCCAGTTGGGTGAAGGGGCTCCGCTGGGACTATTGAGCGGGGCCGGCTGGTTGGTTGAGAAGGGAACCGAACAACTCGTGTGGATTACCTCACTGACGCCGTTGATGGTAACCGTCAGCTTCGAACCAAGGCTCGATTCGCCATGGGTCGTCCCGTCGATTGTGAACCCGTTCTCGGAAGGTTTGGAGAGGATGGTGCCGTTGGTGAGATCCACCCCCGAGTAGATGACCGGTTCTTCGTCGAAGGATTTGGCGACGAACTCCACCGTCGCTCCCAGAATATCCGGGCCGGTGTACTCGAAAAGAGCCGCAGCGATCTTCTTGGTGCAGACCTGGGGTTCTTCCGGGGGTGTCGTGAGGGTGATTGTTGCACTGTCGGTTCCTGGCGAGCAAACCTGCCCGCCGACCTCACCGCTCACCGTGGCGATATTGGTCGTTTCCGTTTCGACAAGCTCGGTGGCGGTGAAGGTCGCGCTCCCGCCGGCGGGGATCGTGATGCCGCTGGCGATATTGCCGAGGATGTCGTCGTCGACACTGATATTCGTGGCGGTGCCTGCATTGGGGTTGGTGACGACGTAGCTGTATTCGACATCCGAGCCCAGGGCAACGCTTCCGCCTTGGGTGGTCTCCAGCCCGAAGACCTGGAGGCCACCGAATTGATCGCCCAGGTTCAGGGGCTGGGAGCAGGAGGTGTGGAAAAAACCGTCCTGGATCAGCTCGTCGGTAACGGCATCTTTGATCCAGAACCCGAGCACACTCTTCATCTGCCCGTTGTGGCTGCAATGCGAGATCGAAGAGGCGTCTACGGTTAGGATGTCGCCTCCCGAAACCATGGTTTCGTCCAGATAGACCGAAGAGGCGGGGGGCGCAGAGGCCCCGTCGCTCAGGATGATTCGTACCGGGTTCGCTGAGGCGGCGCCGACGTCCGTGCAACCCGACTTGCCCGAACCCTGGGTGTTGAGGCTCTGGCTGCAATCGCCCCCGCTGTAGCGAAGCTGGAGAGTATTGATCTTGCCCTGGCAATGCGGCGGCGGAACCAGGTCAATCGAGGTCGAACAGTCTTCGTCCTCCTCCTCCTCGAGGGAGATCGTGCCGCCTTCGCTCGAGGTGACCGAAGTGATCTGGAGACTTCCGAACATCATTCCTGGCCCGAAGGGCTGAGAGCACGAGGTATGGAATTTGTCGAACTCGATGAGTTCGTGGGCGCCGTCCGATGTGGAAATCGTCACATAGGTCTTGGAGCCAATCTTCTTGCGACCGGCCGAGGTGGCGTCGACGACGATGCTATCCCCAACATGAACATCCGCCTCGGCGGCGAAGATCGTCTTGCGATGGCGCTTCTTGCCCCACCAGCCCGCATCCCAGCTCCAGCGCTTTCGCTTCTTGCTGCTCACGAGGATATCGACGGGGTCCTCGCCGTTCGCTCCGCCTTTGCACTGAACCTTTCGGGGGTTCTGGAGGTGGGAGCTCGCGTCGCAACCGAGGCCGGTGTACTCGAAGGTGAAGGAGAGAACCTTACCTTCGCAGCCGTCTCCGCCCACATCGGGCTCCTGGACCACGCAGCCCTCCTTCTCGATCGCCAGGCTGCACTGGGGCCCGGGAGGGTCGAGGGGGCCGAGGCAGGAGCCCGGGGCGTCGAGGGCGGCCTGGCCAGCCACCGAGGCCGAGTTGTTGTTCACCCCGCCCGGAAGCAGGGGGGAGTGGAGATAAAGGAGCTTCGAAGATTCGCCAGTCACGATCGGCGTCGTCAAGAAATCCCACGTGACCGCGCCGTTGAGCGTTTGCGTGCCGCTCGGCGCGACCCCTCCCGAGGCCGGCAGGAAGCCGACGCCGTTGACTTCGTTGAGGTCGACCGCGATCTCGAAATTGAGAAGCGAGGGGATGAAGGGTCCGCTTCCCCCGGTGTGGCTGACCTTGAACACGTACGTATTATTGCCCGGGGAAGGCATGGGATTGTTTGGGTTGCTGGGCAGCCAGACCTCGGTCTCCACCCCCGCGACGTAGCAGGGCTGTGTGCAGACGCCGGGGAAGCCGTTGGGCTCGATTAGGTCCGAGCTGCCCGAGTAGTCGGGCGCGGACCAGGCGGCGGGAGCAACTCCCAAGCCGAGGATTGAGAATAAAAAGACGAGGAGGTGAAAGCGGAAAGACATGATGTTCCCTTTCTTGAGGAGGCGCCCGGAGAGGAGGTCTTGGTCGATGCCCCGAGGAGGAGGGCGGGGCGACTGAAAAATGACTGTATTTTGTACTGGCTGATCTGGGTTGGAAGGTGGAAACACTCAGTTCTGACAGCGAGTGAGTATTGCCTTCAGCGGGAGCGAGTTCCGACGGGAGCGGTGAGTGCCGTTCTTGGACCTACATTACTTGCCGTGAGGATCATGCAATTCCTCGGCATGCTATCGGCAAGTATGATCCCGTGGCATTTTCAGATCAAGGATAAACGTGGGATCCTTGGACCTTTCGGAAGGGGAGCGCGCGGCCATCACCGAGAACGCGCTTAGGGAGCCCTCTCGGTCGCGGTCCCCCAGGCTCGAGTCTTAATTCCCTCCGAATTACCCTTAGCGAGGCCACCCTCTGAGCCCCGAGCTGTCCAACTCATTGGTGACGAGCAATGTTATGCGCTTAACGCCCCTGAATTCGGCCCAAGCCACAAGGCAAGCGGAAGCGCCGGGAGCGCGAGATCCGGCGGAAAGCTTGTCTCGCCCATACGTATAACCGCCTAGAGCGCGGGTCACTCGTTCGCCAGGCGTTGGCGGATATCCTCCCGCAGAGCCTGCTTGGCGACTTTTCCGCCCGAACCGCGAGGCAGCACCGGCGTGACGATCAGCCGCTCGGGGAGGGTTTCCTTGGAGACCGCGCGGCCGCGGAGATAGGCGACCAAATCCGCGAGATCGAGATCGGCGTACCCGTCTCGTAACTCGACATAGACACAAACCCTTTCACCAAAGATCGGATCCGGCATGGCGACGGCGGCCGCCAGGGCTACGGCGGGGTGCTCGGCCACCTGCTCTTCCACGGCTGGCCCGCTGATATTCTTGCCTCCGCGGATGATGAAATCATCCAAGCGGCCGCCGACAACGAGGTAGCCGTCTTCGTCGAGGCTCACTTGGTCGCCGAGCATCATCCAGCCGTCGGCTCGGATCAACTCGGCATTGGCTTCGGCGACGGACGCGGCGTCTCCGTAATATCCCCTGGAAAGGGTCGGCCCTTTGCAGCCCGGGCGGCCCTGCCGGCTGGCGGTGACGTCGCCCCCCGCCTCGTCGAAGAGCCGGACGTTCATCGCCGGGATCGGACGTCCCGCCGTACGCAGGCGCTTCTCCCGGCTGTCCTCGAGGCGAGTTCCGCTCACGGCTCCGGTTTCGTTCGACCCGTAGAACTGCAGGACCCGCGCCCCGGTGCGCTCCTCGAAGGCGGCGGCGCGCTCGTAGGGGACGGCTTCGCCGCCGGTGAAGAGGACGCGCAACGCGCTGAGGTCGTGGGCGCTTCCCTCGGCGGCCTCGAGCATCATGATGAATTGCGTCGAGACGGCGGCGAGAACGCTCACCCGGTGTCGCTCGATGAGGGCGAGGGCTTCCCCGGCATCGAAGCGCGGCATTACGGCACAGGGCGCCCCCAGCAGGGTCGGGGTGAAATGACTGGTCCAGATGCCGAACCCGAAGGGGGCGGGGACGACGCTCATGAAGATATCGTCCCCGGAGAGATGTCCCGCCTCCACCGCCAGGGCGTGGAAGGCTTGCCAACGCGCCTGATCGTGGGTCACACATTTGGGCATCCCCGTGGTGCCCGAGGTGGAGTTCAGGAGAAAAAGTTCCTGCTCCGTCATGGCGCGCCCGGTTTCCACACCGCCAAGCGCTTCGGGTGCACGATGTCCGTCGACCCTCAGGGAGTCGCCCACCCCGAGTTCGCCTTCGGCTTCCAGGTGATGGGCCACGGGCAGCCCCGCTGCCGCGAGGTTGCGAACCAACTCGGCCATCTCGAGGTCGTCGTGGTGGCGGTGACTGATCAGCGCCCGAGCGCGGGTCAGCCCAAGCAGGTGTTCGATCTCCCGCCGGCCCGCTCGGGGGCCGATTCCCACCGCGACGATGCCCGCCTTCTCGCAGCCCAGCAGGGCGATGTGGACCCCAGGGCCGTCGGGAAGCAGCACGGCGACCCGCTCGCCTCGGGGCAGTTCGAGCCCTTCGACCAGGCAGCGGGCCACGCGATCCGCGGCCGCCGCGTAGTCGCGCCAACTCAGCGCCGGTCCCGGACCCAGGTAGGCGGCGTCATTGGGCCGCTCGAGAGCCAGTTGGGTGACTATTTGGCCAAGGGTTTCGGGCACGGGGGCTTCCTCCGGTGCGGCTCGAGAGGCGGATTCGTCGGGCAGAGGCCGGCGTTATGGGGTGTAGAGTAACGATACGTATAGTATCGTAATGGCGTCGAGGGAAGGGCGAGATGGATCGCCGGAAGGGGCCGATTTTGACGACAGGGGAGAGCAGTGCCAGCACCGGGCGCCCCCGGAGCGAGGAGGCCCACAGGGCGATCCTCGACGCGACCCTCGAGTTGCTCGCCGAGGTCGGGTTTTCGGCGCTGACGGTGGAGGGCGTGGCCAGCCGCGCCGGAGTGGGCAAGGCGACCATCTATCGGCGTTGGGCCTCGAAGCTGCCCCTTGTGGTGGAGGCCTTCGGGGCTCTGCCCGGGATGGAGGACTTCGATACCGGGGATCTCGGCGAAGACCTCAAAAAGATGCTGCGCAGCTATATCCAGGTTTTCAATACCACGGCGCTCTCGGCGGTTTTGCCCAGCCTGGCGGGCGAGCGCGCCCACAATCCCGAACTCGCCAAGGTCTTCGAACCCGTCAGCCTGGAGCGTCGCGGCCCGCTCGTGCGCGCGTTTGAGCGGGCGGTGGCGCGCGGAGAAATTTCGCCCGAGGTTGATCTGGCCCTGGCTGGGGATCTTGTGGTGGGCCCCATCGCCGTCTGCCTTTTCTTCAAGGGCGGCCGGCTGAGTCCCCGGATGGTGGGCCCCATGGTCGACCTCGCCCTGGCGGGTATCCTCGACGGTGGGGGCGCGTCCGGTTAACCCGCGTCGCTCGCCGCTGCGCGCTCGCGAAGTTCGAATTTAGTGACCTTGCCCATGGCGTTGGCGGGCAGTTCGGTGACGATGGAGACGCGCCGGGGCACCTTGTAGTTCGCCATGTTTTCTCGGCACCAGGCGATGATGCTCTCGGGGCTTAGTTCGGTAGCGCTCTCCGGGGCGGGGACGACGAAGGCCATCCCGACCTCGCCCATCCGTTCATCGGGAACGCCAATGACGGCGACCTGGGTGAAGAGTCCGCTGTCGTACATCGCCTTTTCGATTTCGGCGGGATAACAGTTGAGCCCGCCCATGATGTACATGTCCTTGATGCGGTCGGTGATGCGCAGGTAGCCGTGCTCGTCCATCTCGGCGACGTCGCCCGTGTGCAGCCACCCCTCGGAGTCGATGGTCTTGCGCGTCTCGCCCTCATCGTCGAAATAGCCGCGCATGATGTTGTAGCCCCGGACGATCACCTCTCCCGGCTCGCCCCGGGCCACTTCCTGGCCACCCTCATCGATGCAGCGAACCTCGATGCCGGGAATCGCTCGGCCCGAGGTGGTCGCGATGATTTCCGGGTCGTCGTCGAAACGGCACATGCTCACGATGCCGCAGCACTCGGTGAGCCCGTAGCCCGTGATGATGGTCTCGAAGCCCAAGTCGTCGCGCATGCGTCGAATCAATTCCACCGGCGTGGGGGCCGCCCCGGTCACGGCCAGTCGCAGGCACGAGAGATCGTGTTCGCCGCGTTCCGGGTGGGCGAGGATCGATTGGTAGATCGTCGGGGGGCCGGGGAGGACGCTGATCCGATCCTGGCCGATCCGGGCCAGGACCTCGGGAATCTCGAAGGTGAGTTGGGGCAGCGCCGTGGCCCCGCGCATCAGGCAGGCGAGCCAGCCCGCCTTGTAGCCGAAGGAATGGAAGAAGGGGTTGATGATCAGGTAGCGGTCGCCCTCGCGCAGACCCACGACTTCGCTCCAGGCCTCGAAGCCTCGGATATTCTGGCCGTGGGCGGTCATCACACCCTTCGGGCGCCCGGTGGTTCCCGAGGTGAAGATCAGGTCTGAGAGATCGTCGGGTTGGACCGCTTCGAGCCGGGCCTGGGCTTCGCCGACCTCGACGGTCTGGCCGGCGGCGAGAAAATCGGGCCAGGGGGTGGCGCCGGCGGGTTCCCCCCGGAAGGCGATGATGCCCTCGAGTTCGGGGAGATCCTGGCCGGCGATTTCCCGTGCGTAGTCGACGCCAAGGAATTCCCCCATGGTGCAGAGCCAACGAGCCCCGCTCTTGCGAAGGATATAGGCCGCCTCGGGCCCCTTCATGCGGGTATTCAAGGTGACGAGCACGCCGCCCGCGTTCTGGAGCCCGATCGCGGCGATCACCCATTCGTGAATATTCGGCGCCCAGAGGCCGACGCGATCGCCAGGGACGAGGCCCGCGGCGATGAAGGCCCGCCCGGCCTCGAGTCCGGCGGCCGCGAGGGCGGGGAAGTCGAAGCGCGTCTCCCCGTCCTCAAGGGCGGAGAGGGCGGGGAAGCGCTTTGCAGCGCCCTGAACCAGGCGGGGAATCGTCTCTTCCAAGGGGTCTCCAGGAGTCGGGATGAAGCAGGCTAGCGCTCGTTCGACCCAGCCCTGACGGATTTCAGGGGGCCGGCGCCCTTGTTACGACACGCATCGTATCGTAACGTCCGAGTCGCTTCCAGCGAGTTGCCCGGCGACCCGGAAACAGGCGCCCGGGCGCCGGACGCCTACCCCAGTGAACGCCGAGAGGCCCGCGATGGATACTCGTTTCAGCGCAGAGGACGAAATTTTTCGCGATGAGATCGCGGGTTGGCTGGCCGAGAATTTGTCCGGCGAATTCGCTCTGCTCCGGGGGCGAGGCGGCCCGGGGGACGACCACGCCCTGATCGACGAGCGCAAGGCTTGGGAGCGCAAACTGGGTGAGGCCCACTGGATCGGGATCGGGCTGCCCGCCGAGGAGGGGGGCCGGGACCTCCCCCTGAGCCAACAGGTGATTTTCTATGAGGAATACGCCCGGGCCAAGGGGCCGGGGCGCATGGGGCATATCGGCGAGGGCCTGCTCGCGCCGACCCTCGTGCATTTCGGGAGCAAGGCCCAGAGGGCGCGCTTCCTCCCCGGCATCCTCGATGGCAGCGCGATCTGGTGCCAGGGCTACTCCGAACCCGGCGCGGGTAGCGACCTCGCCAACGTGCAGACCCGGGCCGAGTTCGACGGTGAGAACTGGCGGCTCAACGGCCAGAAGGTCTGGACCTCCGGGGCCGCGTGGTCGGATTGGTGTTTCGTGATTTGCCGGACCGACGGGGATCCGACTTCCCGGCACCGAGGCCTCTCCTATATCCTGTGTTCGATGGATCAGCCCGGTATCGAGGTGCGGCCGATCGTGCAGATGACCGGCGACGCCGAGTTCAGCGAAGTCTTCTTCAACGAAGCCGTCGCCGATGCGGGAAGCGTGGTGGGCGATGTGGGCAGCGGCTGGAAGGTCGCCATGGGAACTCTCGCTTTCGAGCGCGGTGCCTCCACCCTTGGCCAGCAGATGAATTTTCAGAACGAGCTCGATGAGATCATCGCCCTGGCCCGGGCCAATGGCCGGAGCCAGGACCCCCTGATCCGGCAGCGCATCGCCAAGGCGTGGTCGGGGCTGCGGATCCAGCGCTACAACGCTTTGCGAACCCTCTCTTCCGAGGGGGAAGCGGATCCGGGCCGGGCCGCCATGATCACCAAGCTCTTCTGGGCCACTTGGCACCGGGATCTCGGAAAACTCGCCATGGATGTGATGGGCCCCGAGGCCGAAATCGCCGAAGGGCCCCCCTATGCGTTGAACCGACTCCAGCGCATGTATCTATTTACCCGCTCGGACACCATCTACGCCGGGTCGAATCAGATCCAGCGCAATATCATCAGCGAGCGGGCTCTTGGTATGCCCCGGGAGCCCCGCCCCACCTGAGTATCGGCCGCCTTTAGGGACCGATTTTTTTCCACACCACCGCATCGGATCGCGCCACGGGAGAGTCATGACCAACACGCTGCCCCCCTATCCGGAAGCCCACAACCTCCTGGCCGGCAAGCGGGTCCTTGTGACCGCGGCGGCGGGCGCCGGCATCGGCTTTGCCGCGGCTCGGCGCTGCGCCGAGGAGGGCGCCCGGGTCTTCATCAGCGATGTTCACGAGCGACGCAGCGCGGAAGCCGCCGAGGCCCTGGCGGAATTTTCCGATGAGCCCGTGGGCCACCGCCTCTGCGATGTGACGAATGAGGAGCAGGTGAGGGCCCTGGTGGAGGCCGCTGCCGAAGAACTCGGAGGGATCGATGTCGTTATCAACAACGCTGGCCTCGGCGGCACCTGCGATCTCGTGGACATGCAGGATGACGAGTGGTTTCGCGTGATCGATGTCACCCTCAACAGTGTCTTTCGCATGACCCGGGCTGTGCTTCCCCTAATGATTGAAGAGGGTAGGGGTGTGATCGTCAACAACGCCTCGGTACTGGGCTGGCGGGCCCAGGCCGGGCAATCGCATTATGCCGCCGCCAAGGCGGGCGTGATGGCGCTGACCCGCTGCGCGGCCCTCGAGGTGGCGGATAAGGGAATTCGGATCAATGCCGTTTCTCCGAGTTTTGCGACCCATCCCTTCCTCGTGAAGACCACCCCCAAGGAGCAGCTGGCGGAACTCGAGGCCAGGGAGGCCTATGGCCGCGGCGCGGCGCCGTGGGAGGTGGCCAACGTGATGGTCTTTCTCGCCAGCGATTACTCTTCCTATATGACGGGCGAGGTGGTCTCGGTTTCGAGCCAGCATCCCTGAGAGCGCGCAGGAAATTCCAAGCGAAGAAATGAGGAGAAAAGGGTGATTCTGGAAGGCAAGACGATTGCGGTGGCCGGTGTTGGCGATGGTCTCGGGCGGGAAGTAGCCCGGGTCGCCCTGAGGGATGGCGCCCGGGTGGTCGTGGGCGCGCGCAGCGCCGACAAGCTCGAAGCCATCGCTCGAGATCTCGATGCTACGGGCGATCGGGTCGTGGCCTGTGCGACGGATATCCTCGATCCCGCGAGCTGCGAAGGCCTGATGGCCACGGCGGCGGATCGCTTTGGTGGCCTCGACGCCCTGGTTAGCGTCGCCGCCCTCGACACCCTCTTCGGGAACCTGGCGAGTACGGCTAGCGAGGATTGGACTCGCGCCATGGAAACCAATGTCATGGGCACCCTGAATTGCGTGCGCGCCGCGGTTCCCCATCTCCAAGCCCGGGGCGGGGGCTCGGTGGTGCTGGTGGGTTCGCGCTCGCAGTGGTTCCCGCCGGATCAGCCCCAGATCGCCTACGCGTCGTCCAAGGGCGCGCTGCTCTCGGCCATGTATCACCTGGTCCGGGAACTCGGTCCCGACAAGATCCGGGTGAATATGGTGGTGCCCACCTGGATGTGGGGCCCCCCCGTCCAGATGTACGTAAAATGGCAGGCCGCGGAGCGCAAGCTCGAAGAGCAGCAGGTGATCGACGAGATTACTTCGGGCATGCCTCTGGGCGATGAAATCCCCGCCGACGACGACGTGGCCGAGGCCATCGCGTTCTTCTGCTCGGATCGCTCGCGCATGGTGACGGGGGAAACCCTTCAGGTCCACGCCGGAGAAAATCTGCGCTGATTTCGTGGAATCGCCCGGAAAGATTCCCGGGCCGGGCGCATTTCGAATGCGGCCCCGGAGCCTTGCCGAGCCTTTTTCCGCGTCCCGGGCCTTGGCTGCCCGGGCCCGGGGGATGGCGCTACCCTCCCGGCATGTTCGAAGGGATGGAACCCAGGACTCTGTTGAAGTGGCTGATCTTGGCCGCGGTTGTCTACCTGTTGCTGCCCTTCGACTTGATTCCGGATTTTCTCGGCGTCCCAGGGCGCATCGATGATCTCGCGGCGATCGCGCTTCTCGGCTGGTACTACTGGAAACAGCTTCGCCAACGCATCCTGGCCGGAGCGCCCGAGGGAAGGGCGGAAGGTGCTCGCCAGGCGGACTCGGGGCCTGGGGCACGGCCCCAAGAAGAATCCGCCCGGGCATTCGACGCCTACGCGATTCTCGGGGTGGAGCGCTCGGCGGGTCGGGACGCGATCCGCAGCGCCTACCGCGCGCGGATGCAGGAATACCATCCCGACAAGGTGGCCCATCTCGGTGAGGAGTTGCAGCGGGTCGCCCACGTGAAGTCCCAGGAAATTCAGCGCGCCTATCACCAACTCGGCGGATGAGCCGCGCCCCCAACCCCCTGGCCCAACCCCCCGGCCCAACCCCCTGGCCCAACCCCCTGGCCCAACCCCTTTCGTATTGCTGTGATTCGATCCCGAGGAAAATATTCCCATGAAACTCAAAGAGTCCCATACCCATGGCCCCAGCGAGCCGCCGCTTCGTGAGTTAACCCTCGGCGATCTTCTGCGCGAGGCCGCCGAGGACTGCCCCGAGCGTCCGGCGCTGATCACCGGCGAATCCGATCCCGCGGATCGCCGCCAGTGGACTTACGCCGAGCTCTACGCGGACGCCCTAGTCGTGGCCCGGGCCCTTGGCGAGCGCTTCGAGCCCGGCGAGCGCATCGCGGTCTGGGCGCCGAATATTCCCGAGTGGATCCTACTCGAGTTTGGTTCGGCCCTGGCGGGCACGATCCTCGTCACCGTGAATCCCGCCTATCAACCCGAGGAGGTCGCCTACGTGCTGGGCCAGTCGCGCAGCGCGGGGATCTTCGTCATGCCCCATTACCGGGGCAATCCCATGCTCGCGTCGGTGGAAAAGGTGCGGGGCCAGTGCCCCGACCTGCGCGAAGTCATCCGCTTCGACGAGTGGGAAGATTTCATGGAGTCCGGGCGCAAAAGCGAGGCCGAACTTCCCCAGGTGAGCCCGGGGGATGCCTGCATGATCCAGTACACCTCCGGGACCACGGGCTTTCCCAAGGGCGCGCTGCTCCATCACCGGGGCCTCGTCAACAACGGCGCCCACACCATCGACCGGATGGGGGTCGATGAAGGCGCCGTCTTCATCACGAGCATGCCCTTCTTTCATACCGGGGGCTGCGTGCTCTGCGTGCTTGCCGCGGTCTCGCGGAAAGTCACCCAGGTCGTCATCGAGCAATTCGAGCCCGGGCTCGTTCTCGAAATGATCGAGGTCTTCGGCGCCCAGGCCATGGCGGGAGTGCCCACCATGCTGATCGCCATGCTCGAGCACCCCGATTTTGCGCGCCGGGATCTCTCGACGATCCGATCCGTCAACTCCGGGGGCTCGACGGTGCCCGAGGCCCTGGTGGCGCGTTTCGAAAAAGAATTGAGCGCCAATTTCACCATCGTCTTCGGCCAGACCGAGTGCTCCCCGGTGGCGTCCATGACCCGTCCCGAGGACACCGTCGAGGACAAGGGCAATACCCTGGGCCCGCCCATGCCCCATGTGGAAGTCAAGGTCGTCGACCCCGAGAGCGGAGAAACGCTCCCGCTGGGTGAAATGGGGGAGTACTGCACCCGGGGCTACCACGTGATGCACGAATATTTCGACATGAAGGAAGCCACTGCAGAAACCATTGATGCTGACGGTTGGCTCCACACCGGCGATCTCTGCTCCATGGACGAGCGCGGCTACACCAAGATCGAAGGCCGTATCAAGGACATGATCATCCGCGGGGGCGAGAATATCTATCCCCGCGAGATCGAGGATGTGCTCTTCGAGCACGAGGACGTGGCCGAGGTTGCGGTGGTGGGGCTTCCCGACGAACGGATGGGCGAGGTGGTGGGCGCCTTTCTACGCCCGGCCCCGGGGCGGCGAATCCTGAAGAAGACGCTCTTCGATTATTTGCGCAAGCACCTCTCGCCCCAGAAAACCCCGACCCACTGGGTCGTGGTCAATGAGTTCCCACTCACGGGCTCGGGCAAGATCCAGAAATTCGTGCTCCGCAAACAATGGGAAAGCGGCGAGCACGAAGAGATCTGAACCGGCTTTCGGGGCCCGGACCTTCAGCCCGGTGCGACCTCGTCGAGAAAGCGCCGGATGCGCTCGAAATAGGGCCGCCCGCCCACCTCCACGGTGTTGTTGTGGCCCGCGCCCTCGAGGGTTTCGAAGGTTTTGGGTTCCGGGGCCGCCGCGAAAAGTTTCTGGCCGAGCCGGTAGGGGACGATTTCGTCGCGGTCGCCGTGAAAGAAGAGCAGAGGGGCGCGCAGTTCGCCGATCTTGCTCGCCGAGTCGAAGCGCCCGCCCAGGAAGGGCGCGGCGGGGGGCATCAGGGAGCGGGCCATATCCGCCACCGACGTAAATGTGCTCTCGAGAATGAGCCCGGCGACCTCGCGCTCCTGAACGAGATCCACGGCCACCGCGCCGCCCAGGGAGCGGCCGAACACGACGATGCGCCCCTCTTCGATGCCGCGCGTCTCCACGAGATGGGCGAGTCCCGCCCGGGCGTCGGCGTAGACGCCGGCCTCGCTGGGCCGCCCCTCGCTCAGCCCGTACCCCCGGTAATCCAGGAGCAGGACGTGGGCGCCCAGGCCGACGAGGGCTGCGGCGTTGGGCAAGCGGTGGGAAGCGTTGCCCGCGTTGCCGTGGAAAAAGAGCAGGGCGCGATCGGCCCCCTCGGCGGGGAGCCAGAAGCCGTGAATCCGGACGCCGTCCTCGGTTTCGAGAAAGACGTCCTCGCCCTGTAGCCCGATCTGGGCCGGGCGTAGGTCGGCCCCGGGACTGGGATGAAAGATCACTCGATCGACTAGGCGTCCCCACACGAAGATCACTCCCAGCAGGGCCGCCCCGAGAATCAGTATGCCCCGTGTTGGCTTCATGGGGTCCGAGGATATCGCTCTCGGGCGGGCGTGCCGGTTTTTCAGCCACGCGCCTT
>JAPKBZ010000055.1 GCA_028823175.1 Myxococcota bacterium
GCACAGGTGCTGAGCGAGGGGATGCACAGGTCAGCGAGTGCGCCGCATTTTTCCCTTGCCGAGGAGGAGCCAGTCCAGGGAAATGTTTTCCTTGAGGGCGAGGGTGATCAGGAAATCCGCGTGGGGCGTCGAACCGCTCTCGTAGCGGTGCACGTTCTGCTGAAAGACGCCTAACTCCCGAGCAAATTGCCGCTGAGAGCGCTTGCCCCTGATTCTGGAGATGCGCTCGGAAAGTTTTTTCTTGTGCCGATTGACTGCGGTGCCGGTCGCCAACGCTGGGTCTCCTGGATTGCGAGTTGATTGAGCATGACCGGTACCCAGCGGATGCAATGGAGACAGATCAAGGGGACGGGAGCTTATGCGGGGGCGGGCGGGGATTCAAGCCGAAGTTTGGTGCGAACGCCGGAGCTGCTGGGCTTCGAGACCCAAGGACGCCCGGGATTAATTGCTAGGCTTCTGCGCGCGCCGAAGGAAAGGGGGATAACAGGCTGCGAGTGGTCGCCGGAAGTTTGGGTGGACGGAATCTCGCTCCGCCTCCGGCCGGGGTGAGGCCGACCTCGGACCGAGTGAGGGAGTCGCTTTTTTCGATTCTCGGTGACCTCTCGGGCGATCGGGTTCTGGACCTCTATGCCGGAACCGGTGCGTTGGGGATCGAAGCGCTTTCCCGAGGGGCGGATTATCTAGTGGCCGTGGACCGGGCCCAGGATTCGGTGCGGGTAGTCGAGCGCAATTTTCAGACTCTGGGCGTCGCCGAACGTTCTGAGGTGATGCGGATGGAGTGCCGGGCTGCGCTTCGTCGCCTGGCCGATGAGGGCAACCGCTTCGACCTGGTTTTTCTCGATCCCCCGTACGCCGATTTTGATGATATATCAGGGGTACTCGATGCCCTCGTGGCCTGCGATATTCTTCAGCCAACAGGTGTCGTGGTCGTCGAGGGCCCCAAGCGTCACTCGTTGCCCAGAGTTTCTGGCCTGAGCATCGAACGCACACGAAAGTACGGGGACACGGTGATCTACTGGCTGGGCCTGGACCCCGATGAGGGCGCTGGCGTGAATGATACAAACGAATAGGGAGAGAGAGAAGATGACCCAGAAAATTAAACGGGCGAGAGTCGCGCTTTTTCCGGGATCCTTCGATCCGATCACGAACGGCCATCTCGACTTGATTTACCGCGCCCTGAGGATGTTCGATGAGGTCGTGGTTGCTGTCGCGAATAACGTCAGCAAGTCGGGTTTGTTCACCCTCGAGGAGAAACTCGAGATGCTCAACGGGGTGCTCGGTGAAACCGAGGGAGTTCGGGTGGAGAGCTTCGAAGGACTCGTCGTGCAGCACGCGCGAACCATGGGCGCGTGCGCGATTGTCCGTGGCCTGCGCGCCATGTCGGATTTCGAGTATGAGTTCGAAATGGCCTTGATGAACCGGCACCTCGAGGAGTCGGTCGAGATCATTTTTCTGGCTTCGAGCCAGGAGTACATCTACGTGAGTTCTTCGCGGCTCAAGGAGCTGGCTCGCTTTGGCGCCAGCGTGGCCGATTTCGTGCCTCCTCTGGTGGAAGGCTGCCTGAAGCGAAAAATCGCGACGGTCTAGCCGGGGATTCGGGGGCTCGGGCGGGACCGGTTCCGGATTGGCCTTGGCGGAAGTCGTTTTGGACGTGGGAACGGCTTCCTGTACCATGAAACCGCTCCGGCGGCCGGGGCTGCCCCGAGGGCTGCCGGAATTCGGACCCGAGACGGCTTGGAATCGCCATCGGCCCCGCGAGCCTGCCCCAGGAGGGGGCCTTCGATCATGGAAGCTCGGCGAATCCTACTCATCGCGACCAGCGGCATCGCGGCCTACAAGGTCCCGGACCTCGTTCGCCAGCTTCAGCGCGCGGGTCACGAGGTTCGTTGCGCGCTGACTCCGACGGCTTCTCGCTTCGTCTCGCGGCTGGCGCTTCAGACGCTGACCGGGGCGACGGTCCGCCAAGATCTCTTCGATCCCTCGGAAGAGGGCGAAATTGACCACATTCGTCTGGCCGACTGGGCCGAGTTGGTGATCGTGGCGCCGGCCACGGCCAATACCCTCGCCGGAATGGCCCATGGGCTGGCCGAGAATCTTGTGGGCGCGGTGCTCTTGGCCACCGAGGCGCCGGTGCTGGCTGCGCCGGCCATGAATGTCAATATGTGGAACCACCCGGCAACCCAGGCGAATCTTGAAACACTGCGCGGACGAGGCGTTCGCTTCGTTGGCCCCGGAGTGGGCGAACTCGCCTGCGGCTGGGAAGGGCAGGGGCGCATGTCGGACCCCTCCGAGATTGTCGCCGAGGCCGGCCTGTTGCTGGGCTCTCAGAGCCTGGCGGGTGAAACCGTTCTGGTCACTGCCGGCGGCACGGCCGAGCCCATCGACGCCGTGCGCACGATCACCAACCGTTCGTCGGGGAAGATGGGCTTCGCCCTGGCGGAAGAGGCTGCCCGTCGTGGGGCTCGGGTTTGCCTGGTGGCCGGGTTGACGGCTCTCGAAACACCCGCCGGCGTAAAGCGCCTGGACGTCGAGTCCGCGCTCGAGATGCGGAATGCGGTGATGCAAGAACTCCCCGACGCGACCATCGTCATCAAGGCAGCTGCTGTGGCCGATTTCCGTCCCGAGTTTCCCGAGGAGGCGAAGATTAAGAAGGAATCCCTGGACTCCCAGGAGGGCATCACGCTCAAACTGGTGACCAACCCGGATATTCTCGCCGAAGTCTGCGCCCAAAAGGGAGACCGGACTGTTGTCGGCTTCGCGGCTGAGAGCGGGGATGTCGTTCCGGCTGCTCTGAGGAAGCTCGAGAGGAAGGGCTGCGATCTGCTCGTGGCCAACGATATCTCGCGCGACGATGCGGGGTTCAATGTCGATACCAACGCGGTCTACCTGCTTAGCCGGGGCGGAGAGGTCGAAGAGGTCCCGCTGCTGAGCAAGCATGAGGTTGCTCGGCAGATACTGGATCGTGTCGAAAAGATGCGGAGCGAGAGATCCCGTTGACCCTTTTTGAACGAAGCTCTGCACGAGGCCTGCTGCGCTCGCTGATGCCCGCCGCGCTTTGGATCCTGGCGGCGATGCTACTCGTTCTCTCGAATGCCGTTCTGGCCAGCGGCCAAGCGCACGCAGCCGGCCACATCAACGTGATCACCATCGAGGGTTCGATCAATCCCGCTTCGGCGGATTATATTCTGGAGGCCATCGCGATCAGCGAGGCCGACGGCGCGGCCGCACTCCTCATCGAGTTGGATACCCCCGGTGGTCTCGTTTCTTCGAGTCAGGACATCATCAAGGGCATGCTCAACGCCGGGATTCCGACCCTGGTCTATGTGACTCCTCGGGGAGCCTGGGCAGCCTCGGCGGGTATGTTCGTGACCATCGCGGCGAATATCGCTGCCATGACACCAGGGAGTTCGATTGGTGCGGCGCACCCGGTTTCCATCGGGGGAAGCGGGGGAGGGGGGAGCGGATCCGGCGAAGATGGCGAGGCTCCGGCGCGAGATATTTCGATGGAGAAGGCCGAGAACCTGCTGGCCTCCTACGTCGAATCCATCGCGAAACATCGGAAACGAAATGTGGAGTGGGTGGTCGAGGCCGTTCGTGATTCGGTCGCCGTGGACGCCGAGAAAGCCGTGGAACTCGGGGTCGTTGACTTCCTGGTTTCGAGCCGCAGCGAATTGCTGGAGAAGGCGGACGGCCGCGAGGTCGATGTGGCTGGCGAAACCGTGATTCTGAAGCTCAAGGGCGCTCCTGTCCAATATGTTGAGATGACCCTTCTGCAGTCAATTTTCAACTTCCTCTCCGATCCAAATGTGGCGGTAATCCTTCTCCTCGGCGGCCTGATGGGTCTTTATATTGAGTTCAATAATCCCGGCCTGATCCTGCCCGGCGCGGCGGGCGCTGTCTGCCTGGTGCTGGCCGGGATTGCGCTCCAGATCCTTCCCTTTAATTGGGTGGGGCTGATCCTAATCATCGCCGGCCTGGGTCTATTGGTCGCCGAGGTCTTCGTGACTTCATTCGGCTTGCTCTTCGCGGCCGGTATCGCTTGCTTCCTCTTGGGGGGAACGATGGTTTTCGATCAGCCGAATTTGAGTGACCTTTCAGTTTCGTTCTGGTCGGTGCTCATTCCGGCGGTGCTGGGCCTGGGAATATTTTCGGGGGTGATTGTTTTTGCTCTCGGCCGCAGCCTTGTCGCCAAGCAGCAGTCGGGGGTTGATGGAATGATCGGACTGGTGGGCACGTCGGCGACGGAACTCTCGCCCCGAGGCAAGGTTTTTGTGCGTGGTGAGTATTGGAGTGGCGAGTCTTCGGAGAATATCGAGGCAGGAGAAGCGGTTGAGGTGGTCTCGCTTGAGGGCCTTTCTCTCCGTGTGAAACGGGTGATGGACCGGCGCTAGAGTTGCGCCACGGTTTTGAGGGGGAGTGGAATGTTCTTGTTGATTTTTGTTGGCGTGTTGGCGGCGCTCTTTATTTCGGGGGTGCGGATCCTTCCGGAGTACGAGCGCGGTGTGTTGTTTCGGCTCGGGCGCTTCGCGGGGGTCCGGCAGGCCGGTCTCCGGTGGATCATCCCCGGAGTCGATCGCATGGTGCGGATTGGCCTGCGTGAGATCGTGATGGACGTGCCGTCTCAAGAGGTCATCACCCGAGACAACGTCTCGATCAAGGTGAACGCTGTGCTCTATTTCAGGGTGCTCCACCCGGATAAAGCGGTCATCCAGGTCGAAAATTATCTCTACGGGACCTCGCAGCTCGCTCAGACGACGCTTCGGAGCGTTTGCGGCCAGGTTGAACTCGACGAATTGCTCTCGGATCGGGATCGCATCAACCTTCAACTGCAGGAGATCATCGATCTCCAGACGGAGCCCTGGGGAGTGAAGGTGCGCGCGGTTGAGGTCAAGCAGATCGACCTCCCTCAGGACATGCAGCGGGTCATGGCCAAGCAGGCGGAGGCCGAGCGGGAGAAACGAGCCAAGGTGACTCTTGCCGAAGGCGAGTTGCTGGCTTCCCAGAGACTGGCGGATGCGGCCCGTACGCTCTCGAGCGAAAGCGCTGGTTTGCAGCTGCGCTACTTGCAAACCCTCTCTGAGATCGCGGGGACGAATAGTTCGACCACGATCTTCCCGCTTCCCCTCGATTTGATCCGGCCCTTTTTGAGCAACTCGGAGCCGCAATTGCCGGTGGTTGAGACTGCGGTGGTTGAGCCCTCGGTGGTTGAGCCCTCGGTGGTTGAGCCCGCGGTGGTTGAGCCCTCGGTGGAGGAGGACTAGTTGGCTCCTAAGGATGAGGGCAGTTCCCTGAAAGTGGCGAAGATCAAGAGGGGGGCGGCCCGGACCGCCACCAATATCGTCCTTGGACTTGTGGCGACAGGCGTCATTCTCGGCTGGCTCGAGACGGGCTTCTATAAGTTGGACCTGGGCGAAGAGGCGATCATCCTCCGCCTGGGAAAGAATTTCCGCACCGAGCACAAGGAGGGCTGGAATTGGCATTGGCCGGAACCTCTCGAGTACGACAAGGCGGTCAACACCCAAGGGCAGCGAACGGAAGTGTTCGGTATCCGCGGGGGGGACGCTGAAGGCGGTGAGCGAGAAGGCTTGTTGATCCAGACCGCCGACAAGAATATTGTCAGCGTCAGCTTCGAACTTCAGTACACGGTGAGCGATGCCTACTCGTTCGAGTACGGAATGCTCGAACCGAAGATGATTCTCTTCCAGGCCGCCCAGTCGGCGGTTCGGCAAGTGGTGGGAGGAATGACGGTTGACGAGGTGCTCATCTACCGGAAGCACGATGTCGAGACGATGGCCCAGGATCTGCTCATTAAAACGCTGACGGGCTATTTCGCAGCCGAGGAGGATGCAATGGCCTTCCGGGTGGAGAAGATCAATCTCCAGGAGGTGAACCCCCCGGAGAGCGTCAGGGCTGCATTCAGCGAAGTCGCTGCGGCCCAGCAGGACGAAGAGCGTTTCATCAATCAGGCGCGGGGCCAGAAAGCCGAAATTCTTGAACGCTCCCGGGCGGAGGCCGCCGAACTCCGCGAGAGTTCCGAGGCCTACAAGGAGGCGAAGGTGCTCGAATCGAGGGGCCAGAGCCAGCGTTTTACTGCGCTTCTGGCGGAGTATAAGCAGGCTCCAGACGTGACCCGGCGTCGGCTCTACCTGGAAACCATGGAGCAGTTACTGCCCGGGGTTGAGAAGGTGATCATCGAGGGTGATGCGGCTCAAATTCTTCCCTTCATTCCCTTGCAATCGAATCGCGGGGCTTCTGGGGTGATGTCGGGAGGCACTAGACCATGAGGCTTTTCTTTGCGCTTTTGATCCTGTTGGGGTCGCTGGCAGGCATGATCTGGGCCGGGCAATACGGTGTCGGGCCCGCCGTGGTGGTGAACGAGTGGGAGTACAAGATTCCCCTACTCCTCGGGGCCCCGTGGAGGGAAAGCCTGAGTGAGCCGGGCCTGACTTGGCGGCTACCCCTTGTCGAAGAGATGGTGACCATCGACAAGCGGCTTCATTTTCTCGATGCCGAGCCCGTCGAAATGCAAATCGAGAGCGAACGCCTGGCTGTGGACTACTACGCGGTCTGGCGTGTGGTGGATCCATTGCTCTTTCGGCGTAGTTTTTCTCGCTTGGAGCAGGGTGCGGAAACGGTCATTCAGCGGCAACTCAAGTCCGTGGTGGGGGCGGCCGTGGGGCGCATGTCTCTGCAGGACTTGCTCGCGCGCGCCGAACTCGTCGGTGATCTAGGAGGTGAGGTAAGTAAAAATCTCGCCGCGAAGGGAATCGAGATCGTCGACGTGCGGATCAACCGAACCGAACTCCCCATGGAGGCGAAGAGCGCGGCCTACGACCAGATGCGCGAGCAGCGGCGCGCAATTTCCCGGGAGCACCGGGCGCGGGGAGAGCGCGAAGCGAGGGAGATCAAGGCCAAGGCCGATCGAGAGGCCCGGACCCTGCTGGCCAAAGCGAGTTCCTTGGCCGAGATCACGCGGGGGCAGGGCGATGCCGAGGCATCGGCGATCTATGCCCAGGCCTACGGCGAGGACCCGGAATTCTATGCTTTCGTGAGGAGCCTTGAGGCGTATAGGGAAACACTCAGCGAGAATACCACCATGGTCCTTTCGCCCGAGCATGCCTTTCTTCGCTATCTCGACCCCGAGATACGCGGTCGATAGGCTACGGGTCACGAGAGTGGCCCCCGTTGAATCCCGCGTCAGGCCGCGGATCGAGAGCCCGGAGAGAGGCAAGAGTGGAACTGGTTCGCGGAACAGCGGCGCTCTCGCGCCGGATCAAGCATCCGGTACTCACCATCGGGAACTTCGATGGAGTCCACCTCGGCCACCGATCGATTCTGGAAACAGTGGTTGGTCGCGCCCGTTCGTTGGGTGGCGAAGCCGTTCTGTTGACCTTTGATCCCCACCCGCGAAAAGTGTTGCGGCCGGATAGCGGACCGAGCTTGCTGACCACCCTCGAGCAGAAGATCGAACTCCTAGCGGACTCGCAGATCGACGTCGTGGTCGTCGAACCCTTTGATCTCGAATTCGCTCGGACTCCGCCGGAGGTTTTCGTCAACGAGTACATCCACCGGCGAATCGCGCCCCGGGAGGTCTATGTCGGGTACGATTTTCACTTCGGTAAGGATCGAGAGGGGTCCATGCGCCTGTTGGCGGAGACCGGCCCGAAGCTGGGCTTCTCGGTCACGATCATTCCCGAAATCACCGTCGGTGAGCGCAGCGTCAATTCGACTCGGGTGCGGGATCTTCTGAGCCGCGGCGAGGTCGAAGAGGCCGGAGAGTTGCTGGGGAGGCCTTTCAGCGTCCGGGGCAACGTCGTTCAGGGGATGCAACGCGGTCGGGGAATGGGATTTCCCACCGCCAACCTCGCGCCAGAGAATGAAATCCTGCCGAGCCCCGGGGTCTATGCCTGCGCGGTTCGCTTCCTCGACGAGGGGACACCCGACCGGGGCGAGATTTTTCCCGCGGTCACTAATTTGGGCTATCGCCCCACCTTCGACGACCAGCGCGATCTAGTTGCCGAGGCCCACCTGTTGGATTTTTCGGACGATCTCTATGGGCGAAAAATCGAACTCGTCTTTCTCTCGTTGCTGCGCGTCGAGCAAAAATTCGAATCGGTGGAGACCCTGCGCGAGCAAATCGGTCGGGACGTCGAGGAGCTGCGGAAATGGCTCGGCGCCCACCCGGGCGCGATGGCGAATTTGGCCGAGCCCCATTCGTGACGTCCGCACCGGAGCCAGAACTCGGGGCCGGGCGTTGGGTGCCCCGGATCTCGGATTGGCGGATTTGGCTGGGGTTCGGGATTACCGCCGTCTGTGTCTGGCTCGCCGTTCGGGGGATCCCCCTGGTGGAGGTGGCCCAGGCCATCGAGGGGACCCACTTCTGGAGCCTGCTTGCTCTGTCGGCCCCCTGCTATTTGCTGAGCGTCTATTTCAGGGCCCTTCGCTGGCGATACCTAGTGCAGCCCGTGGCCGAGGTTCCTCGCTCGATGCTCTATCGCTCGACCGCTCTGGGCTTTGCCGGGAACAATCTGCTTCCTCTGCGGGTGGGTGAACTGATTCGCGCCTGGAGCTTGGCGCGAGGGGCGAAAATTCCCCTGGCTTCGGTGGTGGGCACCATCGCGTTGGAGCGGGTTCTCGACGCCGTGACGGTCTTGGTCATGGCACTTGGGGGGCTCGGGTACCTGGCGAGCGCGGCGCCCGCCGGTCCCGACGGGCCCTCCGAACTGACGCGAGCCCTCGGGCAGGGGGCGATGCTGCTGATCCCCGCCGCGGCGGCCCCGGTATTGGTGTTGGTCCTCCTGCGGCTGGCGCCCGCCCGGAGCATCCGCTTTGTGATGCTTTGCGCACGCGTGCTGCCCAGCGGGATTCAAGTCAGCCTCGAGTCGGCGATGCACGGGTTCGTCGAGGGGCTTGGGGCCCTTCGGGGTGGCCGGCACCTGCTGTGGATTGCTCTGGACTCGGTGATGATTTGGCTAGTCACGGGAACTGCCCCGATTTTGTTGGGTTTTTACTTTTTTGGAATCGAGATGGGGGGTCCCCTGGACACCCTAGTCCACGCCTGGATTCTGTTGGGTGCCGTGGGGGCGGCGGTGGCGATTCCTTCGGCGCCGGGCTTCATCGGGCCCTATCAACTGGCCTTTACCGCGGTCCTAGTTCCCTTCGGGGTGGCCAAACCGACGGCGCTGGCCCTGGGTGTGGTGGTTTGGCTTATTTTCTGGCTCACCCTGACTGCCCAGGGCCTGCTCTACGCAGCATTTTCCCCCGGGGAGGGTTTTGAGCTGGGCCGGGGGCGGAGTAAAGTTCTCGAGCGCAAGGCCGATAGAAAATCGCAGGGTTGGCGGCTTATTTGCCGCGTTGAACCAACTGAGAAAAGTGACGAAGGGGAACACGGCTCTTGAACGAGCAAATCGGTCAGCTGCTGGTGAAGGAGAATTTGCTCTCCGCAGACCAGCTCTCGAAGGCCCGAGACGAGGCGGCCGTCAAGGGGCAGCGCCTCGGTGCGCAGATTACCCAGCTGGGTTTTCTGGACGAGAGCGAGTTGACAGATTTTGTCGCCAAGCAGTACGGCGTTCCCTCGATGGATGTCGAAGATGTTGAGATTGACTCCGAAGTGGTGGCCCTGATCCCCCACGAGGTTGCGCAGAAGCACAACGTGATCCCGATCAGCCGGGCGGGCTCGACCCTGATACTCGCCACCGCCGATCCCTCGAATATCTTCGCTCTCGACGACATCAAGTTTCTCACTGGCTACAACATTCAGCCGGTGGTCGCCGGGGAAGAGGCGATTCGCCGTACGATCGAAACCCACTACGACCGGGATGATTTGCTCGACCAGGTGATGGCGGGCTTCGACGATGCTGGTATCGACTTCGTTACTGAAGAAGATGATTTCGATCCGACCCTGGCAACCAACGAAGCGGAAGATGCTCCGGTGGTCAAGTTGGTCAACCTCATCCTGACCGATGCCATCAAAAAAGAGGCTTCGGATATCCATGTCGAGCCCTATGAGAAGAGTTTTCGGGTTCGTTACCGAATTGACGGCATTCTCTACGAGGTGATGAAGCCGCCCATCAAGTTGCGGAACGCGATTACCTCGCGCCTGAAAATCATGTCCGAACTCGATATTGCCGAGCGACGGCTGCCTCAGGACGGTCGCATCAAGCTCAAGCTCGGAAAGGGCCGGGAGATGGACTTCCGCGTTTCGGTTCTCCCGACGCTCTTCGGCGAAAAAGTTGTTCTGCGCCTCCTCGACAAGAGCAATCTTCAGCTCGACATGACAAAGTTGGGTTTTGAATCCGCGCAGTTGAAAGAATTCAAAGAGAGTATTCACCAGCCCTTCGGTATGGTCCTGGTGACCGGCCCGACGGGTTCTGGCAAGACGACCACGCTCTACTCCGCGCTCTCCGAACTGAACGGGGTGGGTGAGAATATTTCGACTGCCGAGGATCCCGTCGAGTTCAACCTGGGTGGCATCAACCAGGTGCAGATGCATGAGGATATCGGCCTAAATTTTGCCGCCGCGCTCCGATCTTTCCTCCGGCAGGATCCGGATATCATCATGGTGGGTGAGATTCGGGATTTTGAGACGGCGGAGATCGGCGTGAAGGCTGCTCTCACCGGCCACATGGTGCTTTCCACTCTGCATACCAATGACGCGCCTTCGACTGTCAACCGCCTTCTGAATATGGGCATCGAGCCCTTTCTCGTTTCATCGGCAGTCAACTGCATCGTGGCCCAGCGCCTGGCTCGACGAATTTGTTCGGATTGCGTCGAGAAGGATCTCGACCTCGGGCGCGATGAACTGCTGGCTTCCGGGCTGAGCGCCGAAGAGATCGAGGGCTTCGAGCCCATCAAAGGTGCCGGTTGCACGAGTTGCTCGGAAACCGGATACAAGGGACGGGTCGCTATCTACGAGGTGATGGTTCTGACCGAGCCGATCAAGGATTTCATCCTCAACGGAGCATCCACCGCCGAGCTGAAACGCGAAGCGATTCGTGGCGGCATGATGACTCTGAGGAGGAGTGCACTCAATAAATTGCTGCAGGGCGTGACGACCCTCAGCGAAGTCCACCGGGTCTCTACCGCAGACAACGCCTGATACGCCCCGCTCCTGGGCAAGGAATGGAAATCCCATGGCCAACATGCATCAACTCTTGAAAACCATGATCGAGCAGGGGGCGAGCGATCTCCATATTACCACGGGGACGCCTCCTCAATTGCGAATCGACGGAAAATTGCGGCCCCTCAAGCTTCCTCCTCTGAGCACCCAGGAAACGAAGCAACTTTGCTATTCGATTCTGACCGATTCCCAGAAGCACAAATTTGAAGAGGAGAACGAACTCGACCTCTCCTTCGGAGTTCAAAAGCTTTCCCGCTTTCGAGGCAACGTCTTCGTGCAGCGCGGAAACGTAGCGGGGGCTTTTCGAGCGATTCCCTTCAAAATTATGGGATTCGAAGAGTTGGGTCTCCCGCCAATTGTTTCCGAACTGGCCAATAAACCCCGCGGATTGATTCTGGTGACAGGTCCTACTGGCTCGGGCAAGTCCACGACCCTGGCCACCATCATCGATCAGATCAACCAGGAACGGAACGAGCACATCGTGACGATCGAGGACCCCATCGAATACATCCACAGCCATAAATCGTGTGTGGTCAACCAGCGCGAGATCGGGGCGGATACGAGCAGCTTCAAGGCGGCTCTCAAATATATTTTGCGCCAGGATCCCGACGTTTGCCTGATTGGCGAGTTGAGAGATCTGGAGACCATCGAGGCGGCCCTGACCGTCGCCGAGACGGGCCACCTCGCCTTCGCGACGCTGCATACGAACTCAGCGGTTCAATCCATCAATCGGATCGTCGACGTGTTTCCGCCGTTCCAGCAGTCCCAGATTAGGCAGCAGCTTTCCTTTGTACTCGAAGGTGTTCTGTCTCAGACCCTGATTCCCAAGGCCTCGGGCAAGGGTCGGGCCCTAGCTCTCGAGGTGATGGTGCCGAATCCCGCCATCCGTAATCTCATTCGTGAGGACAAAATTCACCAGATCTACTCGTCGATGCAGATGGGACAGGGGAAATTTGGTATGCAGACCATGAATCAATCGCTCGCTGGCCTGGTGAGTTCCAAGGTAATTTCCATGGAGGTGGCGAGTGTCCGTAGTCCCGATGTTGAAGAACTCAAGAAGCTCGTGATGAATAAGTCCTCGGCGGCAAACCCCGAGCGAAAGGCAATGGCGAGCTGAGCGGCGGGTGACCGACCGGTCGCCAATGAATGGCAGGGTTGCCGGGAGGCAGCCGGGGGGTAGAAAAGATGGCGGTTTACGTCTGGTCGGGGAAAACCCGAGATGGCGGGACGCGCAAGGGCGAGATGGAGGCCCAGAGCGCAGAGATCCTTTCGGCCCAGCTCCGCGCCCAGGGCATTGTCCCCGGCAAAGTCAAGGAGAAGCCCAAGGATATCAGCGAGATCTTCACCTTTCTCCAGCCCAAGGTGACCGTCAAAGATCTTGTCGTTTTTACGCGCCAGTTCTCCGTCATGGTGGACGCGGGCCTGCCTCTCGTGCAGTGCCTGCATATCCTCGGTGACCAGCAGGAAAACGCGACCTTCAAGAGAACCATTAATGGGGTTCGATCCGATGTCGAGTCCGGGGCGACCTTTGCGGAGGCCCTGGCCAAACATCCAAAGGTCTTCGATTCGCTCTACGTCAACCTCGTCGCGGCCGGCGAGGTGGGCGGCATCTTGGATACGATCCTCAATCGCCTGGCCCTTCAGCTCGAGAAGCAGGACAAGCTCGCCAAGCAATTGAAGGGCGCGATGGTTTACCCCGCGACAATTTCGGTGGTGGCCATGGCTTGTATCGTCCTTCTTCTGGTCAAGGTGATCCCCGTTTTTCAGAAAATGTTTGAGGATTTTGGCGGCACTTTGCCTGGGCCGACCCAGATGGTCATCAATTTGAGCGAGTGGCTCCAAGTGAACATTCAATACCTGGCGGGGGGATGTTTCCTGGCTTTTACTGCCTTCGGACAGGCCCGAAGGCGCATCCCCGCGTTCCACTATCAGACGGATAAGCTCGCTTTGCGCTTGCCCATTTTTGGCAACATCATCAAAAAGGTGGCCGTCGCTCGATTCACTCGAACCCTGGGTACGATGATTTCCAGTGGAGTTCCGATTCTCGACGGCCTCGACATCGTCGCTCGGACGGCAGGCAACCTCATTATCGAAGAGGAACTGCAGGCGACTCGAGCCTCGATTACCGAAGGCAAGACGATTGCCGAGCCCCTGCAGAGCTCGCGGGTCTTTCCTGGCATGATGGTTCAGATGGTGGCGGTGGGTGAGGAGACCGGCTCCATGGAAATCATGTTGACGAAGATCGCTGATTTCTACGACGATGAGGTGGATGTGGCTGTGGGAGCCCTGACATCGATGCTCGAGCCCTTGATGATGGTGTTCATGGGAGGCTCCATCGGCACGATCCTGATTGCCATGTACTTGCCCATTTTTACGATCGCAGATTCGATCAACTGACGCCCTGTCGGGGGGGGGGCGAGCGGCCTGCGCCGGAGAAGGCGCGGGGCTCGCGGAGGGATAATGTTGGTTTCAGAAGACTGTGAGGATCGAGCGCGCTGCCGGCGCGTTCTCTTTGCCCGTCTGGCATTGGGGGCGTTGGCGCTCTGCCTAGTGCTCGGCCTCGACTGGGCTGGGCAGGGTCTTTCGGAGGCTGCGCGCCTTGGTTTCTACCTGACCATCGCCGCGAGCTTCGTGAGTATTCTGGCCAGCTCGATCTGGCTGAAGGCCCTAGGCCCTTCGCGTAGTCTCATCGTGGTCCAAATTGCTCTCGACGTAGTGATGGTGACATCGCTCGTGCATTTCTCCGGAGCTCCGGAATCCGTCTTTACCTTCCTCTACCTCATCGTGGCGATCTATGGTGCGATGCTTTGGGAACGCCCCGGCGCCATGACGGCTGCTGGTTTAAGTACGGTGGCCTACGGAGCCCTGCTGCTGGCGAGCCACTCAGGCCTGGTCGAGAGCCATGGAAGCAACTATGCCCGGGCTCCCCTGCCTGTTCTGGCGGCGGCATGGGGCGTTCGTGTCGGGGCCTTGTCCCTGGTGGCTGCCCTGGCGAGTTTTCTCTCGCGGGAACTGAGTCGTACCGGCCGGGCACTGGACAAGAAGACATGGGATCTGGGCGAGTTGCGCGAACTCTATGGACAAACCGTGGAAAGCATCATGAGCGGTCTGCTGACCAGCGATGAGAATGGGCGCATCACGTCGTTCAACCCGGAGGCCGAGCGCATTACCGGCCACTCCCAGTCCGCCGTGATGGGCCGCCCCCTGGAGGAGGCGATCCCCGGGACGAGCAGCATCCTTCGGGCCTCGGGCCAGCCCCGCCGCTCTCCGCGAGCGCCCCGGGCAAGTCTTGAATACGAAAATGCCCTGGGTGAGAAGCTCTCTCTCGGGGTTGCCGCATCGGTTCTCAAGGGACATGACGGCCAGCCGAGAGGCCACGTCGTGATTTTTCAGAACGTGACGGCGGTCGTTGCCATGGAACTCGAGCTCAGGAGTTCCGAAAGGCTTGCTGCCGTGGGGGAAATGGCGGCGAAGATCGCCCACGAGATTCGAAACCCTCTGGCCTCTATCTCTGGATCCATCCAGATCTTGCAAGCCGGCGGCGCTTCGGCTCCGGAACAGGATCCGGATTCGGGCCGGCTAATGGATATCGTGCTGCGGGAGACGGAGCGCCTCAATACGCTAATCGGACAATTTCTCCAGTACTCGAGGCCTGTTCCCCCGACCCTCGAGCCGGTGCCGGTGCGGGCGCTTCTGGAGGAGATGCGCGAACTGCTCGAAGCCTCCAAGCCCGATGACGTGGAACTGGTGTGCGAGGGCAGCGAGACCCACACCGCGATGGCCGATCGGGACCAGCTCAAGCAGGTTCTCTGGAATCTCGCGATCAACGGCGTCCACGCCATGCCCAAGGGGGGCGTTCTCAAGCTCTCTGTCGCGCCCGCATTGCTCGATCCGGCTCAAGATTGGCAATCCGGTGGCCGAAAAGGGGAATGGAGTGACAATTTGCGGCAGGTCGCGAACGAGACGGGCGTGGAGATTGCCGTCTCGGACACAGGTGTAGGCATTCTTCCGGAGGACCAGGGCAGGATCTTCGAACCCTTCTTTACCACCAAGGCCGAGGGCACCGGGCTCGGCCTGGCCACAGTCCACAGGGTGGTGGAGGGACACGGAGGCTCGATCCGGGTCGAAAGTCGGGAGGGGGGAACAACTTTTCGCGTCTGCTTGCTGAGCGTAGGATGAGCGTAGGACGGATTAGGAGAAGGTGAGTGACGGATAAGGGACATATTCTTGTCGTCGATGACGAGCGCAGTATGCGGGAGTTCCTCGAAATTTTCTTTCAGCGAGAGGGCTACCGGGTCAGCACAGCGCCGGGGGTCGATGAAGCAGAGGTTTGCCTCGAGAATGACGAGGTGGACATTGTCATCACCGATATGCAAATGCCCAAGCGCGGAGGCCTCGATCTGCTCAGCGCGGCTCGCGACATCTCGCCGGATACGGCCGTAGTCGTGATCACCGCCTACGCGAGCACGGACAGCGCGATCGCCGCCATGCGGGAAGGGGCCTACGACTACATCACAAAACCCTTCAAGGTCGACGAGATCAGGCTGGTGGTCGACAAGGCGCTCGAGAAGAAACAACTCGCGCTCGAGAATCAGCTCCTGAAGAGTCAACTCCAATCTCATACCGGTCACCCGAGCATCATTGGGCATAGCCGGGGAATTCGCGAAGTCTTCGAACTGATCAGCCAGGTGGCCGAAACTCGCGCGAGCGTCTTGATCTTCGGCGAGAGCGGAACGGGCAAGGAATTGGTGGCCCGGGCGCTGCATGACCAGAGTGATCGCATCGACGAGTCCTTCGTCGGTCTCAACTGCGGCGCGATTCCCGAGAATCTGCTCGAGAGTGAACTCTTCGGCCACGAGAAGGGTGCCTTCACCGGCGCCGTCGGCGAGAAGAAGGGGCTTTTCGAGGTGGCCGACGGGGGCACGCTCTTCCTGGACGAGATCGCCGAACTTTCCCTCGCCTTGCAGGTGAAGCTGCTCAGGGCGATCCAGGAGAAGACGATTCGGCGGGTGGGCGGGACGGCCGATATTGCGGTGGATGTTCGGCTTCTCTCGGCGACGAACCGCGATCTGGAAGCGGCGGTGGCCGAAGGGCAGTTCAGGAATGATCTCTTCTACCGGCTGAACGTGATCCAGATCTCGATCCCGGCGCTGCGCGAACGGCGAGAGGATATTCCGCCTCTGTTGAGACATTTCCTGACGAAGCTCTCCGCCGAAGCGGGCCGGGACATCACGTCGGTGAGCGAAGAGGCCATGAAGAAAATTATGGTCTACGACTACCCAGGGAATGTGCGCGAACTCGAGAATATCGTGGAGCGCGCCGTCGCCTTGTCTCGCTCTGACCAGGTTCAGGTCGAAGCCTTGCCCCCGAATGTTCTCGACACCAGAACGTCTGCGGGGCAGCCGCTGATTCCCGCCGAGGGGGTCAAGCTAGAGGGGCTTCTGGATGACTACGAGCGATCGCTGATCTCGGAAGCTCTGCGTCTGTCCGGGGGCGTCAAAAAGGAAGCCGCCCGGCTCCTGGGCGTGAGCTTTCGCTCTTTCCGCTATCGACTCGAAAAGCTTGAGATGGAGAGCGCCAATCTACGCCGGGGCAACGAAGACCCTCTGCGCGACTGAGTAAGCCCGTAGAGCCAGCGCGTGCTGTCGGCCCCGTCCACGGCTCGTCCTCGCATCGGCCGCCCGTTGGCTCAGTCCTGCAAGCTCAGGCTCTTCAGCTTATAGAGCAGGCTACGGTGGCTGATTCCGAGAAGCTTCGCTGTCTGGGTTCGGTTGCCACCGGCCGCCGCGAGCGCGCGGCGGATGATTCGAGCTTCGAATGCTTGGCGAGCAGGTTTGAGGGCGAAACTTTCGCCGCTTTCTGCCAGCGGAATGCTTTGGTCCTCGACGATCGCATGGGGAAGATGCGCGAGATTGATTTCGCCATGGGGAGCGAGGAGTACGGCGCGCTCAAGGGCGTTGCGCAGTTCTTGGACATTGCCCGGCCACGAGTATTCGCAGAGTCGCCGCAGGGCTTCCTGGGAGATGCGGCTCGGACCCTGCTTCTGCCCGTAAGCCGAAACGAACTGGTCGACGAGAAGCGGTATGTCGCCGCGTCGCTCGCGCAGGGGAGGGATGGGCACCCGAATGCCGGCGAGCAGATCGAGGAGTTTGGGGTCGAAGGTGCCCGATGACACGCACTCGTCCAGATCCCGAGAGGTGGAGGCAATGACCCGAGTGTCGACCCTGCGGGTTTCCTCCCGGTTTTCGAGGCAAAGTTCGCCCGCTTGGATTAGTTGCAGCACGCTGGCCTGAAGATCGAGCGAGAGGGAGTCCACGTTCTGGAGAAATAGAGTTCCCCCATGGGCCAGGACCGCCAGCTCGCCTCGCCCCCGACCCTGAGCGCCATGAACGCGTTGGGGCAGGAGGGAATCCAGGGATTTTGCGCCGGGTATTCTGCAATCCGCAGTGATGAAGGCCCCGGTTCGGCGCAGGGATTGCCCGTGGATCGCTTCGGCAAAGAGTTTCTTGCGGGTTCCCGGCTCGCCGACGATGAGGGCGGGGGTGGAGAATTCGGCGGCTCGTTCGAGCCGTTCGAGAACTTCGATCATCGAGTCGGAGGCGGCCACGATCCCGTGCTCGGCTTCGCCCTGGTCGAGGGCGAGTTGAAGTGTCGTGTGTTTACGCAGAGCCTTGGCTCGTTCCCGGACTCGATCAAGAACGAACAGGAAGCGGAATTTTTGGATTGGTTTCTCGATACAGTCGAAGGCGTGGCGCCGCCTGGCCTCGTCGGCGAGGGAGCCTGGATCTGTTTGGCCGATGAGCACGAGGGCGCCGGGCGCCAACTCGCGCGAAAGTCGGGCCTCTTCCCCTGGACGGGTGCCAAGGACCACCGACTGCTCCCACAGGACGGCGTCGACAGGATGGTGGGCAAGGTAGGCGAGGGCATCGGGGGCGTCGGGGACTTGATGGAAAGCGACCGGGCCCTCAGCGAATTCACCTAGGGCGGCCTCCAGCTTTCCCCGTACCGAGTCATCGGGGTCGACGATCAGGACTTGCTCAACCAACGCGCGCACCTCTAGGAACCGGGCAAGGGAGTCCGACGCCGTCGGGCGCAGGGGGGGCAATCCTCCGGAAGTCCTTAGAAACGCCGAGGGATTTCCCCAATGTTCTCGTCATCGGCGTTTGGGACGACGAAGTTGAGCCGAAAGCTCTGCCCCTGGGGCGGGGTAAGAACACACCATCTGTTTAGAGGGGCGGGATATTCCGACCTTATAATGTGGTTGAAATGCTGGCCTCAAGTGCTTGAAAGATTTGACCGATAATCCCCTTGATCACAATCGAATTCTTTGGAGTCCCGGCTATGATCCGGGGGGAGCAATGAGGTGCCTGCGGATATTCTTTGCCTTGGCGGAGAGCGATCCCTTGAGAGAGGTTTCGAGTCGATGCCCACGATTGGCCGACCCGACGAGCCTCTGGGCAACCCCGGCGCCAGATCACTCCTGACTAGTCCATCTCTCTATCTCTGCTTCTACCGAACTCTCGCAGCTGCCGGGCAGCCTGGGTCGCCTGTCGGCGACGGAGGCGGCTCGAGTCTGATCGCGAAGGGATCCAACCAATGAAATTCGCGCTGCCAGGCTTTGGCAAAAAGTCCGTACTGGGCATCGATATCGGCTCGGGCGCCGTGAAGGCGGCCGAGATCGAGTTCAAGGATCGGGACAAGGGTTTCGACCTGCTCGGGCTGGGCATTGCTCCTATGCCCCACGAAGCCATCGTGCAGGGTGCGTTCCTGAATGCCGGGGCGATCGTCGCGACGATCCAGGAAGCCGTGGAGTCCAGTGGGGTCAAGACCCGGGACGCGGTGGTCGCCGTTTCCGGCCACTCGGTGATCGTCAAGCGGGTGACCCTTTCCAGGATGAGCGCCGAGGAACTCGAGGGCCAGATCCAGTGGGAAGCCGAACAGTACATCCCCTTCGATGTCAACGAGGTCAACCTGGAATTCCAGATCCTCGAGAACTCTGAGAACCCGGACCAGATGGACGTGCTCCTAGTGGCGGCCAAGAAGGATCTGATCGACGACTACGTTCAGGTCCTGACAGAGGCGGGCCTCAACCCGGTGGCGGTCGACGTCGCATCCTTTGCTCTCGCGAATACTTTTGAGATTAACCAGGACGCCGAAGCCGAGGGGGTCACGGCGCTGGTCAATATTGGTTCCCATGCGGTGAATATCTGCGTGCTGCAAGACGGCGTTCCCGCCTTCACGCGGGATATCTCGACCGGGGGAATTCAGTACACCCAGGAAATTCAAAAAACACTGTCCGTGGGGTTCGAGGAGGCCGAGCGCATCAAGCGGGGCGACGCCGGCATCGACCAGAACCAGGCAGTGCTGCCCCAGGAAGTGGAAGACGCTCTGAGAAGTGTCACGGATTCGGTGGTCGGCGAAATTTCGCGTTCCCTGGATTTCTTCGCGGCCACCACCGATTCGAGCAGGATAGAGAAAGTTTTGCTCTCGGGTGGAGGCGCGCAGGTCGCGGGGCTGGCCAGGGCGCTCCATGAACGGAGCGGATTCGATGTCGAATCCCTCAACCCGTTGGCGAGAGCCCTACCCGGAACTACCTACGGCGCGGATTTCCTCGAAGCGGTCGCGCCCTCTCTGGGTGTTGCGATCGGTCTCGCGTCGCGGAGGAACCGCTTCTGATGCTTGAGATCAATCTACTCGCCCATCGCGAGGCCAAGAGACTTGCTGATGTTCGGGAGAGCATCGTGATCCTCCTCCTCGGCCTGGTTGCCGTGGGGTTGGGCATCATCTTTGTCGATGGCCGTATCGAAAGCCAGATCGCCGTGGGCCAGGCTACAGTGAGGCAGCTGGAGGCCGAAATCGAGGGATATCGGTCCCAGGAAGAGCAGGTCGCAGCGTTCAAGAAGAGAAAGGCCGAACTCGAGAACAAACTCGAGGTGATCCGGGGCCTGGAGCGCGCGCGTACGGGACCGGTCATGATGCTCGACCAGCTCGCGGACGAGACGCCCGAGAGGCTCTGGTTTACCACGCTTTCGACGGAAGACGGGAGAATTCTCCTGAAGGGCGCGAGCCTGGACAACGTTGTGGTCGCCGACTTTCTTCGCGCCCTCAACCGATCAAAATATTTCAGCAACGTGGACTTGATCAAGACCGATCGGGAGACACCGATCAACGGGATCCGCCTTGTGAAGTTCGAGATTAGGGCCGACTTCGCACCGCCGCGGGAGAAAGTGCCTGCCGGTACAGGCACGGAGGCGGGGGGCTGAAGATGGCTTTTGATTTTGACATTGATCTGGATGCTCAACTCGAGCAGATCGCCAAGGTCCCGAAACCCATTCGGTTGGCGATCGCCGCGCTATTGCTCGCGTCGGTGGCCGTGGGGTACGGGTTTGTTTCCTACGAGCCGAAGGCCGAGAAGGTTGAACTCTTGCAGGCGGAGGTTCAGAAACTCGAAAGAAAGCTTTCGAGCATCCGCGCCGTGGTGGCCAATCTGGAGGCTTTCGAGAAGGAGGTCGCCATCCTGGAGGTCGAGTTCAAGAAGGCTCGCCGACGTTTGCCCGAAAGCAAGCAGTTCGAGGACTTGCTGAGCGATATCACCAACGCGGGGAAGAAGGTGGGCGTTCGGATCAAATCCATCCAGAGGCAGCCCGAGATCCCCCATGATTTCTACTCCGAGGTTCCCTTCCAGATTGAGGTCGATGGGAGTTATCACAATCTGGCGCGCTTCTTTGAAAGGATCGGGGGGCTGCCTCGGATCGTCAATGTGGGCGAGCTCGATTTGCGTATTGAGACAGAGGGCCCGGACGGAACGAACCTGAGGCTGCAGGGGATCGCGACAACCTTTCGCTTCCTCAACGATGCCGGTTCGGCCAAGGAGGGACCCTCATGAGGCGTCGTTGGATTGTCGTCATCGGTGCGCTCCTATTGGCCGGCAGCTTGGTGGCTTGTGAGGAGGATGCCGCTCCCAAAGCGCAGTCGGCGAGCCCGCCCAAGGCCAGAAAGGCGCCATCGGCCCCGGTCGAGACCCCCGGAAAGACGGCGAGCGACCTGGACGCAGGCGAGCTCTCTGGGAACGATGCAGCGCCAGGAGAGAACTCGGGCCGCTACCAAGCGGAAGGTAAGCGCGACCCCTTCCGCCCATTTCACCTCGAGCAGCCCGAGAAGCCGGTTCTTGCTCAGGGGCCCCTGGCTGACTTCGACCTGGCCCAGTTGGCGCTGGTTGGGGTGGTCTGGAATACCGCGAACCCGCGGGCTCTGGTCGCCGATCCGGGTGGCCGATCCTTCGTTCTCAAGGAAGGGTCGCATATAGGAAAGAACGGCGGGCGGGTGACTCGGATCAGGGATGACAGGATCCTGGTTCAGGAGAGATTTGTTGACTTCGAGGGCAATGTGACTACGAGAGACGTCGAGATGCGCATCAAGAAGAGTCAAGGGGGATGAAGGCCATGAGTAGGAAAATCGCAAGGAATCTCCGTGCGGCGGGGGTCCTGATCAC
This sequence comes from Myxococcota bacterium, assembly GCA_028823175.1. GTDB lineage: Bacteria > Myxococcota_A > UBA9160 > UBA9160 > UBA4427 > JAZXM01. The sequence continues at coordinate 21,612 of JAPKBZ010000055.1, forward strand.
GGCGGTAGGAGCCTTGGCTTCGGTTCTCGCTTCGGCTGAGGATACGCGAAACTCTGCCCTTGGAGGTGCCGAACTGGGCGCCGACCCCTGGGCAGCCGCGCCATCTATCGATGTGGCGGCGGTCAAAGCCGAGACCCTCGATTCTGTGATGGAAGGGATGCCGGCGGCGTTGCATTCGGGGACCGTTCTGATGGCGGTCGATGTGGAGCCCTCTTTCGAAGGGGCACTGATTCATTTTCATGCCGATGGCGAATTGGCCTCGGCAAGTACGTTTACCCTGGAAGAGCCGCCGAGGCTGGTGATCGATTTTCCGGGAATCCGGGGGGATCTGCCGTCGAGGGATATGGTTCTCGGGGGTGATTTCGTCTCGGCGATCAGGGTGGGAGTTCACCCGGGCAAACTGCGTGTGGTGATCGATGGGGCCGCTGGTCCCGGAACCTTTGATGGCTATAGGGCCGTGCCCGCGATGGACGGACTCTATCTCGCCCTCGGTGCGGGGCCGTCGCTCGACTTGCAACTCGAATCTCGGCTGGGGAGTGCTGGATACGCGAGCCTGGCGCTGGAAAGCATCAAGACGGGCGATTCCGGAGCAGAGCCGATTCTCGTGGCGATGACCGGCACGGAAGACGAAATGTCCCTGGAGGATCTCTGGCGGACTCTCGGAGAAGGTCCCGAGGCCGAGGCGGTCGAAGCTGCGCTCTTAGCGGAGGTCTACGGGTTGGATGAACCGGCCTCAGGAATCGAGGCTCAGGGTTCGCTGGCCCAAGCGGGCGATCCCATTGCTGCGGTCGAAATCGCCAGCTCGACGGATTTGGCGGACCTTTGGGACCGGCAGGCCGCGGAAGCGGGCGGTCTTGAGGCCGTTGTCGAGATCCCGATTGAGGAGACGATTCGCGAAGACGCGATTTTCGAGGAGGCGCTTCGCGAGGACACGGGGGCAGACGATACTTTCTGGGCCCGGGCCGGAAAACCCGTGGAGACGAAGATCGCGGACTTGGAGCTTGCCGACGAGCCCGTGAAGGCGGCTGTGCCCGCCATCGTGGAGCCCATTCAGGCGGAGCCCATTCAGATCGCCATGGCGAGTGCGGTAGCGGCGATTCCCACAGAGCCTGCTGAGCCCGAATGGGACCCCTGGGCTCTGGATTCGGAACCGGCCCGCGCGGTTCCGGCAAAAACTGTGTCCGCAACCCCTGTGGCGAAGGCCCAGGCGATCACTGCCCCGGACGAAGTCGGCTCGGCCGTAGTTAGCAAGGCACCGGTGCTGGTGCCCGGGGCCCCGACCGAAATTTTTGGGCTGCAGTTCGATCGAGATGCCCAGCGTGACCGGGTGGCGATTCTGGGCGACCGACTCGCCGACTACGAGGTCTTCGAGCCCGACTCCCAGACCTTGATCATCTTGCTGAAGCGGTCGGTTCTCTCCGAGGGGATGTCCGAGCGGATTACGCCGGAACTCGGCGGCCCGCTCTCCCAGGTGACAATCTTCCAGCAGCCCGATATCGAAGGCGACGAGGTTCGAGTCGTGCTTCGCAGGGCGGATGGGCTCAAGCCGAAAATCTACCAGAGGGGCTCGCTGCTCCTGGCGGATTTCGCCAATACGGCAGCGGCCGCCGCGTTGCCCGTGGCGCTGATTCCTGCCCAGGTAGCCCCGGAGGCTGTCGGGGCGTTGGCCCAATCCATAGAGGCGGCGGAAACCCGTGAAGCACGGGTGGCGGCCGTTGTGGCGGCCGCCGAAGCGGGCGATATCGTGGATCCCGAGAACCCCAAGGACACCATCGCCGTGGCTCCCGAGTTGATCAACGCCGAGGGGGATCGTACCTACGGCAATGAGACGCCGGATAACGCGTCGTCAAGCTCTGCTTCGGGGGGCATCCAAGACGTACAGGAATTCTCGGGCAGTCCGATTTCGCTCGACTTCAAGGATGTGCCGATCATGGACGTGCTCCGCCTCATCGCCGAGGTCAGCGAGCTGAACATCATCGCCGGGGACGACGTAACGGGTGCCATCACGCTGCGCCTAGTAGAGGTTCCCTGGGACCAGGCGCTGGATATCATCCTCGTGACCCGAGGGCTGGGCTATGTGCGCGTCGGGAACGTGCTCCGGATCGCTCCCGCCGAGGCACTTCAGGCCGAAGAGGCCGAGCGTCTCCAGGACAGGCGCAACAAGGAACAACTCGAAGATCTCGAGGTCAAGCTGCAACCGGTCAATTATGCGGCGGTCGCGGACGTACGCGATCTCGTGCTCCGGCTGCTCTCGCCCCGGGGCACGGTGAATACCGACGAGCGCACCAATACGGTGATCATCAAGGATATCCCCAGCGTCATCGCGGAAGCCACCGCGCTGATCGAAGCGCTGGATACCCAGACGCCTCAGGTTATGATCGAGGCGAAGATCGTGGAAGCCGGCCTGGATTTCGGACGCGAACTCGGCACCATTTGGGGTGTGGGTACGAATCCCGCAGCGGGATCGATCTCTACCGGAGGCGTGACCTGGGACGGTAAGAACAACGTGGCCTTCAATAACGGAATTTCGAGCTTGCCCACTGGGGCGGCCTCCATGGGTTTCCTGCTCCTGGACGACAATGTGCGGGTCGATGTGGCCGTCGAGGCCATGGAAGAAGCGGGTGAGGCCAAGGTCATCTCAAGCCCCCGTATTGTGACCCTCGACAACCGCGAGGCGCTCATCGAGCAGGGCGTGGCGATCCCCTTCCAGACCTTCGAGGGTGGGGATGCGAAACTCGAGTTCGTGGACGCCGTGCTGAGTCTCAAGGTGACCCCGCATATCACCCCGGATGAGAGCATCATCATGTCGCTCGAGGTGACCCGGAACTCACCCGACTCAGGCATTGCGACCCCGACGGGTTCCCCGGCGATCGCCAAGAATCAGGCGAAGACGGAGACCCTGGTGAAGAACGGCCAAACCCTTGTCATCGGTGGTATCTATACCATCGACAAGAGCACCACAGAGTCGCGGGTTCCCTACCTGCACAAGATCCCCGTGCTGGGAGCGGCCTTCAGGTCGCGGCGGGTTTCCGATGTGCGCAGGGAATTGTTGATCTTCATTACGCCCAGAATCGTGGTGAACCCGGCCCTGGCGGACAACTGAGAAGTCGGGAAGGGGGGCCTGCCCTCCGGCCCGGTTGTGAATGAGAAAAGGCCGGGAGGGGCGGTGCCCGATCAGGACGACGACGCAGGGAGCGAAGAAGGGGCGGAGCTTCAGCGCCTTCGTGCCCGGGTCGCCGATTCTCCGGGCTGCGCCGAGTTCCCGGCCCTGGCCGAACTCGAGAGGCGCGCTGGCCGGGCCGATGAGGCCCGTCGCATCGCCGAACGCGGTCTGGCTCTCGCCCCAGAGGAACTCGCGGGCAGGGTGGTCCTGGCCCTCGTCCACCTCGACCAGGGGGATCGGGCAGAGGCGCGTATTGAGCTCGCCGGTTTTTTTTCGGGTCTGCCCGGGCACGGGGATGCGGAGCCCGACGCCCCTCGATCCACCAAACCCGAACCCGGGAGCCCCTCGACCTCTGAGAACGCCCCCGTGGACGCCCCTGAGAAAACCCCTAGGACCCCGCGCTCGGGTTCGCGGCCGCCCTCGGCCGAATTGCCCGTGGGCGAAGGCTCGTCCTTCAGGACCCGAACCATGGCTCGGCTGCTCGAACGCCAGGGCGACCGGGGGAGAGCTGAAGAGATCCTCGACGAACTGGGGTCGGCCCCACTGGAGGGGGGTGAGTCCGATGCTGAAAATGAGACCGGAGGCGAGCCTGAGGCTCGAGTTCGGGAGACCCTGGAGCGCTGGCTCCGAAACCTGCAGGGGGAGCAGCCATGAGCCTTGAGACGATTCTCCAGGGGATGCTTGACCCCGAGAGTGGGCTGCTGGCGGCGGCGCTGATGGACGCCGACGGCATCCCTGTCGCCGAGGCGCACGGGGCGCTGGCGGCTTCGAGAATTCCAGCTTCGGGACTTGCCAGCCTCTCCCTGGAGTTTGGCCGGGTTTTGGGGGAGGCGCAGAAGGCCTCGGACGCCTTTGGCGGTGGCCTTGCAGAGGAGGTCACCGTTCAGATGGTGGAGTTGACCCTGGTTTTTACGAGCCTTGAGGCCGGCCTGGTTCTGGTCGTGGCCATGGCCCCGGATGGCAACCTCGGCAAGGCGCGCTATCTCATCCGGCGAAACCTGCTCGGGATTCGCGAGCAGATCTAGATCTTCGTCCCGGATTGCGGCATTGGCCTGGCAAGGGGACGACAAGCGGAGGCGACGTGGCGGCGAGCCCGAATATACTGGTGATTCACGGTCCCAATCTCAACCTGTTGGGAACCCGCGAGCCCGATATCTACGGGCACGCGACCTTGGCCGATATCGATGGCGGCCTGGCCGAACAGGCGGGCCAGCTCGGCTGCGCGGTGGAGAGCTACCAATCGAACCACGAGGGCGAGCTCATCGACCGCATCCAGGCGGCCATGGGCTCCTGCGAGGGGATCCTGATCAATCCGGGGGGACTGACCCACAGCAGCGTCTCCCTCCGCGATGCTCTGTCGGCCACGGGCCTCCCGGTTCTCGAGGTTCACCTCTCGAACGTTTTTGCCCGCGAGCCCTTCCGCCATCAATCTTTCGTTTCAGGGATTGCCCTGGGTGTGATCTCCGGGCTCGGAGCACGGGGCTACTCTGTGGGACTGGAAGCGCTGGTCGCGCATATTCGAGACTGATCTTTTTGCTCGGCGTTTCGATTCCCCCAGAATTTTAATCCCTGGCATTTTGTGCCCCGAAGGGGGACGGGCTGCCGCTCCGCCCGGTATAATGGCTCCAGCGCAGCTGTAATTTTGCCGATACGAAGATGAAGCGCCGGCCCGTAATTTGCGGCTCCAGGCTTACGGCCGGTGGCCCGGGCCTCGCGTGGCCCCTCCCCAAGGAACCCCCCCCCATGGCCATCAATAAGCGAAAAGTGCTCGAGGCCGCCCGGCGCTATGCCAGCAAGGGCTCGCGTCCGAAGGCTTTGCGGGAATACGGGAAGCTGCTTGCCGTCGATTCGACGGATGTGAAGTTGCTGCTTGAAGTGGGCGATCTCTACCGCCGCTGGGGAGACAACGAGGAAGCCATCGCGCACTACTCCAAGGTGGCGACCTGCTATCGCGAGGGCGGATACGACTCGCGTGCCATCGCTGTCTTGAAGCAGATCATCACGCTGGACCCGATGCGGCATACCGTCCGTGTGGCTCTGGCGGAGATCTATCAGAAGATCGGACTGTCCGCCGAAGCGGTGATCTCGCTGCAGCAGGTGGCCGACGTTTACGCCCAAGACGGGCGTGAGCGCGAATCCCTCGACCTGCTGCGGAAGATGGTTGGCGTGGACCCGGCAAACGTCCAGGCGCGGGTCAAGGTGGCCGAGCTTCTAGAACGTGCCGGGCACAGCAACGAAGCCGTGGAGGAATTCAGGCTCGCGGCGACCGAGTTCAAGCGGAGGGACGAGCCGGAATCGGTGGTGCAAATGTACGAGCGCGTCCTCAAGATTTCGCCCAAGCATGTGTCGACCCTGGTCGGGATCGCGCGCGAGCTCAACAAGCTCGGGGAGGCGGCGCGGGCCGAGCCCTATGTGTTGCGCGCTCTGGACGAGGAGGTCAAGCCCGAGCACTACGAACTGGCCTGTGAGGTCTACACCCAGCTGGGCGACGACGACAAGCTCACGGCGATGAACCGGAGCCTGGCCGGGCTTTACCGGGAGCGCGGCGACGAAGAGCGGGCCCGGGAGGTGATGCAGCGATCGACGGGTGCGCCCGACCTCTACGGGACCGGGCTTGGTGACGAAATCGTCGTCGAAGAGGCATTCGAGGGCGCCCAGCCCGGGAGCGATTCGGAGGTCTTCGACGCGGCCCCCGCCGCCTCGGCGGGCTTGCAGGAGTCCGAAGCCGGCGGAGAGTCGGAGGCCGCTAGCCCCGCTCCCGGCGAAGCCGATTCTGGGGATAGTGTTTTTGGCGAGGGGTTCGAAATCGAGCTGGGAGATGACGCCGACCCGGTGGCCAGCCCGGAAGACGCCGGGGCAGATGCCTTCGCATTTGGCGAGCTCGATCTCCAGGAGCCCGGGGAGGCTTCGGTCTCCCTCGGCACCGATGAACTCGATGTCGGTGATCTGGACTCGGACCTTGACGTGGACCTTGATCTGGAACTTGATCTTGACGTGGACCTTGGCCTTGACGTGGACCTTGACCTTGACCTTGACGTGGACCTTGGCCTGGACTCGGACCTTGACGTGGATCTGGACCTGAACCTAGACCTGGATCTCGGAAGTGACCTGGAGAGTGCCTCAGGCCGGGATGAAGGCAGTGATCCGGGCGTTGATGGAGAACTCGGAGAGGAGCTGACGGGGGCCGACGGCGGGCCCGGGGGTGCGGCATCGGCTCGGGTCGACGAAGACCTCGAAGAGGCCGCGTTCTATCTTCAGCAATCCATGGCCGATGAGGCCGCGGCGGTCTATCGACGCGTGCTCGAGCAGGTTCCCGGTCATCCTCAGGCGACCGCCCATTTGGCCGAGATCGAGGGCGCCTCACAGCGCACCGCAGTAGGGCAGGGCGAGGCCGAGAGCGGAGCCTCGGCCCCGGCGATCGACCTGGACACGGGCGGCGACGCGGCCGCCGAAATTGAAATCGATCTTGATCTCGATGCGGATTTCAGTGGGGATCGCGAGCGTGCCCTCGAAACAGATTTTGGCACCGAGTTGGATCTCGATTTTGATCTCGGAACCGACGAGGACTCGGGCGGCGCTCTGGAGATCGAAATCGAGATCGAAACGGATGAGCCGGCGGAGGAAGGCGGGGCCGACGACTCAGCGAGTCTTTCGCCGGCTCAGCCTGGCCCCGAGGAGCTCTTTTCCGCCGATTTCGATTCCATCTCACCGGCGCCGGGAACCCAGGCGAAAACCATCGAGGACGGCGTGGCCGAACTCTTTGCCGACTTCAAGCAGGGCGTTAGCGAAACCCTGGATCAAGGCGACTATCAGACGCGTTTCGACCTGGGCATTGCCTACCGCGAGATGGAGCTTCTCGAAGACGCCATCACCGAGTTCCGCTATTGCTTGGATTCGCCGGATTGGCGGCTGCAGAGCCTGCAGATGATCGGGCTTTCGAGCCTCGATCTGGGCCGGGCCAGCGACGCCGTGAGCCATTTCGAGCAGGCCCTTTCGGCGCCCGATCTCAGCGACAACCAGAAAGCCGCCCTCTGCTTTGATCTTGGTCGGGCCCAGGCGGCCCTGGGCGAAACCGATGCGGCCCACGACAGCTTCGCCAAGGTGCGCGCTCTCGATCCCAATTTCGCGGGCCTGAAGGAGCAGGTCGCTGGCCTGCCGCCCCGCACCCCCGGCACCGAGCCCGCCGAGGAGCAATACGAGTCCTTCGACGACCTGATGGCCGAATTCAAGGACGACTAGCCGGCGATGCCCCGACCGCCCAAGGGTCGCGCCACGCCGCGTCCGCGCTAATCTAGCCGCCGTCGCGCGAGTAGCTCAGTTGGTAGAGCATCAGCTTCCCAAGCTGAGGGTCGCCGGTT
>JAPKBZ010000137.1 GCA_028823175.1 Myxococcota bacterium
GGTCCATCCAGGAGGTCCATCGATTCTCCGAACCATTCAGATACAACTCGGGCTTAAGGAGACCGCCCTAGAATCGGCATGGGAGGTTTTAAGAGATGGGGGAAACCTCTCGAGTGCAGCAATCCTCTTTGTATTACAGCAGGAAAGATTCCGGCGCGAAATCGGCGACGAGGGAATTCTTCTTGGCCTCGGGCCGGGCTTGACCTTCGAAAGTGCAGCCTTCTCCCTGGGCGAAAGAGCTTTTGACCAACTTTAGCCACTATTGGTCGACCCCCTATACACCAAAGATGGTAGATTAGATCAGCGAACTAGTTTCTGAGGTCGAAGATGAGCCACGCGTTGGTGGTGGACGACAAAGAATCGGGGCGACGCTCTCTTCGAGCAGAGCTCGAAGATGGCGGTTTCGACGTCACTGTCGCAGCCAGTGCTCACGATGCGCTGAAAGCACTAGAAGATCTCGACCCCAGCCTAATTGTCACCGACTTCCAGATGCCCGATATCGATGGCATCGAATTTCTACGTCGCGTTCGCGCATTTTCGGACGTACCCATCGTCGTCATTACGGCCTATGACTCGCCCGAACTACGGCGCCGGTCCTTAGAAACCGGTGCAACGCACGTACTCAACTTCCTTCGGGACCTCGCGTCACTAGGGCCACTCGCACAAGAACTAGTGCGCACTGCTTCGTCTAATAGCCGTAGACCTTCGCGCGAAGCAACACGCACTCGCGAACAGGTACTGAAGCAAGCAAAGGTCGAGAGAGTCTATCTGGACTGTGATGGAAACGTCTCGGAAACCTCAAGGCGACTGAGTAAATCTCGCGGCTCCGTTCGTTACCAGCTTCGAAAGCTAGGAATCGAGGTCTAGCCGAGTCGAGGTCATCGCCTGCAATAAGGAATGCAACCAGCCGATGAATAGCCTTACGCGTTTCGCGCTTCAGCACCCAGTGCTTGTTCTGCTCATTGAAGCTCTGATCACGTTCGTTCTCGTAGCGGGCATACCACTGACACGAGCCGAAGTGGGTTATCGAATATTTCTGGGCGACGACCACCCAGCAATCGTCGATCTCGACAAAATGATACGTACGTTCGGCGGAGGACTTCCCATCTTTATTGCCTGGGAGTGCCGCAATGACAGTCCATGCAAGTCCGTCTTTGACGACGAGTCACTGGCAATGGTCGTTGGTGTAACTGAAGCCCTTAAATCGCACCCGCTCGTCTCCAAGGTCGAAAATCCCGCTACTTCCCCAATCGTAGTTCCAGTCGGGGACGACATTGAAGTGCGACAGCTTGTTACGGATGGAGTTGTCGCAGAAGATCGAGACGAACTCGCAAAACTCGCGATGGATGACCCGCTCTGGAAGGGCACGCTCGTTTCGCCGGATGGAAAAGTTGGCGCGATGCTGGTTCAGCTCGTATCGAGCGAAAGCCGTGTGACTGCGGAGATCGTTCCAGCCATTCGCGAAGCATTGCAGCGATACGAAGCAGTCGGTTTCACCTTTTATCTAGTTGGTGACCCCATCGATTTCGTCGTTTCAGGTGGGCAACTCCAAGCTGACACCCCAATCATCGTTGCCGGAATGCTCGTCTTCCTCGTGGTTGCCGCCTGGATTTTATTTGGATCCCTCCTCACCGTATTTCTCGCTCTGAGTACTGCTGGACTCGGCGTGGGTTGGGCGATGGGACTCATGTCCTGGCTTGACTGGCCTGAAATGGAGATCACCCAGGCGCTTCGTCCCGGTATCCTTGTCATCGCTCTCTGCACGGCGATCCACGTTGTCACTCGTTATGCAGAATATGCAAACAGCGAAACCGACAGCACACCGGAGCAGCGACGAGGTTGGATCGACAAAGTAACCAAGGAGATCGGTGCGGCCTGCCTTCTTACCTCCGCAACCACCGCAGCGGGATTTTTGTCATTCATCTCGTCTGGGATGAGTAGCTTTTCGCAGTTCGGAATTACGGCAGCAGTTGGAGTCGGATCCGGGCTACTCCTGTCATTCACGGCCTTGCCCATCATCTTGATCAAGTTCGATCCACGCCGTCTGCGGTCCGAAGGTCTTCAACGGTCATGGAATGCCGTGCTTCAACAGATCGGGGCTGTTGCAGAGCAGAGGCCGAGATCGGTTTTTTTCGCGAGCGGGATACTGATGCTTGTCAGTGTCTACGGTTGGTCTCAGCTTCGTATCGATGTCAATGAGCGCGAACTTCTTGGGGACAACACCGACGTGGTTCGATGGGCGGTGTTCTTGGAGGAGAACCTTCGAAAGGCCGACAGTCTAGAGATTCACTTGATTGCCCCAAAGGATCGATCTTTTCTAGAACCCGAGGGCATTGCCATACTGCAAGACACGTCGAATTACGTCACGTCGCTCGACGGCCTGGGACAGGCCAGAAGCGTCCTTGACCTGCTGAGTACCGCGAACCGTGCCACTCATGGCGGCGACGCTAACTACTTCCACCCCGCTGACTCGCACGCGGGTAACGCACAATTGGCCCTAGTCCTAGAAATGGCTCCAGGTTCTCCACTCGCAAGCTGGATCTCGTATAACCGTAACGCCCGAATATCCGTAGAAGCTGATCCTACATCCACGAGCAAGCGCACAGTGACACTGAATAACGTCACATCCTACCTGGACGGGCGACTACCTGGTGGTTGGACTTACACTCTCTCTGGCCCACTTGCGGTTTATCTAGCCTTTACTGATGTCCTACAACGAACGCAGTTGTGGAGTTTCGCGTTCGCGGCTGGTCTGGTTAGCGCACTGCTTTGGATCTATTTCCGACGTTCTGGTCACGACAATCGCTCGGCACTCAAGTGGACGTTCGTCGGCATGTTTCCCACAGCGCTTCCGGTCGTGGTGACTCTCGGAACCATGGGACTCTTCGATGTTCCACTTGACGTCGGGACAGCGATGGTCGGTGCCATAATCCTCGGGGTTGCGGTAGACGACAGCATCCATCTCATTACCGCGTACCGCGACAACCGTCGCCGCGGCCTAGCGTCTCGCGAAGCAATCCTGGGAGCCATCACTAGGACCGGCCAGGCGCTGATCACTTCATCTATTACGATCAGCATTGGATTCTTCGCGCTGATGGCATCATCGTGGCAGAGCATCGCAAGCTTTGGGTTGCTCTCGGGGGTTGCAATCCTAGTAGCCCTATTGGCAGACTTAATCGTGCTGCCAGCGATCATTCTAGCCTTTCAAGATCGGTCTGACGCGTCAAGCAAGCCACCGTCTACAATCAGTGACATCCCAAGCTTTTCCGATCGGGTTGGTACCACGCTACTGATCGGCTTTCTTGGGCTCGTCACTCTTGGAATTCTAGCTGTCGCCGCAGCTGACCGACCATCGAAAGCAGCACTTCCGTGCTCTGTCATCCCGAACGGTGCAGTGTCCCCTTTTTCGCTCCTCGATCGAGATTGTCCTCTAAAGAGCCGAGACATTGTTCATTCCGTCGAGATCAAAGATCGATCCTATGTTCCCAAGAAGCTGATGGAACTCGAATCTCTCGAACCGCTTCCGACGTCTGCGACATACCGAATTTCGCGTGCCGGTCAAAGAGCCGACATTCCAGCGTCTATCCGTAGAACCGACGACACGAACCGAACAATTCAACTTTCAGTGGCCGGCATAGCGATAATTTTTTCGTCGTTTCTTGGCCTATCAGTGCTTTGGCTCTCTTCTGCTCAGGCTGCTCTGCCGGTTGCAATTCTTTTTACGTCGCTTGGAGTATTCGCTGCCGGAGCTCTTTCCAGCCCTTACCTGGGGAGGCCACCATTTCCCTTTCTCTTTCCGTTCGCAACGATACCTGCCGCGATGATCCACCTTGCGATGTCGTTTCCGAAACGAAGTGTCGTACTACAGCACGCGCCCGGATTCTTAGGCCTGCTATATGGGGCGGCCGGCGTCACACTGGTTGGTATTTCATGGGGAACACTGGGCCATCCGATCGTTTGGAATACTGTGATCTTTCTATGTATGGCAATTTCCTTTGTCAGCTGGATGCAGATTATCGCGGCTGGGGTGATGGGGAAGATGAGTCATGACCCGCTAGAGCAACACCGAGCTCGAGTAGCTGTTTGGGGCTCGCTATTTCTAGTCGCATTGGTATCGATCGCCCACGGCGCGCTCGAAATTTCTGGAACTCATTCGATTGCGCTAGGCCTCGTCTTGGCGCCCGCCCCAATGGCGTTCTCGCTAGTGAAGTATCAGTTCTTCGATGCTCGGCCGTATGCCCGAACAGTTGGATTGTTTTCATTGTCCTCCATCCTGTATGTCGGAATCGTAGGTATCGCGATCTTCACGATCACGCATTCAAGGGCAAACGATCAGGGCGTCATCCAGCTCGGAGTTATATTTCTCGCGTTGCTTCTCGCAGAGACGGTTCGTCTTCTCGCGCGATCACTCGTAGTCCGTAGGCTGCCAACCGCGGGAGCCCGCCTTCATGATCTCGAGTTGCAGCTCGCCTCGAACGTCGGAGAAAACTCGTCGGAAGAAGCCGTGGGTCAAGCAGCTTCGAATGCCCTGATGGTTGGCTTGGCGTCATCTGGCGTATCCGTTGCATTGCACGACTCGCAAGGATGGAGAATTGTGGCTGTAGGCGGTTCTCCACCACCCCTACTTGATGAACTAGAAGACTTAACAGCGTTTCTTACGACGCGGGTTTCGCCGGTCTACTTGGGCCCTGAGGGAGGAGAGCAGAGTCCATCTGCGGCGATCTTGCGAGGTCGGAAAATCGCGGTTTCCGCACCCGTTCTGTGGAATGAAAAAGTCATCGGCGCGATATTCGTGAGCCCTCCACGCGATTTACTGCCGTATCGCAGACAGGAGATCAACTTCATCCAACGTGTTAGCGGTCATGCAGCGATGGCGTTCCAAAATATTCGAGCGACCGAAGAGCTTCTCAGAGTGGAACGAAATGCGACTCTCGAATGGACGGCAACAGGTCTTATGCACTCCGTCGGTCGACCCATGACGATCATTGCTCGAAGTACGCAGCGAATTGCCGCCAGAGCGGAGGAACACTCCGATGCAATCACTGAATTTATTGAAGACGTGCGCCTTGCATCCCAAGAGGTTTTGGAGGGCTTGGAGCAACTTCGAAGCTACGCCGCCACAGGCCGGTTAGGTCGAAATAGCCCCCAGCCTGCGGAGGGTGTCGTCGAACGCGCAGTTCGCGTCGCGCTCTATCTGCATGAAGATGCCGAGCTTGCCATACGACCTGCAGCAGACCTGCCACTGGTATTTCATCCTGAGGAATTGCACCGAGTTATTACGAGTCTCCTCGATAACGCACTACATGCAACCATGCCGAGCGACCCCATGCCCGAAATCAGAGTGTCAGCCCGCACGGGAAAATTAAAATTCGAGATCGAAGATTTCGGGTGTGGAATGGCGACGAGCGTCCTTGAACGCGCCGCACAGGCCTTCTTCACAACACGTCGTGACGAAGGTGGAAGCGGCATCGGCCTCCTGGATGCCAAGACGACGATCGAAAGAATCGGTGGACAATTCCTCCTCCAGTCGGTCGAAGGCCGCGGCACGACGGCTACGATCGTCCTACCCGCCCATCTCAGTATGGTGCCCACAACCCCGGGATTGGACCACCTCCAGTATGAACCAAACTTTCGCGGCGCATAGTCTCTGCTGTCATCGCGAAGGCTAGCGCTCGAGGTAGGGAATACGCCGTCCCACCTCAAGCGCCGACGTGGAAAACAAGCTGTCACCGAGGACCGGGTTAATTCGAATCTCGCTGAATCGAACCTCGGTTTTCGTGCCGCGAAGCATATTCTCGACCCAAAATTCGGTTGGAACGATATACCCGTCGCGAATCATCATCTTCTCGCGTGAAATCCGTTGCACTTTCACCGGTTCGTCGCGCTTCGCGCGAAAGTAGCGAACCTCTAAAATCGCCTGATCGGATTTGGCGACATAATAGACCGCATATTCGTGGCCAGATTCGTACCGAGGGGCGCAACGAATGGCGTAGACATCCTCGTCCTGAATGATCGTAGATCCCGCTAGCGACACGTCATAGTCTTCGACGTACCGACGTTCAAAATCTTCATACGTCAAGTCCGTGCCCATAAAAACGTCCGCGCGTTGAGCAGAGGAGACTCTTCGTTTTTTTTTCAGTGCTGGAACGTATATAAAGAAATCATCATTCCGATCGAGCCGCTCAATCATCAACAACCGTGTGCCGCGAAGTTCGGCAGGAGCCATGAAATGAGCGAGACCGTGAAGGCTTCCACCGATTCGCTTTGTTGCCATCTGCAGGGTTCGGCGGAGTTCGCCCATCTCGCTATGGGCATAGAGTTCGACTACTTGAACGAGATCAAAATTAAATCGACGATCGAATGCTCCTTGAAGCAACTCGACCTCTTTCTTCAGAGCCGGCTCGGCTTGAGAATCAGATTCTGCAAAACCAATTATAAGCAAAGTGAAGATGAACCATCGCATCGACTGGGAGTATACGACTGATCAACGACAACTGTTTTGCCGTTCAACAATAACTAGAACTGCCGGTCTATCCGTGTAGTCGTAGCTGCCTGAGCCTGTTGGAAG
>JAPKBZ010000056.1 GCA_028823175.1 Myxococcota bacterium
GAGGCGATATCCCGGAGCAGACGCCGCATGATCTTGCCCGAGCGGGTCTTGGGCAAGGAGTTGGTGAACCGGATATCGGCGGGCCGGGCGATGGCGCCGATCTCCTGGGTAACATGACCCTTGAGGACCTTGATGAAGGCCTTCCCGGGTTTGACTTTTGCCCGAGGAGTGACAAAGGCGACCACCGCCGTTCCCGTGATTTCGTCCGGTCGGCCCACCACTGCCGCTTCGGCGACATCTCGGTGGGAGACAAGGGCGCTTTCGACCTCCATGGTTCCGATGCGGTGGCCCGAGATATTCATCACGTCGTCGATGCGCCCCATGATCCAGAAATAGCCCTGGCGATCTCGGTGGGCTCCGTCACCGGGGAAGTAGGTGTTGTCCTTCCATTTACTCCAGTAGACCTCCTTGTAGCGCGCCTTGTCGCCCCAGATGCCTCGAAGCATGCCGGGCCACGGCGCACGGATAGAGAGCAGGCCTCCATTCGGAGGCGGGACCTCGGCTCCGTCTTCGTCGAGAATGGCGGCCTCGATCCCGGGAAGGGGGAGGGTGGCCGAACCGGGTTTGGTGGCCACCGCGCCGGGCAGGGACGAGATCATGATCCCGCCGGTTTCGGTTTGCCACCAGGTGTCCACGATGGGACATCGCTTGCCGCCGATGACGTTGTGATACCAGATCCAGGCCTCGGGGTTGATGGGCTCACCCACCGACCCCAAAAGGCGCAGGGATGAGAGATCGTGGGCCTTGGGGAGATCATCGCCGAGGCGAATGAAGGTCCGAATCGCCGTCGGAGCGGTATAAAGAATGGTTACGCCCCATTTGGCGATCAGGGACCACCAACGGTCGGGTCCGGGATGAGTCGGCACGCCCTCGTACATGACGGTGGTTGCGCCGCAGGCCAGGGGGCCATAGACCACGTAGGAGTGGCCGGTGATCCAGCCCACGTCCGCCGTGCACCAGTAGACATCGGTGTCCTTCATGTCGAAAACGGCGCGGGTCGTCGTGGTGACGTGGGTGAGGTAGCCCCCCGTGGTGTGCAGGATCCCCTTGGGCTTGCCCGTGGTGCCGCTGGTGTAGAGGATGAAGAGCGGGTGCTCGGCGTCGAGCTTGGCGGGGGGGCAGACCGCGGAAGCCTGAGCGACTTCTTCGTGGTACCAGCAGTCTCGGTTCTTTTTCATCGTGACTTTTTGGCCGGTTCGCTGGACCACGACTACGCTTTCTACGCTGGGAGCGCGCCTGACCGCGGCATCCACCTGGGCCTTCAGGCCGAAGGCCTCGCCCTTTCGAAACCCTCCGTCCGATGTGACGACCAGCTTGGCATCGACATCGACAATGCGATCGCGCAGGGCCTCGGCGGAGAAGCCCCCGAAGACGATGCTGTGGGCGGCGCCGATCCGCGTGCAGGCCAGCATGGCCACGGCGGCCTCGGGGATCATCGGCATGTAGAGAACGACCCGATCCTTTCGGGTGACGCCCTTGCTCTTGAGCACGTTGGCGAAGCGGCAGACTTCCTTGTGGAGTTCCCCGTAGGTGATGACGCGACTATCGCCGGGCTCGCCTTCCCAGATAATCGCCGCCTTGTTCTTGCGCCAGGCGTTCTCCCCTTCGAGGTGTCGGTCGAGGCAGTTGTAGCTGACGTTGGTTTTCGCTCCGACAAACCACTTGGCGTAGGGAGGCTTCCAGTCGAGAACCTTTTTCCAGGGGGAGAACCAGCTGACGTGTTCCTTGGCCATCTTCGCCCAGAAGCGCTCGGGGCTCTTGGCGCCAAGTTTCCGGTACTCGGCAACGGTCTTCTTGTTCCAGACCGCCGCACGGGAAAACTCGGGGTCGGGCTTGAATGTGCGCGTTTCTTTGAGGAGGGATTCGATATCGGCCATGGCGCAAAACTCCTTCGATGGGATCGTGAGAGGCTGGCGAGTTCCAGGCGTTCGATGCCTAGGGTGCGGCCCTCATCCAGGCTTCGACCTCCACCATTTTCTTGGGAATGGCGGAGGTCAGGTTTTCGCTTCCTTTGCCGTGGATGGCCACGTCGTCTTCGATGCGCACGCCGATCCCGCGAAAGGCTTCGGGGGCCGCTTCGTCGTTCTCCCCTATATAGAGCCCGGGTTCGACGGTGAAGACCATGCCGGCTTCGAGCGCCCTGGGCTCAGTGCCCTGGGCGTAGCGCCCCGAGTCATGGACATCGAGGCCGAGCCAATGGCTCGTCCCGTGCATGTAATAGCGTCGGTGGGCCTCGCTCTGGATCAATTCGTCGGCGTCGCCCTCGAGCAGGCCGATCGCGAGCATGCCTTCGACGAGCTTGCGCGAGGTGAGATCGTGGAGGGCGGGCAGGGTGGTGCCCGGAAGCGCGGCCTCCATGGCGGCTTCCTGGGCGGCCAGAACTACGGCATAGATATCCGCTCCGGCCCCCTCGAAGCGCCCGCCGACGGGATAGGTCCGAGTGACATCCGAGGCGTATCCCCGGTACTCGCTCCCGGCATCGATGAGCAGGAGTTCGCCCTTGTGAAGCCGTCGGTTATTGGTCACGTAATGAAGGATCGCAGCATTGGCTCCTCCGGCTACGATGGATTCATAGGCGGGTCCCCAACCCCCTCGTTTGCGAAATACGCAGTCCAGGGTCGCTTCGATCTCGTATTCGTAGAGCCCGGGGGAGATCGTGCGTGCGGCCTCGGCGTGCCCCTCCCGGGTGATCTCGGCGGCGGTGCGCATCAACTCGAGCTCGTCCTCCGATTTGAAGAGGCGCATCTCGTGTAGGATCGTGCGCGGATCGACCCATTCGTTCGGGGGTGAGGCGCCCCTTCGGCTCTGCATGCGCAGAGCGTCCTGGATTTCGATCAACTTTTGATCGATCTCGGGTCGGCGCCCCAGGGCATGGAAGAGGCGCTGGGCCCCTTCGACAAGTCCGGCGAGTTCGCCCATCAGGCTCGCCGATTCCTCGGCCTTGTCCGCTGCGTAATCGGCCACGGCGCCTTCGACTCCGGGCCGGTAACCGGTCCAGACCTCGGCGGTGGGATCCCGTGCTTGCACGAAGAGGGTAAAGGGAGAAGCGCCGGGTTTCGTCGAGAAGATGGCCGTGGCGTCGGGGTAGTCAAAACCCGTGAGATACCAGAAGTCGCTGTCCTGACGGAAGCGATAGTGGGTGTCGTTGGAGCGACCGACCAGCCCGGCCCCGGGGATGATCGCGACGGCGTCGGGGCCCATCGCGCTCAGCAGACGTTTTCTTCTCTCGGCAAACACGCGGCCAGTCTACCGCACCGGGTCGGGGCGGGGAAAGCCGGGTTCGGCGACTCCTTGCCCCCTCGTTCTGCGGGCAGGGGGGTCAGGACTCCGGGTTCGTCTTGCCCTTCCCGGATTCATGCTTTTTGACCCATTCGGCGAGTTCCTCGCCGAAGTTCTGCGCCAGCCATCGTTTCAGCTCGGGCAGGGCGATGATGTCCTCGGCAGTCTTGGGGTTCGCGAGGGCGATAGCTTCCAGGGCGGCGTTCGGGCAGAGGACGCCGGGGTCCAGGCCGAGTTCCTTGGCTCGGGGAGCTCGCCAGGTCTTGAGCGAGGCAAGCCTACGCTCGGTCCGCCGGTCCATTCGTCGTCGCGTGGGCCCGGGGATTTTCGGGATGGGGCCGTGGGGCTCAGCAATGCCCTTTTCGATACCCTCGAGAAGATCATCGCCCATGCGGCGCATGATCAACTCGCTTACGCCCTTGATGCGGCCGAGTTCGTTTCGGCCTCGGGGTTGACCCTGACAGATATCGAGCAGGGTTCGGTTCCCAAGCACCTTGAAGGGCGGTCGGTCGATCTCCCGGGCCCGGGCATCGCGAACGAGGAAGAGTTCGCGCAGGATTCCGAGAGAGACCGGATCCAGGGATTTTGCTCCCTTGATTCGCAGGTAGCCCAGGACGTCGAACTCCTTCTCGGGCCATACGCGCTGGATCAGGGTGTTGAACTCGTCCATGGCCCATTCGAGCCGGCCCTTTCCCTTGAGTTCCTGCTCGATGGCTTCGGCCAGGGGAATCAGGTAGAGGACGTCGGAAACCGCGTACTGGAGCTGCTTCGGGGTGAGGGGGCGGCGGGACCAATCCGAGCGTTGTTCGTCCTTGGGAAGGTAGACGCCAAAATGATGCTCGATGAGGGCGGCCAGACCCACGGCGGGGTAGCCGAGGAGTTGCGCGCTCACCATGGTGTCGAAAAGGTTTGAGAAGGCGAAGCCGCAGTCGCGTTTGAGCACGAAAAGGTCGTATTCGGCGGCATGAAAGAGCACGCGAACATCGGGAGCTGCGAAAACTGGCGCCAGGGGAGCAAGGTTGGCGGGACCACCCAGGGCCAGGGGGTCGATCAGCCAGGCGTTTTCTCGGGTGGCGACTTGGACGAGGCAGGTCTTGTCGAAATAGTGGTAGAAGCTGTCCGCCTCGGTATCAAAGGCGATGATTTCTTCCCGCAGCAAGGCTGTCGCGAGGTCTTCGAGCTCTTTTGCCTCGGTGATGATCTCGAACTCGGCCACGCCAGCCCTTACTTCCTATTTGCCCAATGGGAGCCCGGTTTTCGGAGACCACGCGGGCTGGACTTTGTTTACCTACGGGGGGCCGTCGTTTGTGGAACCGCGCTCCGGCTCCAGACGGGGGGATGCTAGCCGACGCCCCCGGACCTCGAAACCCGCACGGCCTCCGAGGATGAATCTTGGCGGACTGGGCAATTATCCCTGAAACTCCCCCCGTGAGGGCTGGACTGGGCATATCGACGCGGCCAGAGGGGCATCGTGGGGTTGAGGATGCCCTTGAAGCCGCTCTGGAGGATCTGGAGGGGGCTCCTCCCGACGCCGTGATCGCTGTGGCGACGGCGGCTTTGGGTCAGAATTTGCTCGGGGAGCTGATGGAGAGGCTGGCGCTCGCCCTAGACTGCCCCGCCTGGCTGGCGGCCAGCGCCGAAGGCCTTCTGCTCGCCGACCGCGAGATCGTGGGCCTGCCCGGCTTTGCCCTGGTGGCTCTGTCCGGAGTGCCCGCCGAAGTCTTCGCCTGCGAGGGGCTGGCCGGACGCGAGTCGGCGGCGGCGGACGAGATGGCGAGTCAACTCTCGGGGCAGCCCGGCCCCGACGACCTGCTGGTGGTCTTCGCGGATTCCCACCGCATGGCCCCGGCCCCGGTGCTCGAAGCCCTGGCGGAGGTGGCGGGCCCCGCCGCGGTGGTGGGTTTCGGGGCCAGCGAGGTGCCCGGGGGCTCCCCCCAGGTTTGGGCGGCGGGGGATCGCGTCGAGGACGGCTGTGCCGGTCTCTGGCTCCGGCCCTCCCGGCCTCCTGAGATCGCGGTGAGTGACGGGTTACGCCCGGTGGCCGAGGAAATGGAGGTGACCCGGGCCCAGGGGCATTGGGTTCTGGGCTTGGACGGCTACCCCGCTCTGGAGTGCCTGCGCGATGTTTCGGGTGTGCACGGCTCGGGCGGCGAAGTGCGGGAGATCCTGGCCCGGCTCTCCCAGGCGGGGGTGGCGGGCGAGGTGGTGCGCAATCTGGTGGGCGTCGACCCCGTTCGGCGCGCCTTCGCTTTGGCCACCCCGGTGGCCCAGGGCGATCGAATTCGCCTGGTTCGCCGGGATTCCCGGGTGGCTCGGGAAAATCTCCGCGCCGACCTCGCTGAATTGTCGCCCTGCCGCCCGGGCCTGGGCCTCTACTTCTCCTGCCCGAGTCGGGGAGCCCGACTCTTCGAGCACGAGGGTCTCGAGAGCGGTTATCTCGCGGGCGCCTTGGGGCCAGCGCCGCTGCTCGGTATGATGGGGGCTTTTCAACTGGCCCCGGACCCTCGGGGCACCGTTCCCCTGCTGCATACCTACTCCGGGGTTCTGGCGCGTTTCGAGGGCTCCTGAGGAACTAATCGCCGGGCCCGCCAGGAGCGCTGATATGACGCAAGAAGACCGTACCAAGGTGTGGATTGAGGGCCGGATCGTCGAAGCCGCCGAGGCCAAGATTTCGGTCTTCGATCACGGTCTGCTCTACGGCGACGGACTTTTCGAGGGGATGCGCGTCTACGGAGGTTCCGTTTTTCGCCTGGATGACCACCTTCGGCGTTTCGAGCGCGGCGCCCGGGCCCTGGGAATCCCGATCCCGGGAGGGCGGGATGGCCTTCGCCAGATCGTGCTCGACACCGCTCGCGCGTATGGCGAGGACGAGGCCTATATCCGCCTGTTGCTGACCCGGGGGCAAGGGGCTTTGGGCGTGGATCCCACGACCTGCGTCGACCCCCAGCGGATCTGTATCGTGACCCGGATCGCGCTCTACCCCGAGGAGAAACTCAGCCGGGGCATCGACATGGTGACATCGAGTTACCGACGGCCGGCTCCGGACGCGGTGGATCCGGCGACGAAGAGCCTCAACTACCTCAACAGCGTGCTCGCCAAGCGGGAGGCCCGCCTAAGAGGCGCCGACGAAGCGCTGATCCTAAATGCCCGGGGCGCGGTGGCCGAGGCCAGCGTCGCCAACGTGTTCGTCTGTCGGGACGGAACGCTGATGACCCCGCCCTCCAGCGAGGGGGCCCTGCCGGGGATCACCCGGGCCAGCGTTTTGGAGATTGCCGAGGGCCTTGGCCTGGAGACCCGGGAGTGTCCCCTCGGACGGATGGACCTGTTCTCCGCCGACGAGGTTTTTCTTACGGGCAGTGGCGCTCGGATCGTGCCCGTGGCGACCCTGGACGGGGAGTGTTTGGGAGAGAAGGACAAGGGGATGGGTCCGCTGACCCGCCGCATTCTGGACGCCTTCGCCGATTTCGTCCTGGAACACGGGACGCCCATCGGGTAGCGGGCCGCCCGGCCCCCCGGCGGCTATTGTGGGCCCCGTACCGGGTGCATGAACGGATCGCCCCCTGGAGGAGAAGCCGTGCTTTGGTCAAGAGTCTTTATTCCCACTCTGCGCGACGACCCGGCGGATGCCGAGGCCGTGAGCCACAAGCTGCTGATTCGCGCGGGGTTCATGCGCCAGTTGATGGCCGGGGTGTATTCGCTGCTTCCCCTGGGCAATCGCGTTCTCCATAAGATCGAGGGCATCGTTCGCGAGGAGATGAACGGCACTGGGGCCCAGGAGTTTCGTCTCCCCTCGCTTCATCCGCGTGAGATCTGGGAGCGCAGCGGGCGCTGGTCGAAAATGGGCGACGAGATGTTCCAGTTCGAGGATCGCCGAGGCAGCGAGGTGGGTCTCGGAATGACCCACGAAGAAATCTTTGCCCACCTGGCGAGCGAGTTGCGCTCCTACAAGGAATTGCCCCAGTCCTGGTACCAGTTCCAAACCAAATTCAGGGACGAGCCGCGTCCGAAGAGTGGACTGCTCCGGGTTCGCGAATTCACCATGAAGGATTCGTACTCGATGGACATCGACGAGGCGGGGTTGGACCACGCCTTCGAGGTTCACTTCGAAGCCTATCGGCGGATCTTCAAGCGACTCGGCCTCGACACCGTCGCGGTGGAAGCCTCTTCGGGATCCATGGGGGGAAGCCAATCCGTCGAATTCATGCTGCGGACCGATGCCGGCGAGGATTGGGTGGCGGCTTGCGAGGCCTGCGGCTACGCGGCGAATTTTGAAAAGGCCATTAGTCGGCCGGCGGCCCTCAGCGCGGGGCAAGCGCTCGAGGCCCCGGAAAAATTTCCGACCCCGAATGTTCGAACCATCGAGGACCTAGCCAAGATGGAGGGCGGAGCGCCCGCTGGGGCTCAGATCAAGACCCTCGTCTATTCCATCGACGAAAAGATCGTGCTGGTCCTTCTCCGGGGCGATGACACTCTGGTGGAACAGAAGCTGCTCGACAATGTCGAGGCCGAGAACCTGAGGCCCGCTTCGGCGGACGAAATCCAGGCCGCCCTGGGCGCCCGGCCCGGAAGCCTGGGCGGGGTGGGGGTCGGCGAACTCTTCGTGATCGCCGACGAAGCGCTCCGGGGCTGCACGGGGATGGTGACGGGCGCCAACGAGGATGGCTTCCACCTGCGCGGGGTCGACATCGATCGCGATATCGAGGTCAAGGGGTGGCTCGATCTGCGCGAGGTCAGGGCCGGCGAGGGCTGCTCGCTCTGTGGCGAGGCGCTGGAAGTCTACAAATGTCTTGAGGTGGCCCATATTTTCAAGCTCGGCACGGTCTACAGCGAGGCCATGGGGGCCGAGGTCCTCGACAAGAATGGCAAGAAGGTGCCGGTGGTCATGGGGTCCTACGGCATTGGGATCGATCGCAACCTCGCCGCCATCGTCGAGGCCCACAACGATGAATATGGGATTGTGTGGCCCGTCAATGTCGCCCCCTTCGAGGTCGTGATCAGCGTCATCAAACCCAAGGATGTCGCTTGCCTCGAGGCGGCCCAGCGGATTTACGAAGCGCTCCAGGAACGAGGCATCGACGTGGTCTTGGACGATCGGGATGAGCGCCCGGGAGTCAAGTTCAAGGATGCCGACCTCGTGGGTATCCCCTATCGCGTGACCGTCGGCCCGAAGGGGCTCGGAAACGGGGTGGTCGAATTGCGTCGCCGGAAAGGTGGGGAAACCCAGGATCTCGAAGTCGCCCGCGCGGCGGTGAGCATCGCCGAGGCCGTGCTCGACGAGCGGCACTGATTGGAGGCTGGTGTGGGCTTGCCACCGACGCGTTCGGGTGCCGATATTTCTCGGGAGGGGGAGCGTTGGCTGACCCTCGCCAACGCCATCACGTCGATTCGTCTTCCCCTGGCGCCTCTTTGTGCCTGGGCAATCGTCAGCGATCAGCCGTTGTTGGCCGCCTCGAGCTTCGCCCTGGCGGGGTTGACCGACCTGGTCGATGGCCGGGTGGCGCGCCATCGGGGTGAGGTCTCGCGCCTGGGCGGAGTGCTCGACCATACCAGCGATGCGCTCTTCGTCGCTTCGGGCCTCGCGGCCCTAGCGAGCCAGGGGATCGTGCCCTGGGCTCTGGCCCCGTTGGTTGTGCTGGCCTTCCTCCAGTACGCGCTGGACTCCCGGGTGCTGGCTGGCCAGACGCTGCGCACCAGCCAACTCGGGCGATTCAACGGGATCGGCTATTTCATTCTGCTGGGAACGCCGCTGATCAGGGACGCTCTCGGCCTCCCCTGGCCGGGGCCGGGGCTGGTTTTCGTATTGGGCGGGCTTCTGGTGGCTTCGACCGGAGTCTCCATGCTCGATCGGGGCTGGGCCTACTGGCTCAGTCGAAGAGCTCCCGGTTCGCCCGACGAAGGAAGATGAGCCCGATGGCGGCGTTGAAGAAAATGAAGAAGTTGTGCTGGACCAGTCCGAAGGCCGCCATTTCTCCGGCCTTGTTACCCGGGAAGAGCACCACCCACAGGGTGATGGCCACGGTCCGCATGGGCCCCGGGGTGGCGGCACCGAAGAAGATCACGGGCAGGTAGCCGAGCATCTGCACGAAGCCCACGTCGACGCCGAAGAGACGCAGGGCCAGGGTGTAGACGACCACCGCGGTGAGCAGGGCGGGGGAGCGCATGAGCACCACCATGCCGTAATGGCGGGGGGACGCTTCGCGAAAAGCTTTGAAGATGGGCCGCTCGCGAAAGGTGGCGAGGCCCGCGCTCTGGCCGCGAAAGACGAAGATCCAGGCGATGAAAACGAGCGAGGCGACCGCCGCGACATAGGGGATCCAGCCGAATACTTCGGGAAGCGATTCCTTCCCGATCCACCAACCCACCGTCGCCCAGCCGAGCAGGTAATAGAACTCGCAGAACATGATGAAGAGCATGCTCGAGCCCACTTCCCAGCCGGGTACGCCGTAACGCCGGTTGAGGTAGAGCCCCATGGCGCCCTTGCCCACCTGTTCATTGAGGATCGAAAGGATATAGCTGCTGCCCCGGATGGGGAGCATGTCCCGGTAGGCGACCCGAGTGTTGAAGTAGTTGATCACCCGCCAGACGACGCCGGTATCGATGAGAAAGAAAAAGAACGAATAGGGGATCATCAGCAATAGCCAGTTTCCCCAATCCACGTTGGAGAAGACGCCGCCCAGGTAGCTCGAGAGAGTCAGTCCCTCCCGCCCCGCGGCGCCGGACAATTTGCCGTAGAGATAGGCGAAGCAGGCCAGGGTGATCAGCCAGGGAAGGGCTTGCTGCCACGCAGGCCGTCGACCGACCGCGCTCATCCCTTTGGTTTCGCTGCTGGGGGTCGATCCGTCAGTCATGTTTTTTTACCTCGGGTCCTGTGTAGGCACGAAGTGTCTCTATCAGGGGTGTGAGTTGAATGCCCAGGGCTTGGCAGGCGGGTTCCGGATCCAAGCGGTCATCGTGCTGGAGAATTTCGAGCATGGCCGGCGTGATCGGTGGGTTGGCCGACAAGCGCGCCAGGGCCGCGGCAAAAATCCGGGCGAGGGTGAGGGGAATCGGGATGACCCTGGGGTTGGCCCCGTGGAGTTCGGCGACCCGGAGGAGTAACGCCCGGTGGGAGAGGCATTCCGGTCCTCCCAGGTCGAGCCCGAGGCGTGTGGCCTTGGCATCCGAGAGGGCGGCGACGATGGCCGCCACCACGTCTCGGCTATCGATGGGCTGCTGCAGGGTTGCGCCCCCGCCGACCAGGGCCACCGCCCGGGCCTGGGCTTGGGAGGCGAGGGCCCTGGAGGCAAAATCGTCGGGGCCCAGCACCATGGGCACCCGGAGCACAGTCGAGGGAACCCGCCCGGCGAGTAGGATCGCTTCGGCAGCTCCCTTGGAGGCGAGGCAGGCATTCGAGGCCCCCTCGTGGGAGCCGAGAATGCTTAGATAGACGATGCGTTGGCAACCCGCCTCGGCGGCGGCGGCCTCGAGGACTCGGCAGGTTTTTTCGTGGGCCGAAGCGTAGGTCGCTCCGGCGCCCTCCTTGATGATTCCCACGAGGTGAACGATACCCGCGCAACCCGCCACGGCTTGAGCCATGGAGGCGGGGTCCGTGTAGTCGCCGATCATGATCTCGGGGGGCTGGGGGCCGGGGATCGCGCGAACCTGGGCGGCTGCCGACTCAGAGCGGACCAGGGCCCTGACTTCGATTGGCTGCGAAGCCCCCTGCCCACTGAGTTCGGCTAACCGGCTCAGGAGTTGCCGACCGAGGTTGCCATTGGCGCCTGTGACGAGAATGTTTCGCGGAAGATCGGGCATGCGAGCACCTTATGCGAAGCCGAAGGTTCCGGAGAGCGGATGAGCGCTCAGATATTGAGTTGGAGCCGGGCGGCGGGTGACATCATCTCCATGTCCCACGGCGGATCCCAGACCAGTTCGAGTTCGACTTCCGCGACGCCCTCGACCTCCCGGGCCTTGGCTTCGACTTCGGGGGGCAGGATCTCCGCGGCGGGGCACATGGGTGTGGTCAGGGTCATGACCACCTTCACTCGGCCCTGATCGTCGACATTGAGTGAGTAGATCAAGCCGAGCTCGTAGATATCCACCGGGATCTCAGGGTCGTAGACGGTCTTGATGGCGGCGATCAGGTCGTACTCGATATCGCTGGGCTTCCTGACCGGCTCTTCAGGGCTTGTCTCGCCGTTTTTGGATTCTAGGGCTTCGTCGCTTTTGTCCATGCCTGGGGGCTTCTTTCCTTCTCCGGAAAATTCCGTGGGTGGGCTGTGTTCCGCTCGTTTTATTCGGTTCGTGCAGTGCTTCCGTCCTGGTGCAGAGCGGCCCTCAGCGTGTGCCAAGCGAGAGTCGCGCATTTGACTCGCATGGGAAATTCACGAACGCCTGAAAAGACAGCCAGCTTTCCGATGTCGGGGGTCTGGACCGGTGAGCCGGGCTCACTGGTGACCATCTCGTGGAAGTCCCGAAATTTCCTCTCGACTTCTTCGAGGCTTTTACCCTGGACAAAATCGGTCATCAGCGAGGCCGAGGCAACCGAGATTGCGCACCCTGTCCCCTGGAAGGCGACGTCCTTGACCCGTTCACCCTCAAGATCGAGGTAGACCGTGAGCTGATCGCCGCAGAGCGGGTTATGACCGTCAGCGTGAAGGGCGGGCCCCTCGAGCACGCGAAAATTTCGCGGCTTGCGATTATGATCCAGGATCGTTGCCTGGTAGAGCTCGCGAAGTTCGTCCATCAACCGAAAAGTTCCCGAGTTTCCCGCAGCGCGGCGACCAGAACGTCGATTTCTGCGGGCGTGTTGTAGAGAGAAAATGAAGCGCGCACGGTGGCGGGTACGCCAAAGCGCACCATCAGGGGTTGGGCGCAATGGTGACCCACGCGTACGGCGACCCCCGCCTGGTCGAGCGCTGTGCCCACGTCGTGGGCGTGGATGCCTTCGAGCACGAAGGAGAGGACCGCTGCCTTCTCCCGGGCCTGGCCGATGATCCGCAGGCCGTCGATTTTGGCGAGGGCTGCAGTGGCCTTTTCGAGCAGGGATTGTTCCCAGGCCTCGATGGCGTCGATCCCGACCTTTTCGACATAGCCGATGGCCGCTTCGAGACCCACGACGCCGGCGATGTCGGGTGTGCCGGCTTCGAAGCGATTCGGCGGCTCCGCGTAGGTGGTCTTTTCGAAGCTGACGGTCTCGATCATGTCACCGCCGCCGAGGAAAGGCGGCATCGCCTGGAGCATGGGGAGGCGGCCGTAGAGCACGCCGATACCGCTTGGGCCGAAGAGCTTGTGCCCGGAGAAGGCGTAGAAATCACAGCCAAGATCCTCGACGTTGACCCGTGTGTGGGGGACCGCCTGGGCGCCGTCCACCAGCACGGGGATGCCTTGGGCCTTGGCGAGGGCGATCATTTTTTTCAACGGGAGAATTGTCCCGATAGCGTTGGAGACATGGGTGAGGGCGACCAGTTTCGTGCGCTGACCGAGCAAGGCCGCGTAAGCATCGAGGTTGATCTCGCCCCGGTCGTCGACGGGAAGGACCTTCAGCTTCGTGCCCCGGCGCTCGCCGAGCATCTGCCAGGGAACGATATTGGCGTGGTGTTCCAGCGCCGTGATGAGGATTTCGTCGCCGGCTTCGAGTTGGGTTTCGCCGAAGGTACGCGCCACGAGGTTGATCGCCTCGGTGGCGTTGCGAACGAAGATGATTTCCCTTCGATCCGCCGCACCGATGAAGCCCTGGACGCGGTCGCGGCCCGATTCGTAGAGCGCGGTGGCCTCGGCAGAGAGTTGGTAGACCCCGCGGTGAATATTGGCGTAGGCGTTCGCGTAGAAGTTTTGGATCGCTTCGAGGACGGCGCGGGGCTTCTGGGCGCTGGCGGCAGAGTCGAGGTAGACGAGGGGCTTTCCCCGAATCTCGCGTTCGAGGATCGGGAAATCCTTTCGGATGGTGGCCACGTCGAGTTCAGCCCGGCCGTTCATGCAAGGCCTTCCTCGTCGGGATGCGCGCAGGCCGAGAGCTTCTCCAAGACCAGCTCGGTCATAGCAGAGCGCAAGGACTCCAGGGGCAGGCCCTCGCAGATTTCCGCCACGAATCCCCGAGTCAATAGCGCGCGTGCCTGGGTTCGGGAGAGCCCACGCGAGCGCAAGTAGAAGAGAGCCTCTTCGTCGAGCTTTCCGACCGTCGACCCATGACTGCATTTGACGTCGTCGGCGTAGATTTCCAATTGAGGTCGCGTATCCACTCGGGCACCGGGAGAGAGCAGGAGATTCATGTTGGACTGGGTACTGTCGATTTTCTGGGCATCGGGCCGAACGTGAATCAGACCGCGGAAAACGCCTCGGGCGTTTTCCGCAAGAATCCCCTTGTAGATTTCGCGGCTGGTGGTGCGGGGGGTCGCGTGGTCGACCCGGGTGTGGTTGTCCAGGTGTTGATCCCCCAAACCCACGTAGAGCCCCTTGAGGTCGAGCTCGGCGCCGAGATCGGCCAATTCGGCCCCCAGTTCATTCCTGACCAGGGCGCCGCCGAGGGTCAGAGTGTGGATCAGGAGTTCGCTGTCCCGCCCCTGGCGCGTCTGGAGGTTGGCGATGTGCACGGTTCGGTCGCTTTCGCGCTCGACCACGACGCAGTCGAGGCGAGCACGCTCCTCCAAGAAAATTTCGGTCACGCTGCTGACCAGGTTTTCTCCATCGGGGACGGACAGAAAATCCAGAATCAGGGTGGCTCGACTCTGCTTCTTGCCAGTGATGTGCAGCCTGGGGCAATTGAGTCGTCCATCGCCGCTGGAGAGAAAAATTAGATGGACCGGCAGGTCGAGCTCGCAGCCCTCGCCGAACTCGAGCACTTCGATGCCCGGGGTGAAGGCCTCGTTCAGCGCGCTAAAGGCATCGAGCTTCGCTGAGGCGAGCTCTCCGTAGCCCTCGGGAAAGGAGACCGGGGTCGCGCTCTCCGGGCGGATGCTCAGCAAGCGAACCCCCGACTCGCCCTCGGGCAAGGTAGAGAGGGAGGGGCAGAAGTGGCCGTCGATGAAAACGGCGCGCAGGCTCGCCTTCCCCACCCGATCCGCCTCCAGGGCGATCTGAGTTTTCGCTCTCTCCAGCAGCGCCGCTTCGGGCGGGTGGCCGGTGGGCGCCGGGGGCATGCGTTTTTCGAGAGTCCTAAGATTCGTGGAGCGCCAGGCCTCGAGCCGGGTGCTGGGCAGCCCGAGTTCGCCGAAGGCGGCCAGGGCTCGCTCTCGCTGGGCCTGTCGTTCGGGGCTGTCCCCCAGCGTGGCGGCGAAAGCGGGGAAGGCCTGGATCCAGGCCTCGGCCGGGTTTCCTCGAGAGCCGCGTTTCATTCCGCCTTTCCGATCCAGCCGTAGCCCTTTTCTTCGAGTTCGCCTGCGAGTTCTCGGCCCCCCGAGCGGACGATCTTGCCGTCGGCCAGAACATGGATTCGGTCGGGCACGATATAATCGAGCAGTCGCTGGTAGTGGGTGATGACCAGCATGGCTCTCTCGGGGGAACGCAGGGAATTGACACCGTCGGCGACGACCCGGAGTGCGTCGATATCGAGACCGGAATCGGTTTCATCGAGGATGCAGAGCTTGGGCTCGAGCAAGAGCATCTGAAGGACCTCGTTGCGCTTCTTTTCGCCTCCAGAGAACCCTTCGTTGATCGAACGGCTCATCAGGTCATTGGGCATCTCGACGCGCTTCATCTTTTCCTCGCAGAGAGCGAGGAAATCCATCGCGTCGAGTTCATCGAGCCCGTTATGCGTTCGGATCGCATTGACTGAGGTTTTGAGGAAGTAGCTGTTGCCGACACCCGGAATTTCAACCGGGTACTGAAAAGCAAGAAAGACGCCTTCCCGGGCGCGGGTTTCGGGTTCCATCGCGAGCAGGTTTTTGCCGCCGTAGTTGATTTCGCCCTCGGTGACCGAATAACCCGGGCGGCCGGCGAGGATGTTGGAGAGCGTGCTCTTTCCCGAACCGTTGGGCCCCATGATGGCGTGGATTTCCCCCGCGCCGATATGAAGGTCGATCCCTTTGATGATGGGTGTGTCACCGGCGCTGGCATGCAGATTCTGTATATCGAGCATTTTGGGTTCCTGTTGGGTCGGCGTTTCAGCCGACGCTGCCTTCAAGGCTGATAGAGAGAAGGTTCTGTGCCTCGACGGCGAACTCCATGGGGAGTTCTCTCAGCACTTCCTTGCAGAAGCCGTTTACGATGATCGAAATCGCATCTTCTTCGGAGAGCCCTCGCTGGAGGCAGTAGAAGATTTGTTCTTCGCCGATCTTCGAGGTCGTGGCTTCATGCTCGACCGTGGCGCTGGGGTTTTCGACTTCGAGGTAGGGGAATGTGTGAGCGCCGCATTTGTCCCCGAGGAGGAGCGAATCACATTGGGAATAGTTTCGCGCTCCCTCGGCCTTGGGGTTGATCTTGACGAGGCCGCGATAGGATTGCTGGCTGCGACCACACGAGATGCCCTTGGAGATAATGGTGCTCTTCGTGTTTCGGCCGATGTGGATCATCTTGGTGCCGGTGTCGGCTTGTTGCATGTTGTTCGTCATGGCGACGGAGTAGAACTCGCCCACGGAGTCGTCGCCCTGAAGAATGCAACTCGGGTATTTCCAGGTGATGGCCGAACCGGTTTCTACCTGGGTCCAGGAAATCTTGGAGCGCTTACCCCGACAGGCACCCCGCTTGGTCACGAAATTGTAGATGCCGCCAACCCCGTTCTTGTCACCGGGGTACCAGTTCTGGACGGTGGAGTACTTGATGCTGGCGTCGTCCAAGGCGATGAGTTCAACCACCGCCGCGTGCAACTGATTCTCGTCCCGCATGGGGGCCGTGCAGCCCTCGAGATAACTGACCGAGGCGCCTTCATCGGCAACGATCAGGGTGCGTTCGAATTGTCCGGTGCCCGACGAGTTGATCCGGAAATAGGTCGAGAGTTCCATGGGGCAGCGAACGCCCTTGGGGATATAGGCGAAGGATCCGTCGCTGAAGACCGCGGCATTGAGGCAGGCGAAGAGGTTGTCCGAGTAGGGAACCACGCTCCCCAGGTATTTCCGGATCAGTTCCGGGTGAGATTTGACCGCCTCGGAGAAAGAGCAGAAGATGATCCCCTGCTTTTCGAGCTCGGAGCGAAAAGTAGTCGCTACGGAAACGCTATCGAAGACGGCGTCCACGGCGATCTTGACGCCGGAGAGCCGCTTTTGCTCCTGGAGTGAGATGCCGAGCTTCTCGTAGGTGCGGAGAAGTTCGGGGTCGACCTCGTCGAGGCCTTCGAGTTCGACCTGCGCCTTGGGGGCCGAGTAGTAGCTGATGGCCTGATAATCGATCGCGGGGTAGTCGATGTTCGCCCAGCCGGGTTCGCCGTTTTCCGCCAGCATCTCGCGAAAGCGGGCCAGGGCCTTCAGGCGGTACGCGAGCAGCCAGTCGGGTTCTTCCTTCTTCGCGGAGATCAGGCGGACGACTTCCTCGGATAGGCCCGGGGGCAGCTGGTCGGCCTCGATATCGCTCACAAAACCGTATTTATAATCCTCTTCGGCCAGGCGCTTGAGGTCGGCATTCTCGCTGGTCATTTCACGAGCCCTCGTTCTGGATCCTGGCTTCGCCGAAGCTGCTGAGTCCGGCCAGGGTCGCTAGGGGTGTGTGTTGGGCGGTAAAAACAGGGTTGGT
Source organism: Myxococcota bacterium (assembly GCA_028823175.1). Lineage (GTDB taxonomy): Bacteria > Myxococcota_A > UBA9160 > UBA9160 > UBA4427 > JAZXM01. The sequence continues at coordinate 16,921 of JAPKBZ010000056.1, forward strand.
CAGATCCGCCAGGGTGATGCTGGCGAGCGCGTTCTGGACGACGCGGTTGATGACCTGCCAAGGGTTCTTGATCGAGCAGGTGGCTTCGAGTTCGCAGACGTCGGTGCCCTGGCTGCACTGGGTGAGGGCCAGGGGGCCCTCGAGGGCGGCGATCATGGCGCTCACCGTGAGCTCCGCGGGGTCCCGGGCGAGGGAGTAGCCGCCCTTGGTGCCGCGTTGGGATTCGAGAATTTCGGCGCGTGTCAGGGCCTTGAGCACCTTGCTGACCACGGGCAGGGGGAGATCGACCTGTTCGGCGAGCTCCCGGGCGTTCATGCTCGGGGACGCGCTCGGCTCGCCGCCGGGCGATTCCGGCAGGGAATGGCTCGCGAGTTCGGCCAGGATAACGATTCCGTAATCGGTCAATTTGCTGAGTCGAAACAAGGCACTCTCTCCTCGCTAGCCCGCCGGGTGGGTCTTTAGGGGCGGCTTGGGCGACCCTCGGAAGATACGGGACCGAATTGGTCCTGTAAATATAGGACTGAAATTGTCTTGTATTAAAAACCACTACCCCCGGGGGATACAGGGGGACACAGGGGGACACAAGGGGACACAGGGGGAGGCAAGGGGAATTGAATTGAGGGGCGCATGGGGGCGCGGAGTCCCTGGGCGCCTAGTCCGACGCGATCTCCATCCCCGTGAAGCGGACGAGGGGCAGCAGGATCGGCTGTCCGTCGTGGTGCCAGTCCAGGGCGGGAGCCTGCATCCGCCCCGCCTCGCAGAGCCGAGTGGCGCCGAGCCGGGCGAGGACTCGGCCGACTTCTTCCTGGGCGCCCGCGCCCGCGCCCGGGGCGAAGCCGGCGAGGGCGACCGAGGAGAGGTTGCGAACAATCGGGCGCAGGGCCTCGCCGAGCTCGTCGATGCGCGGGACCGGGTGAACCCGCACGAAGCGATGCAGCGGGCTGGGTCGCCACTCGGCATTGCTCTCGCCGACGACGGTCCACTCGGTGCCCGGGCTTTCGAAGAGGCTGACCCCGCCGCCCGCCGCCGCCCGGATTCGCGCCTCATCGCGTTCGTGCCGAATCGCACTGGCCGCCTCCAAGGGGGTCTCTCCCCGAGGCAGGCTTTGCTGAAGCGCTTCCAGGGCTTCGGCCAGGGCGCCGGCGAAGGCCGGGGTTTCCCGGGCGGCCTCCGGGCCGACGAGGTAGAGGGCGAGGGGCGAAAGACAACCGAGCTGATCCCAGAGCGCGATATCCAGGGCCAGGGCTTCGACCACGGGTCGGGGGTCGCGGCGCTTCCAACCCTCGGCGTTGATCACGGCCACCGAGAGTTTGTGGCCGTAGGCGACGAAGCGCTGGCTCGTGCGCACCCGGGCGCGAATTTGACGAATGGTTTCGTTGGAGCCCGTCGCGACCACGCACTCCGCGGCGAGGAATCGTCCGAGGCTCTCGCCGTCGCTGCTCGGAAAGCGGACGACCTCGATGCAGCGGCCGAGTTCCGGGTCGGCCTCGGCGATCGCTTCGGCGAGCAGAGCAGGGGTGACCGGGTCCCGGGAGGCGGGCTTGATCAGGACGGGGGATTGGGCGCAGAGCGGGAGCACCGAGCCGAGCAAGTTCGGCATGGGAATCGCGCCGCCGAGAATGACGCTCGTCATGGAGAACGGAGAGAGCGCGTGGGGCGTCGCGCCGGGGGCGGGTCGGAGTTCGCCCTCCACCGCCTGGGCCAGGGCCTCGCCGGTCCAGGATTCGAGGGCAAGCTCGATGCCGGCGCGCGCGACCTCGGCTGAGAAGCCCGAGCGTTCGGGGAACTCGTCCATGAAGCGTCGCCGCCATTTGGACTCCGGCTGACGCCACTGGTCGAAGACGCTTCCCAGAACCGCGAGGATTCCCTCCCGGCTTCGGGCAACCAGCCGCCGGCGCGCGACATCGAGCCGCCCCTTGGCGGCTTCGACCCGCTCGGCGTCGGCATCCGGCCACTGGATCGTCAGCTTGGTCATGGCGCGTGGGCTCCCCGAGGTCGCGAACTTCCTCACTAGCCTACGCGAGGGCGGCGCTCCCGGCGAGTCGGGTCGTCTTTCCGCCTCACGCCGAAAGCATTTCGTCGGCCGCGATGGAGCATCCCCGGGCTTCGGCGCCGGCCTGCCGGCCAAGGATTTCGAAGCCCGGGTCACTTCCGTCGGATCCCATGACCGCGCGTCCGAGATCCGCGGTTTGCAGGGCGGCGATGCTGCCCGTGTTGGCGAGGTCGTGGATGATCACCATGCCGGGCTCGCCGGGGGGGCTTTCTTCGCCGCTCTCGGGGTCGACGAGCCTCACCCGCACCCACGGCGGCCCGAGCTTGCGACGCGGGCCCTCGGGGTCGATCCAGACCGAGTCGTAGAATTGGCTGCCGAGTTCCGTCATGCCGTATTGGTTGACGATGCGCGAAGGCGGAATTCCGAGGCAACGACCGAGGGCCGAGTAGAGTTCGTCGCGCGGCATCTCCCGGGAGCGGCCCTTAAAGCCTCCGGTTTCCATGATGCGCGAGCCCGGAGCGCACTCGAAGCGCGTGCCCTGGGCCTCGAGAAACTCGATCAGGTGGACAAAGGAGAACGCCGTGCCGCAGAGGGCGACGGCCTCGTTCCGGGCCTGGGCGGTTTGCAGCCGCCCGGCCAGGGCCTCGGCCTCGAGGCGGCCGTCCACGACGTCGAAGCCACTCGAGGGGGAGCCCAATTCCCGGAGCAGGACCTGGAACATGTGGCTGAGGGAGGAGTCCGGAGATTCCCGGGCCGCCGGGGTCAGAATGCGTAGGTGCAGGATGGGGTCCGGGCTCGGCGCCCTGCCCGGGGAGACCCGGTCGGGGAAGAGCAGGGTCCCCAGGCTGGCCATGAGCGAGGCCTCGTAGAGAGCCAGGCTATCGAGGTGCAACTCGCCCCGCTTTTGGCCCGAGGTGCCGCTGGTCCGGAAGGTTTTGATCGTTCGCGATTCGGGGAAGCCGCGCAGGTCGACCTCCTTGAAGGCGCCGGTGGGCACCGCGGGGATCTCCTGCCAGCGCAGGACCTCGCTGGGCGCTCGCCCCCGGGCGGCGGCAAAGCGGGCGTAGGGAGGGCAGGCGGCGAATTGGTGGGCGAAGAGACGGAGGGCCAACGCCTCGAAGCGCGCGTCATCCACTGCCCAGTGACTCTCGCCCATCCACGCGAGGATTTCGGCGTCCAGGGCCTCGCGCTCCGGGTCCGAGCCCGGGGAGGTATTCGCGTTCATACCGGGGAGGCCTCACCGGCCGGTCCCGTTCGCCGGGCCTTGCTCGAGCAGTCGATCACCCGGTCCAGGGCGAAGTCCAGGACGGCGGGTTCGATGGAGAGCGGCGGGGTGAGGGACAGGACGCACCCCCCCGCGCCCGAGGGCAGGGCGAGGATGCCCTGTTGGAGCAGGTCGGCGACGACGCTGGCGCAGGCTGCGCCGGCGCGGAATTCGACGCCGAGCATCAGCCCGAGCCCGCGCACGGCTTCGATCTCCGGATCCCCCCCGAGTGCATCGCTGAGCCGCTTCAGGGCATGGGCGCCCAGGCGTTCGGCTCGCTCCACCAGGCCCTCCCGCTCGATTACCTCCATCGAGGCCAGGGCCGCCGCGCAGCTCGCCGGGTGTCCGAGAAAGGTCTGGGTGTGAAGGGCTTCGCCGCTGGAGACCGGCCAGGCATCCATTACGGCCCGCCCGCCCAGACAAGCGGAGATGGGCATCCCCGAGGCAAGGCCCTTGCCCATGCAGATGAGGTCCGGGATCACCTGCTCGTGGTCGCAGGCGAACCAGCGCCCGGTGCGGCCGAAGCCGGTGTAGACCTCGTCGGCAATCAGGAGCAGGCCCCGGGCGTCGCAGAGCGCACGCAGGCCAGGCAGAAACCCTCTCGGTGCGACGCGCTCGCCGCCGCGCCCCTGGACGGGTTCGACGAGGATTGCGCCGGGCAGTTGCCCGTCGGCCTCGTCGAGGTGACGCGCGACATCGTCGAGATCGCCGAAGCGGGCAAAGCGCGTGGCGCCGGGCAGCCGCGCCGCGAAGGGCTCGCGGAAATCTTGGCGGTGGGTGGTGTCCAGGGCGCCGAGGGCGAGGCCGTGGTAACCCCCCTCGAAGGCCAGGATCCCCGGTCGGCCGGTGGCGATCTGTGCGGTTTTGATCGCGCTCTCCACGGCATCCGAGCCCGAGGATCCGAGGATGCCGCGGGCCTCGCCGCCGCCGGGAAAGCGGGCGACGAGGGCCTCGAGGAGCGCCACCTTGACCGACGACGGGTGGACATCGCCCATGCCGTGCAGAAGGGTTTCGGCTTGGCGGGCCACGGCGTTCGTTACTTCTGGGTGGGCGTGGCCCGCGTTCGCCACGCCGAAGGCGGCCGTGAGGTCGAGGAAACGGTTGCCGTCGGCATCCCAGACGAGCGAACCCGTCGCCCGTTGCCAGAAGATCGGGGGAGGGTCACCGAAGAAGGTCACGTTGGGGCTCTCCACCCGGCCGAGGCGTTCGGCGAGGCTCCGGGAGGCTGGGCCGGGCACCGGGGTCACAAGCTTCGGCAGGAGATCCGGGCTGGGGAGAGAACTCATGCCGAGCTCCCCAGGCGCTTTTCGAGGGGCTTTCGCCAAGCCGGTGAAAGAGCGGCGCACGCGAGTGCGCGCTCGGCGGTCTCGCGATCGTCGCGCTCGAAGTGGTAGCAGCGGTTGAGTTGGTCGACCGTGGGCGAGCGCGGGTCGGTGGCCACCCGGCTGAATGGGTCACCCGGCGAGAGGGTGCCGGGCTCGAGGACGCTCAGGTAGAAGCCCACGCGCCCGCTCGCCAGAAAGCGTTTGGCGAATCCGGGCAGCCCCAATTTCAGGCCCAGCTTCTGGCAGGGTTCCCGGGGTTGGGTGACTTCAAGCAGGGCGTCACCCGCGCGGAAGCGGTCGCCGATTCGGACGCTCTGCTCGCTCATGTCCTCGAGGCTCAGGTTTTCGCCGAGGGTGGCGAAGTCGAACGTCGCCTCCGGGTACTCCCTGCGCCAGTGGAGAAGGTTTGCGAACGAGTATGCATACACCGCTTTGTGGATCCCGCCATGCGCGCTGAGGTCCGCCTGGCCATCGCCCGCCAGGCCTCGGGGCCCCAGGTTCCGGGGCCCGGATACCGGCGCCTTGAGGATGCCGCTTTCCACCGTTCGTCCCCCGAGCTCGAGCCGCCGGGGGAGGCCGACGTTGATCGAGAGCAGGCGTGTGATGAGCGGGGTTTCGAGATCCATGGAGTCGTCAGCTAATCTAGCAGCGCGAGCCGGGCCCGGGCTGAAGTGGGCAAGTGGAGGTGGGGTGGACGCATCGATCTGTGCATGGATCGCGCTCGGTTCGAATTTGGGCGACCGGATTGGCCATTTTGGTGCCGCCCGGCGGGCCCTGGAAGTGACGCCGGGAGTGAGCGTGGTCGCGGCCTCGCGGATATACGAAACCGAACCGGTGGGCCCCCCCGGACAGGGCCCCTATCTCAACGCGGTCCTCGCCCTGGATGCCGAGCTCTCTCCCCGCGCGCTCCTCGCGAGGCTTCTGGCGATCGAGGTCGAGCAGGGCCGGGTGCGCGACCGGGATGCGGAGCGCTGGGGTCCCCGGCCCCTGGACCTCGACCTGCTTCTCTATGGCGACCTCTGCCGGGTCGAAGAGGGCCTCGAAATTCCGCACCCGCGCCTTCACGAGCGGGCCTTCGTGCTCGAGCCCCTGTGCGAAGTGGCGGGCGATCGGCGGCACCCTCGGAGCGGCATCGCACTGGCCGCCCTGCGCGAGGGGGTGGCCGATCCCCTCGCCGTGCGCCCCTTTGCCGCGGCCCAAAGCGACTGGCGCGTGGGCGCGGTCGAGAAGGAGCCCGGCGCCCATGGCAATTGCTGACTCCGGGGCAATTGCTGACCCCAGGACTCAAGAAATTGCAATTAATTTCCGTTTACTGTACTCAGGAATATAATTCACCGAAAACCAGCGAGACTGGGTTCGGATCACATGGATGGCCTACCCGGCCCCATCGGAATAGTTATTGATTATGAATCAGCCACTTAAAGACCATCCGGATCGACCCAGGGCCGAGGATATGGAGGGAATGTCCGCGGAAGAAATCCTTACTTATACAATCAAGAATTATCATCCGCGGCTGGCCCTGGCGGCTTCCTTCGGCGGGCCGGAGGGCATGGTGCTGCTCGATCTGATGCACCGGATCGAGCCCGGGTCCCGGGTCTTCGTCCTCGATACGGGTCGCTTGCACCCGGCCACCCACGATCTCGTCGACCGGGTAAGGGATCGCTACGGAAAGACGGTGGAGGTCGTGTTGCCCCGGGCCCGTGAGGTGGAGCATATGGTGCGCGAGCAGGGGACCAACCTTTTCTATTCATCGGTGGAGCAGCGCAAGCTCTGCTGCCGGATTCGCAAAGTCGAGCCCCAGCGCCGCTACTTCGCCGATCTTGACGCCTATGTGTCGGGTCTGCGCCGAGACCAGAACCTGAACCGCCGGAAGACGGCCAAGGTCGAATGGGACGTGGGCAACGGCGGGCTGCTCAAGTTCAATCCCCTGGCGGATTGGACTCGCGAGCGGGTGATGGAATACGTCGGCGAGCACCGGGTACCCATCAACGCGCTGCACGACGAGGGGTTCCCCTCGGTCGGTTGCCAGCCGTGTACCCGGGCCATCGGGCCGGGGGAGGACGAGCGCGCCGGGCGCTGGTGGTGGGAGGCCGACGGCGCCAAGGAGTGCGGGCTGCACGTGAAGGACGATCAGGATGGAGGCCTGGGCATCTAGCCTCGCTGATGCTCGGTGGGTACGCCCTGAAGGTCATCGACGCGGCTTCCCCCGGCGCTTAGACTGTAGGCCTCTAAACCCCACTCCAATCCAAGAGGTTCGAACCCATGAAGCTCGGTCTACTCGTCGGCTACTCCCCCGCCACCCTTTCCATGCCCATGGACCTTGTGAAGGAAGCCGAAAACCTAGGCTTCAGTTCGGCCTGGACGGCCGAGGCGTGGGGTTCGGACGCCGTCTCGCCCGTCGCCTGGATACTCGCGCAGACCGAGAAGATCAAGGTGGGAACCGCCATCATGCAGATGCCCGCCCGCACGCCGGCGGCCACCGCGATGACGGCCATGACGCTCGACGCGCTCTCCGGCGGCCGCTTCATTTTGGGTCTCGGGCCATCCGGTCCGCAGGTGGTCGAGGGCTGGCACGGTGTGGCCTACGGGCGCCCGCTCACCCGAACCCGCGAGTACATCTCGATCATTCGAAAGATTCTCGAGCGCAAGGAGCGGGTCACCCACGAGGGTTTTCATTACCAACTGCCCTATGCCGGAGCCGACGCCAGCGGTCTCGGCAAGCCGCTCAAAAGCATTCTGCACGGGGACCCGGCGCTGAAGATCTTTACGGCCTCGATCTCTCCGGCGGGGATGGAATGCGCGGGAGAGGTTTCCGACGGCGTCTTTCCGGTCTGGATGAACCCCGAGCGTTTCGACGTCTTCGAGCCCTCCCTCGCGAAGGGTTTCGCCAAGGCAGGCGGAGGCAAAGGTCTGGCAGATTTCGAGGTTGCCCCTTTCGTGACCGCCATCATGGGAGACGATCTCGAGAAGTGTCGGATGCCGGTGAAGGGGAGCATGGCCCTCTATATCGGCGGCATGGGGGCCCGGGGTAAAAATTTCTACAACGACTACGCGAAGCGCCTCGGCTACGAGGAGGCGGCGGTCAAGATTCAGGATCTCTATCTCGACGGGAAAAAGGCCGAGGCTGCCGCCGCGGTCCCCGACTCGTTGGTGGACGAGGTTGCCCTGGTGGGTTCGGCGGATCGGATCCGAGATCGCCTCGGGGCCTGGAAGGCGGCGGGCAAGCAGAATCACGTGGGCTCGATGTTGATCGGTGGAGGTCAGCCCGAACTGCTGCGCATCCTGGCCGAGGAAATGCTCTAGGCCGCCAAAGGGCGGGCAACGCGGCTCAATGATTCGCTTCGCACCACTCTCGGATGGCGCGCAGGGTCCCGTCAACTCGCTCCGTCGTCATCGAGCGAACCTTGAAGCGGTCGATGGTATCGCCGAGCAGGGGGATCGAGTTCGGAGTGACCAACCGCATGGAGAGCCGGGTCTGGCCATTGCCGACCGGGCACAGGTTGAAGGTGCGATCCAAGCGCATGGAGCCGACATTGAGGCGGCTTCGTAGCCGCCTCGGAGGATCGATTTCCACGGGTCGGTCGTGCATGATCAGTTGCAATGAGCCCAGTCGGTAGCGCCAGAGTGCGTGTTGACCGGAGACCGGATAGTCGGGCAGCGATTGGGCAGGAGCCAGCATGTCATCGTCCCAGCCGAGGAGCTCGGCGGGTTCCGTGAGCGCACGCCACACGCGCTCGGTCTGCGAATCGATAACGGTAGTCATGGTGACCGTGATCAATCGTCCACCCCCGTCGTGGGTTCCTCCCAAGGATGGCAGATTTTGCGGCAAGGGGACATCCCCGGGTTGTCCTTCGCCCCCAAGGCTGCTGAGGGCCGCCCTTAGGGTTCGAGGAATTCAATCAGTCCGGTGAGGACACGCTCAGGTTGGTCAAGATGAACGTGGTGCCCCGCGCCCGGAAGCGTCAAAACCTGGCCATGGGAGATCTGGTCGATGAATTCTTCGGCTCCTTCGGGCGAGAGTAGATTGCTCTCCCCGCCCCGCATGAGAAGAACTCGGCTGCGGACCTGGGAAAGATCGGGCGCCGGCCGGGAGGCAATCGTGAACCAGCGCGGGTCGAACTTGAAGCCCCACCGGCCATCGTCGTCCTCGCGAACCGAATGATTCGCGATCGCGCGCAGGAGGGCGGGCTCAATGCGTTCGGAAGGCGGAATCACCCGGTAGCGATCGACGGCTTCGCCCCGGTTCTCGTAGGTGCGTCGTAGGGCGAGGGCGAGGCGCGCGACTCGGCGAGAGCGGGGACTGGCGCCCCGAGCCAGATCGAGCAGGATCAGGCGCCCTGTTTCCGCGTGACGCGACGCGTGATCGAGGGCGACTTGGGCCCCCATGGAGTGACCGACGAGGTCAAATCGTGAGGTTCCCAGGAACTCGCAGAGGGCTTCCAGGTCGAAATTAAAGGCGCCTACTTCCAGAACGTCGGGATAATCCGAATCGCCGTGGCCGCGAAAGTCGAGGGCCACGACTCTGCGCCGGCGCGCCAAAGGTTCGGCCAGATGGTCCCACCAGTGCGCATTGGCGCCCCCGCCGTGGAGGAGTACGAGCGGGGGGGCCTCCGGGTCGCCCCAGGTCAGGGCATGCAGGAAAAGACCGGGTCGGCTCTTCGAGGCAAAGCGTACGAATTGGGAATCCACGAAGTCCGACGCTACCCGTCCTGCAGGCAGGGCTCAACGGCCTCGTGAAAACGCCTTTGATTTTCGAGACCTTGCAGAGAATTCATCGAGACGTCCCGAGCTTGGGCGCAAGACGAAAAGCGCTCGGCGACCGCTTTAGAGGGGGTTCCGCACGACTTCTCTTCCTCGTTCGGTTCGCCCGGAATGCGCCAAGACCCGGTGCGACGCGGGCCCGGACGGCGGTTTCTATCCGTCGAGATCACCCCCGGCTTCGCGAAAAGTGTCGAAATCGGCATTTGCAGGCGCTCTAAGAGCATTTTCCGATTGACTCCAAGGCGGAAACCCTTATTCTCCGCGCCAATCGGCGTGTTCAAGCACGTTGGGGGGTAAACGGTCGTTGTCGCCACGAATTCCGTGGCGTTGGGCGAACCGAAATTGGGAGGTCATATGGCCGCGAAAAAGAAGAAGAAGAAGGCAGCACGCAAGAGCAAGCCCGTCGAACTGATCATTTCGAAGGCTCGCACCAAGGGAGCGGTCAAGAAGTGCAACGTGGGTTCCGAGTTCTACGGTGCGCTCGATGCGGCCGTTCGGGACCTGATCAAAGACGCTGAAGCCCGCGCCGTGGGCAACAAGCGCAAGACCCTGAAAGCGGTCGACCTCTAGTCGTCTGCCGACGCGGGCTCTTTGAGCCTTTCGGGCCCGCTCCGGGAAGAGATTTTTCGGAGTGGGCCTTTTCTTTTGCCCGGACGCCGACCCCGGGACTTTTAGGACGAGACTTCCCCGTTTTTCTCAGGCTCCGCGCTCTCCTCGTCGTTGTCGATTTCGGAAAAGCGCGGGCGAACGCCTTCGGGGGCGAGGTTGACGCCGACCCGGAAGAGGCGAGTGACGCTGGCCCTTCGCAGGACGTCCGCCACGGACAAACCGGTTTCCTGGGCTACGTGCTCCAGCCCACGACTGGCCACCTCGGCGGCTTTCTCCATGGTCTCGGGTAGGGTTTCGCTGTCACCGAGATCGCAGCTGTCGGCGACAGCGACCCGGTTGGCGAGAGAGAGAAAAGCGTAGAAAAAACGGGCTCGCTCTTCGATCTCGAGTTCGGCCACCGCGCGAAAGATCAGATGACCCTGCTCCGAGGCTGCGGGAAGCGCGGTGATCCAGACGGGTAGATTCCAGGCCGACCCCTCGTGAGGAATCGATTCGTCGGGCAGGTCGGACAGGCGATCCGGCCGGATGTGGCCATAGATCGCCATGGAGCGGTCCCAGGAGGGGAAACCCAGGTCTTCGAGTCGATTGGTTCGCCAGCGCAATGCCCAATCGATGATTTCCATCGTCGACTCTTCGCGAACGGACTGCATCATGCGAAAGTAGAGCCAGTAGTCGCGGCGGAAAAGAACGTTGAGAAGCCTGAGAAGGGGACCGAGATCGTCGTTCTCCGCGCGGGCAATCACGTAGAACTGGCCCTCGATGGTCTGACCGCCTTCCGGGGGCTGCCAGTCCTCATCACCGCTGGGCTTGAGCTCCACGTCGGCGTGCTCTCGGAGGTAAAGGGCGACCATCTCGGGGTCCATGGCCTGGCTGGCTCGCAAGAGGCTTTCCTCCCCGGCTTCGGCAAGGGCGGCGATCCAGTCATCGAGCTTGGTGATCTCGGGCTTGAGCCCGGACCACGCGTCGAGGTCGATGCACGCGATGATCTGGTCGCTGGTTGCGTAGGTCAGGATCCAGCTGGCATCGGTGACGCCGATCTGCTTGCAGGTGAAGCAGAGTTCCGCTTCGGGGATCAGGGGGATCAACTCCTCGGGCATTTCGACGAGCTCCAGCAGTCGCGCTCGCATGGCGACAGGGGCTTCGCAGAGGATGGCGACCTGCTCCTCGTCGGAGAGGCTTTGGAGTTCGCTGCGGGCCTGGGCGAGGTCGCGCTCGGCCAGTTTCAGCAGTTGACGGGCGTTGGGGGCTGGCTTGTTCTGGATCTGCATGCTCGGCAGGCTAGGTGACTGGTCCGAAAAGTCCATTTTTCCCGGATGGCCCTGTGGGTCCGGGCTCCCGGTGGTCGCGCTATGGTGAGCCCATGCCGCAGGTTTCCCAGATTCGAGAGAGCTTCCGTGCTTTCGAGCCCGATTGGGTCGATCTCGAAGTGGCGAACCGGGCGGCGGTGGCGGTGGTTCTACGCGAGCTTCGCCAGGGGCCGGAAATTCTCTTCATCGAGCGGGCGACCCGGTCGGGGGATCCCTGGTCGGGGCATATGGCCTTTCCGGGCGGACGACTCGAGGCGGTTGACTCGACGCCCCGGGCCGCGGCGGAGCGCGAAACCCTCGAGGAGGTGGGGCTCTCCCTGGAGGGCGCCGAATATATCGGCGGGCTCGGAGATATCCAGGGCCATCGCCGCTTCGGCCAGAACCAGCTGGTGGTCAGCGCTCACGTGTACCTGGCCACGGACCCCGGCCCTGTCTCGCTCCAGGCCTCGGAGGTGCGCTCGACTATCTGGTTTCCGGTGCGCGGGCTTCTCGATCGCCAGAGGCACGTTGCTTACCGGTCTCCCCAGGCTGAGAACATGGAATTTCCCGGTGTCCTAGTGGGGGAGCCCCAGCGACACGTGGTCTGGGGGTTGACCTACCGTTTTCTCGAACTCTTCATGGGGGCCATTGAATACCCCCTGCCCGACCGCTCGGACGAATTCGACCTGTCCGCCTACACCCGACCCTGAGCCCTTCCCCGGTTTACGCCAGGGTTCGCGCGAGGATCAATTGG
>JAPKBZ010000138.1 GCA_028823175.1 Myxococcota bacterium
ACGTTGTGCCAAAAGCCAGCTTGAATGTCCTATCCCCCATGGAGCGACAAACTTGGCTTCCCCCGGGCTATCGAACCTATGAGTTCGGTGCCGATGGGTCGGTCAGCAGCGAGGTTCAGTTGGTAGACGACGAACGCTGGCCGCGGCATCCTTTCGGCAGTCTGCTTGGCTCACTGTTCCGGGGCGAGATCACCTTCTCCGAGATGGACGAGATCATTGCTCGCCGTAGCGGCGTCGGAGGGGGCCTGAGCATGGACGTCGGCCTGTAACTCGTCTTCCGCCGTACGGTTCCGCCGACGGACCCCAGCCCGCTCTCGATGAGTCACCACGGCGTGACAGTCATCTCGTAATCGGTCCGCTTTTCGGTCCGCATGACGTACCGGTACGAACTGAGACGTACAATGCGCAGAGCGATGACGACGGGAAGCGCGTGGCGAACTAGAGAACTCGCCGCCTCACCGAAAGACCAACGAGACCGAGGCCCAGCAGGAGAGCTGTGGTGCGCTCAGGCACAGCCACCATGCCCCCAGCGTCGCGCCATGCTTCGTCCATGCCGGTTGGGAAGATCGTGTCGGCAATCGGGTTGCTGTTGTTGTCCACAGCATTGAGTGAGTACTTGGCTCCGGTCCAGCCGGCGGCATTCCAACCGTTTGCGTCGCCCAAATCGGCAGAATACAGCCAAGTGTTGTTTAGGGGCGTGTGGTCCAGGTCTGCGTTGGAATGGCCCTTGAAACTCATATTCGGCTTATCCGCCAATAAACCGTTCACTTCTCATTCGCTTGGATTTCGATTAATGTATAGGTACACTTTTATCATCATTATCAGCGTTTAAGAGCCGTTTAAATTTTGAGCTCGCTAACCCAAGGAAGATTAAAATTGAAAGTGAAAATTGCGAATCCTGTAGCCAGTCTCATTGGAGGCGTGTCCACTCAAACCTTAACCATGCTTGCTTTGGCGAGTAGTATCGTTTTGATCGAAATGCTGAGTAGCTTTCAAGCAAGTTCCGTCATTGAGTTTTCAATAGCCTGCGGATTGGTGCTTGTGGGAGCGACGGACGGAACATGCGTCATAGGTCGTGCCATGGAGTTTGGTGTCTTCAAAGAAGATCGATTTGCCAAGGGTGCCTCTATCGATACGAAATTTATCAGTTTTCCTCGCGGCTCTAAATTTTCGGCGGCTTCGGGCAGCAAAAAGGATCCGCAAGCCAACAATTTCTCCTGGACGGCTAAATATGGATTTGCGGGTATGGGCCACGGTGACTTCGGTCTAAAAGACGGCGTCCTCTCGGAAGGCATCAACGAAGCCGGGCTCCATGTGGCGGCACTGTGGTTTGAAGATGGAACGTACGGAGAACCCCGGCAGGAGGGGAAGAATTTGCCCCAATATCAATTCCCTGCTTGGGTTTTGAGTGAGTTCGGCAGCGTTGAGGAGGCCGTCGAGTCAATAAGTCAAGTCAACATTTACGGCGGATTTAATGACGAGTGGCACCAGGTATTCCCCTTTCATTGGGCGATCAGCGATAAGTCGGGAAATTTCTATGTAATTGAGCACATAGATGGAGCATTAAATATTACCGATGCTCGAGACATTCGCGTGATGACAAACTCGCCCCGTATTGAATGGCATAAGAAAAACTACGAGAACTTCAAAAAAGACTTTCCACGACTCGATGCAAAAGCAAAAATGGGGGAGAGCGGTCTATTGGAGGGATTGCCCGGATCGTGGACATCACCGGATCGCTTTATGCGACTGGCGATCCAACGAGATTTGTCCGAGCCACTCGAATCCATCGATACTGCACTCAACCAGTCTGTGCACCTGCTCAACACCGTTGACTACGTGACAGGTGTGCCGGAGATGCTGACCCGCGGTGCTGGAAGGGCTGCTCAAGAAACGTCTTGGATCTCTATTATCGATCCGGTCAATATGGACTATTACTTCCGCACGCAAGATAGTCTCAATGTCCACAAAATTGATCTCGACCAGATCGATTACGGAGAAGGCTCCAAACCAAATGTTTTTGACATCTATGGAGGTAGCCCGTATGTAGATGTCACTGCAAAAGCCTTAGGTCAGTGATTGGATCAAGTGCGATGAATAGCTTTGGAGTGGGTTTGCAACTCCTGGCTGGCCGTGCCTGTCCTAGGATTGGGACTACGATCCCTTAGCGCCTTCTGCGCCGTGGCAGCATGGGCTGCGGTGTATATCGAGACGGATACGCTGGGGACGAGGCCGCTGACGGATCCTCGTCACGGGCTCCCCTAGGGATTTAACACAACGCCCATACTCGGGCGTTGTGTTAAAAGCCAGCTTGAATGTCCTATCCCCCTAGAGGATTCAAAGCCGCCTAGTTCCTCAAGCGGATAGGAATTTTAAAGGCCCATTCTACACCCTGGGCCATGTCCGGTACGGGCAAAGAGGGGGCACAGCGACTCCCCTATGAAGGCCGGGGGTCCGTCGGCGGAAGAGGACGGTTATTGGCTCCGCCTGAATACCCGATGGGCGTGCGGGTTCGCCCGGCATCAGCGGCGTGCGCGGCGTCGGAGGGTCGCGACAACGAGTCCGAAGCCCGCGAAAAAGTAGAGTGCGGCCGTCGGCTCGGGGATCGCTTGGACGAAGTTGGCCGACGCGGCCGGGCGCCAGAAATTCAGTCCTCGGAAGAAGTCTACCCGAGTGGGGAGGCTTGCCAGTTTCACGGAAAACACTGCGGTGCTGGGCGCTGATCGGCCGGAAAAGTCTACGAGGAACTGGTAATTCGCATGCCTCGGAGTGTTGACTGAAATGATTCTATCGGGGTCGGATCTCCGCCCGTCACGGGATCCCCTAGAGATTTAACATAACGCCCAGGCTCGTACGTTGTGCCAGAAGGCAGCTTGAATGTCCTATCCCCTAAACCGTGAGGCCCCATTGTAATGAAACATGTTTACCAGGTATCGGGGATGCACAGCGCCGGCTGCCAGGGGAAGGTAGAAGCCGCTCTTGGAGTGATAGAGGCGGTAAACCACATTGATGTCGAACTCTCTGACAGCACCGCTACTATTGAGATGAGTGCCCATATCTCGCAGGAAGAGCTACAGCAGAATTTGCTGAATGCGAACCTAAGCTACCGCATAAACCTGCTCGGTAACGCCACCGAGAGTCACCAGCATCGGGCACCCAACTCTGTCCACGATGGGAACGAAATGTATTATTGCTCCATGCACTGCGAAGGGGAAAAGACATACACCCAGCCGGGCAACTGCCCCGTGTGCGGCATGGATTTGGTAGAGCAGCCCAGCCTGCAGCCGGCAGGCCAGCACACCTGCCCCATGCACCCGGAAATCATTAAGGATGAACCAGGCAACTGCCCTATTTGCGGGATGGACCTGGTGCCTAAAGAGCCCGATGAAGGTGCGGAGCAAAAAGCCTATCGACAACTTGCCCATAAAATGAAGGTGGCCACTGGATTTTCGCTACCCGTATTTATTATCGCCATGGGGGAAATGATTCCCGGCAATCCTCTCCCGGACTTGATGGATCAGAATTACTGGAATTGGTTGCAATTTTTTCTCACCCTGCCCGTTGTGTTTTATGCCTGCCGAATGTTCTTCGTGCGCGCCTGGCAATCTATTATCACCATGAATCTAAATATGTTCACGCTGGTGGGTATTGGAACTGGCGTCGCATTTGCTTTTAGTGTGGTCGGGCTGTTGTTTCCCGGCATGTTCCCGCCTGAGTTTAAAACCGCTACCGGAAGTGTGCACCTTTACTTCGAAGCTACCGCCGTCATTCTAACGCTGGTGCTGTTAGGCCAGTTACTTGAGGCAAGAGCTCACAGTCAGACCAGTGGCGCCATAAAGGCCCTGCTGAGTTTGGCGCCCTCGGAAACCACCCTGGTGGAGGATGGCAAAGATCGCGTGATATCCATACACGAGGTGGTAACCGGCAATTTGCTGCGGGTAAAACCTGGCGAAAAAATTCCAGTGGATGGCAAGCTCACCGAAGGTAGCAGCAGTGTCGATGAGTCTATGATCACCGGCGAGCCGATACCGGTTACTAAGTCCACAGGCGACGCAGTGACTTCAGGCACTATCAACGGCTCCCAGTCTTTTGTAATGCTGGCCGAAAAAGTTGGTGCCGATACTTTGCTCTCGCAGATCATCCAGATGGTCAACGATGCCAGCCGCTCCCGCGCGCCCATCCAGAAACTGGCGGACAGTATTGCCAAGTACTTCGTCCCCACTGTGATTGTCATATCGATTATCACGTTCATCGCCTGGAGCCTATTCGGTCCTGAGCCAGCGCTAGTTTACGGTTTCGTGAATGCAATAGCGGTGCTGATTATTTCCTGCCCATGCGCGCTGGGCCTAGCTACCCCCATGTCGGTGATGGTTGGCGTCGGTAAGGGTGCGCAATCGGGCGTGCTGATAAAAAATGCCGAGGCACTGGAAACGCTGCACAAAGTCGATGTCTTGATTACCGACAAAACCGGCACGATAACCGCGGGAAAGCCTTCTGTGGATGCGGTCTATGCCTTGATCGAGGGAGCGGAAGACTCACTTCTGGCACAGGTCGCCTCACTGAGCCAACACAGCGAACACCCTCTCTCACAAGCCATTATACAACACGCAAAGCAGAACAATATTGGCCCAACGGAAGTTTCAGACTTTGAAGCAATCGCCGGCAAAGGTGTGAAAGGAGTTATTGCCAATCAAAATATTGCCATGGGTAATGACAAACTGCTTGCGGAAATAAACACCAATATCGGCACCGATTTAAAACAACGGGTAGAGGAGCACCAGAGACGCGGAAGCACTGTTTCATATATCGTCATAGATAACGAAGCCAAGGGTTTCATCGCTATTTCCGATGCCATCAAGGAAAGTAGCCACGCGGTCATCACCGAGTTAGTAGCCCAGGGCATCGAGGTGATTATGATGACTGGTGACAACCGCAATACCGCTGCGGCGGTAGCTGCTGAGTTAAATTTGAGTGACTTTCAGGCCGAATGTCTGCCCGAGGATAAGCTTAAAAGGGTTAAGCAACTACAAGCAGAGGGTAAGGTGGTGGCTATGACCGGGGATGGCATTAATGATTCCCCGGCTTTGGCGCAAGCTGATATCGGCATAGCCATGGGCACAGGAACCGATGTGGCGATGGAAAGCGCTGAAATCACCCTGGTCAATGGTGATCTCACCGGCATCGTAAAAGCCGTTCAACTGAGTCGTGCGGTACTGGCCAATATCCGACAGAACCTATTTTTTGCCTTCGTTTATAATGCCTTGGGGGTGCCGGTAGCGGCGGGCGTCCTTTTTCCCGCCTTTGGCATTTTGCTGTCACCCATGATTGCAGCGGCGGCGATGAGTGTTAGCTCGGTATCCGTGATTAGCAATTCATTGCGATTGCGCAAGCTCACATTAACGGCGTGACGCCCGCCCTGGTAACCGGGTTCATTGACCACACCCTGTAAGCGTGTCGTGGAATCAGCTCACGATGCGCAACACCATGACTGCGCAGCTTATCGGTCACAATCTTCCCGGTCTCAGCGCCAGAGGATCGCAATAGACGCCTGAAGAATCGTTTAGCTGCAGCCCCATCGCGCTGAGTTCTACGAATACATACCGGCGCTGGATCACAAGCGGATACAGAAACAGGTTTCGCCGAGCAGCGCTGACGCCCCGTAAACGTTTCGTGGCGCCCCCGTCACGGGCTCCCGATAGGGATTTAACATAGCGCCCATACCCGGACGCCCCGCTGGAAGACCGCTCGAATGTCCTGCCCGGAGAGCCGGTGCTAACCCACCCGGCCCATGCGCCTTTCTCCGATGCCCGGCGAACGACGCCCCGTGGCTGCAATCCCGAGAAGACCGAGGGCCAGCAGCACCCCCGTTCCCGGCTCGGGCACGGCGAGAAAATCTGCGCTCCCCGGGGTCGGCACCCCCAGGACATGAAAGTCCATCGCGTTGTCATCGGTATCCACGTCCGCAAACCAGCGCGCCACGCTCGAGCCCCCGGGCGGATCCGAAGCCGGGCTGCCCTCCCCCGCGAAAAAATGCGCCGACGTAAAGCTCCCGTAGCCCACGGCATCGACGATGCCGAACGCATCGCGGAGGACGATGGAATCCGGGCCGTTCTGAAAATCGAAATTGGCGACGAGGTCGGCCCCGGGCACGAACACGCTGCCGCCCCCGGTGCGGTCGGCGAGAACGAAGAGCCCCGAAGCCGGAATCGAACCCGAGAGAAGAACCGCCGGCCCCACCCCCCCATCGAAACCGTTGACCCCTTCGACCTGCCAGCCGTCGAGAAGCGTGCCGGGGGGGCCCGCGAGTTCGACGAAGACGTGGCCGTCATCGCTGCCCTCGGCGTCGTAGAAGATCTCAGAAATCATCACCGTGGCCGAAGCACCGGGCGCCCACCCCATCGCCGCGGCCAGGATCACCAGGGCCGCCCACGGACCGCGACCCGTTCGTCTCTTTATTCGTCGATTGATTCTTCCAGCGATTCGTCCGGCTGTGGGTCC
>JAPKBZ010000057.1 GCA_028823175.1 Myxococcota bacterium
GCACCCAAGCGACGCACCGCAGAGCGCTCGAGTGACGGGGGAGGGGAACGGATCTGGAGACCTATCCGACAGCCGAAGCGATGGTGGCGGCGCGCCGTCCCGAGAGTCCGGTTTATTGCGTGCGTCCCCACGTGATGGAGCGCGCCGCTCGACTCTTTATCGAGGCATTTCCCGGGGACAGCCTCTACGCGGTCAAATGCAACCCGTCCGCGCACGTCCTCGAGGCGCTCTCCGGGGCCGGAATTCGCCATTTCGATACGGCCTCGCTTCCCGAGATCGAGCGGGTGATGGAGCGGGTCCCGGGAGCCACCTGCTACTTCATGCATCCCGTGAAGGCCCGGTCCGCGATCCGTGAGGCGTACTCGCGTCATGGCGTGCGATTCTTCGCCCTCGACCACCGCTCGGAACTCGACAAGATCGGGGAGGAGCTCCCCGCGACCCGCGAGGTTGTCCTCGTGGTTCGGCTGGAGGTTCGACATTCCTCGGTGGTCTACGATCTGTCGGGAAAATTTGGCGCTTCGCCCGAGGCGGCGCGTGAACTTCTGGAAGAAGCGTATTCACGAGGCTTCTCCGTGGGCTTGTGCTTCCACGTGGGCTCCCAGTGCACGGATCCCGCGGCCTACGCCTCGGGTATCGAGCGGGTTTCCAGCGCCTTGGCGGATTCCGAGATTCCCCTGGCCTGCCTCGACGTAGGCGGGGGCTTTCCGGGGACCTACCTGGATGCCCCCGTCGAGGAACTCTCTCGCTATATCGCGGCCATCATCCAGCAAGTCAAAGGGCTCAATCTCGCCCGGGATTGTCGACTGTTTTGCGAACCCGGGCGGGGCCTGTGCGAGGGGGGTGAGTCCGTTGTCGTCCAGGTTCAGCTGCGCAGGGATCGATCCGTCTATCTCAACGACGGCATCTACGGCAGCATGACCGAGGAGGGGACCGGGCTCCGCCATCGCCACCGCATGCTGGCCACTCGGGCCTTCGCCTCGACGCAAAGCCCATTCACGGCCTACGGCCCGACCTGCGATGCCATTGATGTTCTTCCTCATCCCCTGGAGCTCCCCGACGATATCCGCGAGGGCGACTGGATCGAATTCGGAAATATGGGGGCCTACGGGGTGGCCTGCAGCACCGCCTTCAACGGCTTCTCTCCGGAGGCCTTCGTCGTGGTGGAGAACGAGTTCGTCGCCGCCGGGCCGACCCTCACCCGAGACGACTGAGGGGCAGACCCAAGCCGCCTGCGCGGGGGAGAGCAGGGCACGCCATAGCTCAGGCCCGACTTCCGCGCGGGGATTCGTCGAACCTCTCCGGGTTGCGTACCCTAGCCCCCACGCTTCTAGATCCAGCCTACCCCCCCAGAAGTCGAGCCCAAAACCCAATGAGCCTGATCGGTCGTCTGATGCCCTCGTCTTCGTCCTCGAGCCGCGCAAGCCTTGAGGCCTTGACGACTCGGGGCGAGGAGGTCGTCCCAGAGAGCCTCGGCCTGCCCGCAGAGAGCGTCGAACTGCTCTGGCGAAAGCTCGAGGAGGTCTACGCTTCTGGCGAGCACCCGGCGATCCAGATCTGCATTCGCCAGCGGGGGGCCGTCGTACTCCACCGCGCCATCGGGCAAATTTCGGGCGGACACCCCCCGGCCCAAGGGGGCGACCCCGACGACGTGGTTGGGTTGGACACCCCGATCAACCTCTTCTCAGCCTCCAAGGCCGTCACCGCGATGCTCATCCACAAGCTCGACGAAGAAAATGTCCTTCGCCTCGATGACCGGGTGGCGGAGCATGTCCCGGGTTTCGAGCGGCACGGAAAAGGGGAAATCACCGTCCGCCACGTTCTCGGCCATCGCGCCGGGTTGCCCACGATGCCCCCCGAGGTTCTGAACCTCGACTTGCTGGAGCAGTCCGACCGAATACTCGAAATTCTCTGCGACGCCCGCCCGGAGTCCGAGCCCGGGGGCAAGCTTGCGTACCACGCCGTGACGGGCGGCTTCATCCTCGCCGAAGTGGCCCAACGGGCAACGGGCCAGAGCCTGCGCGCCCTGCTGCGGAAAAAGATTGCTGACCCCCTGGGTCTGTCGTGGTTCAATTACGGCGTCGCCCGGGCCGATGTCGACAAGGTCGCGGTCAACGCCGCCACGGGTTTCCCCTTGATCCCCCCGCTCTCCGGGATCCTGCGACGGGCCCTTTCAACGGACCTCGCCTCCCTCGTCAACCTCTCGAACGATCCGCGTTTTCTAACCGGGGTGATTCCTTCGGCCAACCTCATCAGTACCGCCTACGAGATGACGGTTTTCTATCAGTGCCTGCTCGACCAGGGACTGCACGAGGGGCAGCAGATCTTCGCGGAGAGGACGATTCGCCAGGCCACGGAACCCCAAACCGGCTGGGAACTCGATTTCACCTTAATGGCCCCGGTCCCCTATAGCCTGGGCTTCATGCTGGGAAGTCGAAGTGTTGGCCTCTTTGGGTACGACAACCCCCAAGCCTTCGGTCACGTGGGCCTCTCGAATGTATTCACCTGGGCCGACCCCGAACGCGAGCTGGTCGTCGCGCTCCTGACCACGGGGAAACCGATATTGGGCGCGCATCTCGTCCCCCTACTGGGCCTGCTCCGGGAGATCGGGCGCACCTTTCCTAAGCGCTAGCCCCCCTAAGCGCTAGCCCCCCTAAGCGCTAGCCCACCGAAGTGCTATTTCAGCCAAGCGCCGGGTCATGGCGGGGCGAACGCTCTGCCTGGCCCGTGCTCTCAGCGGGACAGGCGGATTCGCAGCATGCGGTCTGCGGCGAACGAGCCGATCAAGTACTCGCCGCCCCCCAGGTCGAGGACCACCGTGCCTGCCCCCATTGGGGCCCCGGCCTGGGTGAAGAGCTCGGCGGTCTCAAGGGTCTCCGGATCGATGGAGACGACGGAAAACCCCATGCCGCAGGCTCCGCTCTCAAGATCCATGCAGGCGAGTTGATCCATCAGCCCGCCGTGATGGGACGCGACGAGGAGCCTTCCGTCCTTGCCCCAGGTCACGTTATCCGGCGCGGGAACGCTCACCGTCGCCATCACCTGGCCCGTAGACCGATTGATCTTGCGAACTTCGCCCGGCGAGTAGACATTTAGGAAGATCGAGCCCTCGTCCTCCGAGAGCTCGATGCCGTTCGGAAAGGGCGCCTCGGTCCCTTGCGCGATACTGAAGCCCTGGGCCCTCTCCCACTCGTAGACCCAACCGGTATCAAAGCCGAAAGCGGCTTTCATGAGATTCCAGGGTGCGTTCTCCCGGGGCATCATCTGGGTCACCAGGAATCCGCCGTCGCTCAGGTTAACGACATCGTTGAGGAAGGCCTCCTCGGGCGCCACAGCGCAGCCCCGCCAAACGAGCCCAAAGCCATTCGGCTTCCGGATAAGTTCAAAAAACTCCACCGCTTCCCGGCCCCCATGGTTGACGACCAGAAGCCGGTCCCCAAACCCTGGGACTGAGGCGAGGTCCAGTCCGTGGGGGCTGAATCGGTCGCTTGGGGCACCGGGGCAATTGGGGTCGCCCCAACGCGTTCCCGGATCCTCTACAAAATCCTCGGCGCCCCCTTCGAAGGCGATTTGGACGGCTTCATTCTCCACGTCAAAGAACGCCAGGTTTCCCGGACGGCTGCCATCCATCGAGCCAAATTGGCTGATGACCACCTGTTTTCCCCCCGGCACGAGGGCCAGGTCCTCGGGATTCTGCAGACCGCAGATGGTATGGATATCGCCGCTGTCCTCACAAGCTTGAATATTGGGATACGTGGGGGCACACCCCGCCAACAGGAAAGCGAGAGCCCCGAAGAGCCAGCCGCAGCCCAACCGATGAATGCCCGGGGGCGATTGGAGCGGGGCTTCTCGATTCGTCTGGACTCGTTCGTTGCTGCTCATCGGGTGCTCCTCCTAGGGGAATTATCTCCCCCGTGTCGGCTTCAGGCGATTGGTATTCCTCGGCTTGGGTTCCACGGGCACCCCACGCCGGGAGTTCGAGCCATTCAGCTCGGGGGCACTGCCTTCAACTCGGCCCGGCAGGCCTCCTCGACTGCGGTTCCGGAAAAGAAGTCGGGGTTGGTCGAGCCAAAGAGACTCACGGCATTCCCAAAAGCGAACTCTCTAAAATTTTCCAAAGAAAGCTTCTCCCTCTCCACGAGTTCCCATGCCTCGAGGAGAACGCCCTGCATATCGGGAACATCCCAGTGTCCGATATCCGAACTGAAGAGCGCGCGTAAACGAGCGTTCATTGGGTTCAAGCCCTGATCGAAGGCAATCGCGTTCATCGGATCGTCGGCCTCACAGCCGAAGAAGAACTGACGCGTGAAGACGTCGCGAATATCCTCGGGAGTCGCGAGGGCAGCGTGGCGAAACTCGTCGCGAAGCTCCGGGTCCTCGTCTGGATCCGAGAGCACGCGAAGGGCAGGCTCGAGATCCCCAATCGTGCGACGAACAGAAGCCGCCCCGTAGCGCTCAAACCACTCGCTCATTCGCTTTTCATCGAGGAGCCTCGGATCGAATTGCCCAATGGCTGAGGCCCCCCGCTTTTCGTAGTGGCCCACGAGATCGGAGTAGAGGTTGGCGCCCCAGGCTACGCCCCCCTCAAGAAAGGCGAAGCGCAGTTGGGGAAAGCGTCGGGGGACACCCGCGAGGAAGAGCGAGCGACAGGTTGCTTCACCCGCCGTGGCGAAGTTGCCAATATGGTTCGAGACATAGCTCGTCTGGGAAACTCGGCTCCCCCAGCCCATGGCACTCGAGTGGAAAGTAGGGGTGATCCCGAGTTCCACGCACCGAGACCAGACGGAGTCATACGCCAGGGGGTCATCGGGCCCGAAGCTATCGATCCAGCGCGCACCCCGTAGCTCTCCCGCGCCGGGGAGCGGCCGCGCCACGTAACCCGCGAGGGCGATGGCGCGAAAGCCAAGCTCCTGCACCGCGTAGTCGAGCTCTTCCACCGCCTCCTGGGGCGAGTGCATGGGAATCACGGCCGCCGGAAGCAACCGGTCAGCATGAGGTTCGCAAACCTCGGCGTAATAGCGGTTGAAGGCTCGGCAGGCAGCCCGCCTCAGATCGGGCGCATCGAGATGGGGGACGGTCAGGCCCAGGGTCGGGTAGAGGATCGCGAAATCAATCCCGATCTCGGGAAGACGTTCGGCCATGAGACCGGGAAGCAGGGCGGTCGCCCGATCCAGGCTATTCGCCGTCGGGAACGCCCACCAGCTCATTCGAAAAAGGCCGAGGGCCCGCTTTTGATCAGGGTCGAGCTCGCGCGTCAGGCGCGCCGCGTCGAAGACTCTATCGAGTTCGGCGGCCATCTCGGCGCCCGCCAGCCCTACGAGGTGTTCCCGAACCGCGGGCAGGTACTCGACGAGGTGACCGTCGCCGTCAATTATCGGATGCTCAAGGCCGGCTCGAACTCGCTCGAGCTTGGCGAGATTGGGCGCACTCATCGGATACCTCCGGGAACAGGGTGGAAGCGGAGCCCAGCACGCTAGAGGGCCGCGTCTGCGGCGCCCCCGTCAACTCTGAGGTTGCTTCCATTCACATAACTCGCGGGCTGCCCGGCGACGAAGGCGACCAGGTTGGCCACTTCCTCGATCTCGGCAATGCGCCCCAAGGGGTTCGGGAAGAGATCTCGGCTCGCCTCTTTCTGAATGGTCTCCCAGTCGCTTCCCCAGCCCTTCTTCCGGGCACGCTGCTCCAGGGAGGCTCGAACTTCGCGGGTCGCGATGATGCCCGGACTGACCAGGTTGACAGTGACCCCGCAGCCGCCGAGTTCCTTGGCAAGGCTCACACAGAGATTGGGCAGCACAGCCTTTGAAGCGTAGTAGTGGGGCATACGTGCGGCGGGGCGAAGCGAACCGACGGTGCCCACAAAGATAATTCGCCCCCAGCCCCTTTCACGCATCCCCGGAGAGAAGGCGTGAACCAGGCGCACCCCGGAGAGAACATTTTTCTGGAAGATCTCGACCCACTCGGCAGACCCTGTCGAAGTCCAGTCGCCGGCTTCGGCCACGCCGTAGTTGTTGACCAGAACCTCGACGGGACCTGCCGCGGCCAGACACTCCTCCACGAGTTCCTCGGTCCCGGCCTCGGTCGTAATATCGCCTGAAACCCCGGTGGCGTGATACCCCAGCGCGGAAATCCGGTCGACGACATCGCTATTCTGACCGGGCTCGAGCCCGTGAACCAGGACTTCGCAGCCCTCTCGGGCCAGGACTTCGGCTATGCCTGATCCCGTTCCCCGCCAGCTTCCGCTCACGAGGGCGACCTTGCCCCTCAAGCCCAGATCCATTTCGACTCCTCCAGGCTACCGGGGTAAAAATATTCGACCCGGGAACAGCTGCCGGATCTCGGAGAAATCTCTGGAGCCCCCGGCGACCCCCTCTCCAGAGAGGGCGCCGCTGGGGGTCACCAGGAGCCTCGACAACTCAGCTGAAATCGATCACTGATCGGATGACCTTGCCATCCTGCATTGCCTGGAAAGCATCGTTGATGTCTTCGAGCTGGATACGGCGGGAAATCATGCTCTCGAGATCGAGCTTCCCAGCCTTCCAGAGCCTGAGCAGCTTCGGCATGAAAGTCCGCACATTAGAGCTTCCGTACATCGATCCCCGAAGGATTTTATCCATGTAGAAGAGTTCGAAAGCGCTGAACTCGATCTTCTGGTCCATGCGGCCCACGCCAACGATAACCGCGGTTCCGCCCCGGCGAGCCGCGTCGAAAGTGGCACGAATGGTGACGGGGTTACCGATGCACTCGAGGGCATAGTCAAAGCCCTGATTGGCTGTAATCTCGCCCTTCATCTGTTCAAAGGCGTCGGGGGTGCAGACATGGGTCGCGCCGAAATGCTTGGCTTGTTCGAGCTTCCCCTCCACCATGTCGACCGCGAGGATCTCGGCGGCCCCGGCGATTCGGGCCCCCTGGATCGCGCTGATGCCAACGCCGCCACACCCGAAAACGACGACCGAGCTACCCGGCGTCACCTCGGCGGTATTAATGGCAGCACCGACACCGGTCGTCACTCCGCAACCCACCAGCGAGACAATGTCCAGGGGAATATCGTTATCCACCTTGACCAGGCAGTGCTCGGAGATGATCAACTCTTCGGCGAAGGTGCCGACCCCGGTAAAACCGCCCATGGGATTACCATCGAGGGTGAAATGCGGGCTCATGGCTACCACCATGGACTGGTCGCAGAGGTAGGACTGACCGCGCAGGCAGGGCACGCACTGGTTGCATGCCGGAACGAAGCTGAGGATCACGTGGTCGCCGGCGACGATATCGGCCACACCCGCGCCCACCTCCTGAACAATGCCCGCGCCTTCGTGCCCAAGGACGCAGGGCGTTCCGCAGGGGATTGTGCCGTTCTGAGCCGAGACGTCCGAGTGGCAGACGCCGCTCGAAACAATTTTGACGTGGACATCGCCCGGCCCTAGATCGCCGAGTCCAACATCGTCGCGGACTACGAGGTCGGTGTTCAGTGCAGTGAGAATGGCGGCCTTCATGTTCGCCCTCCGGTCAATATTTCTTCTGGGAAAGGTGCTGACTTCCGCGGGCTCGGACCTGTTCCTCAGCCCAGCGGCCCTTCAGCATAACAATGGCCCGGGGTCGCCGCGAGCGTCCAAAATCAGAGTCGTGCAGGTTCGGAGCCCTCAGGAATCCTCGCCTTTCCCCTCCCAGCGGTTCCAATACGTGATTTCGGCAGCGGGGCGACGCTCCGCTGGGCGAAGCACCGCGTCGCGGCAATAACCGATGGGCAGAAGCACGGTCTGGGTGACGTCCTCGGGAATCCCCAGGGCCTCGGCCGCCTCTCTCTCATGAAGCAGGTGCAACGTGGTCCAGGTCGCCCCAATCCCTCGCGCGCGCAGAGCAAGCATCAGGGACCATGCGGCCGGGAGGACCGACCCGTAAAAGGAGACCTGGAGGGGCACCGAGTCTGGAGCAGGGCGCCCCTGGGCGCAGACCAAGATGAGGGCGGGCATCTCCTCGAGATGGTCAGCCAGGTGCTGCTGGCTGGGCTTCACCGGGCGCCCCAGGGTTTCGGCCAGGGTGGCCAGGGCACGCCGGTAGAGCCCGGCCAGAGCCCGCTTGGGGTCCACCTGGTTGAGCACGAGAAATCGCCAGGCCTCGGCGGGGATACCCGTGGGCGCCTGACTTGCGATTTCAATGCACTCCGAGATCACCCGGGGCTCGACCGGGCGATCCAAATCGATTCGTCGACGAACCGAACGGGTGGTCCGCAGGATCTCATCGACCGGGTGTGTCGGCGAGGATCCGGGCGGATCAGATTCTTCGTCGGTCATCGACTTCCGCCTACGGGCTCGGGAGGATTCCCTCGGCCGGGACTGACTTCCACCACGCGATTAAGTCACGATGCGGTAGATCACGGTTCCCCGGGCGACCACGCGGCCATCCAGGGCACCCGCAACGGTTGCGTCGGCCCAGAAAATCGAATCGTCGCGTTGGACCACATTGCCGTAGGCCACGAGATCCTGCTTTGGGGCAGGGCACAGCACCTGAGCCTGAAGCGAAGGGGTTGATGCTTTATAAGGCCCCGGGCCCGCCTCGGCCCAGGACGCCATGGCTCCGGTGGAGTCCAGCAGGGCGAGCACAGCGCCTTCATGAACCCCGTGCTCGAGGTCGGCATTGGCCGGGGTGTAGGGCAGGACGATGCGGGATTGGGAGTCCGACATATGCTCGATCTCCATTTCGCGCTCGCTCATATAGGGCATTTTTGAGACGTGGGGGCCCATGGGCCCAGGATCGGTATCCCCCTCATCCCCCTCAGCACGATGGGACTCAAGCGCCTTGGCGCCCTGCCGAGCCCTTACCATCGCGGTGGCATGAGCGATGGATTTTCCTTCCTCGGTCCTGATCTCGGTCTCCACGAAACACATATCCTTGCCCCGGCGCAGCAATCGGGCCTCGGCGATCACGGATTCTCCGATGGCCGCGGCGAGATAGTTGACCTGAACCGATGCGGTATGCCAGGGGCCTGCGTCCTTCCCCATCGCAGCCCGAGCCACGCATTGCCCCCCCACTGCCGCAAGAGTCGCCGCGCACCCGCCATGCAGCGCATTCCCCGGGTTCGAGTTCTCCTCCCGGAAGGGTAGAACGATGCGCGCAGTCGTCTCGGATTCCGTGGTCTCGATGGATTCGAGCTTGGTGCCGAGCAAGCGTGTATAGGGCGAATCCTCAACCCAGTCGCGGATCGTTTCCATGCAGTCTCCCAGTGTGCGCTTGTCGAGCGGCACTGAACTCAGGCCTCGCGACCGACCCATGCGCGCCCAAGAGCCTTATAAGCGGCCCTTCGCCGATCAGGACTCGCGCAGTTTATAACGGATGGGCAGGTGCTTAATGCCCCCGACCAGACTCGAGTGAAGGCGATCCACGGGACCCGTCAATTCGACATCCTCGATCCGCGGAAGAAGATATTTATAGGCGACCTCCATCTCGAGGCGGGCGAGATGGGCCCCCAGGCAGAAGTGTTCGCCGACGCCGAATCCCAGGTGACGGTTCGGGTTCCGCTCGATGCGGAACTCGCCGGGGGCCTCGAAGACATCCTCGTCGCGATTCGCGGAAGGGTAAAAAAGAGCCACGCTTTGTCCGGCTTGAATAGTTTTGCCCCGGAGTTCGAAGTCTTCCGTCGCGGTGCGGCCGAAGTGGATGATCGGAGCCGTCCAACGCACGATTTCCTCGACTGCAGAGGGCAACAGGCCCTCGTCTGCTTGCAGCTTCCGCAATTCTTCCCGGTTCTCGATGAACGCCAGCATGCCTCCTGTGGTGGCGTTACGCGTGGTTTCGTTGCCCGCGATTACGATGATCAAACACCAGGTCATGATGTCCATATGAGGAAGCTTTTCGCCGTCGACTTCCATCTGGGTAAAGAGGGAGACCAGGTCGTCGGCGGGTTTTTTTCGCTTCTCCTCGGCCAGCTCCGTGAAATACGTGAAGAGCTCGACCATGGTTTCCTGGGCAGCTTCGTCCGGAGTCTTCCCCTCGGTCCTAAAAGCGGGATCTTGCGCTCCAATGATACGGTTCGTCCAGTCAAAGAGACGACCCCAATCCTGCTTCGGGAGCCCGAGCATCCAGGCGATCACCGCGATGGGCAAGGGTGCCGAGATCGAGTCGACGAAATCGCACTCTCCTTCGCTTCCCCGGGCGAGAAGATCATCTACGATCTCCTTCCCGATCTCCTCGATATCGTGATGAAAACGCTTCAGGGCCCGGGGCGTGAATCGTTTACTGATCAGGCGCCGGTAGACCCCATGCTTCGGGGGATCGAGCTGGATCAGCGTCCGAGGGAACTCCATTCGCTCCTTGGGAATGGGGAGATGGGACTGTACGAGCAGGGGACCGCTGATGAATTGCTCGGGGAGCTTACCGATGGCGGTAATATCCGCGTGCTTGGTGATCACCCAGAAGGGGTCGCCTCCCGACCCGTCATACCAGTGGACCGGGTCGTTCGCTCGCAACCAATCCCAAAGGTGGTGCGGGTACCCATGCTCCGCGTAATCCTTAGGGTTGACCAGATCGAACGAGTCAAAATCAGGGGCCGTGGCAGACATACTATGCTCCTCTTCCAGATCTACCGAAGCATACCTCAGGGGACGGAAATGCAACCCCTGCTCTCGGGCGTTTGAACAGGTACAATTCGCCGCTCGCGAGTGACGAATGAGCCCTTCGCTAGGAGCCAGACATGGACAATGACTCGGATCTCTACTTTCGCCAAATCCCGGTCGGGGAAATGGCGAACCTCGTCTATCTCGTGGGCAGTCGCTCCGAGCGCAAGGCGCTGGTCGTCGATCCCGCCTGGAGCGTCGATGCCTTGGTGGATCAGGCGGAGGCAGACGATATTGAAATCGTCGGCGCACTCGTGACGCACTATCACCAGGACCATATCGGTGGAAGCATTTTTGGAATGGAGATCGAGGGCCTAGAGCATTTCATGACCCGGAGCCCGGGGCCCATACACGTGCAAAAACTCGAAGCCGACGGCGTTTCCAAGGTCTCGGGAATTCCAAAGAGTGAGTTTCAGGAACATTCGGGTGGCGACACGATCGAGTTGGGCGGAATCACCGTGCGCCTCCTCCACACCCCGGGGCACACACCTGGTTCCCAGTGTTTCCTAGTCGAAGAAGCCGGGCGGCCGGCTCAACTGGTCTCGGGCGACACGCTATTTCTGGGCAGTTGTGGCCGAGTGGACCTTCCCGGAAGCAACCCGGAGCACATGTACGAGAGCCTAAATGGCACCTTGCGCAAGTTGCCCGACGAAACCCTGGTCTTCCCGGGGCACCTCTATTCCGAGGAGGCTCAGTCGACCATCGGCGAGCAGAAAGAAACCAACCCCTTCCTACGAGTCGCGAACTTGGAAACGTTTCTACAGTTCATGGGAGCCTGAGGGCTGCCATCAGGGCTGCCAGAGCGGCACTCGCTCGAGAATACGACGGTCACCGAGGGATTCCGCCAGGGCCTCCAAAGGGCCTCGCCGCGCACCGCGCCATTTGAGATCCACCAGATTCTCGGAGAGCGGCACGTCCCGGCGCAGTGTGGCGAGGCGCTTATAGAGTCCCGCGTTCTCGTACTGCTCGGCAAAGATCTTCGCCAAACCCTCGCTGCCCCTGACGGATACGCTCCAGTCCGCCGGCTGAGTCGGAATGGCCTCGATCGAACCGTATGCCGCCAAGAGCGTCGATGACGTTTTCTGACCCCAGCGAGGAATTCCAGGAATCCCATCCGCCGTGTCCCCCATCAATGCGAGCAGGTCCGGAATCGAAGAAGGAGCCACCCCCCACTTTTCCCAAACGCCGGCTTCGTCGATGATCTTCTCTCGCATTCGATCCCAGAGAACGATTCGTTCGCCTTCGACGCATTGGGCGAAATCCTTGTCCGGCGAACAGATCAGGATCCGGTCCACCGAGCGCGTCTTGGTCCAGCGCCAGGCGGCGGTGGCCAGAGCATCGTCCGCCTCGAACTCGACCATCGGCCACACCACCATCCCCAGGGCCTTGGCCGCGGCTTCGGCCAGGGGGAATTGTGCCCGGAGTTCGGGATCGATGCCGTCGCCGGTTTTGTACCCCTCAAAGAGACCATTTCGGAAGGATTCGATCTCTTGATCAAAGGCGATGGCGACGTGAGTGCACTCATCGCTGCGTAAAAGCGAGAGCAATGAACGCAGAAGGCCCCGTGTGCCGCCTACTTCCTGACCATCCGGGGAGAGCGCAGAAGGGGCGCCGTAGAACGAGCGATAAAGCTCATAGGTCCCGTCGATCAAGTGAATTTGCATGGCGATCCCTTGGAGCGTTGCCCGACATTTGGTTAAATCTGCTTCGGTCGTAGAATAGCGATGAGAGCAAGGAGTCGGCGATGAAAAAGATCGTTCTTTATCACAATCCCAATTGCAGCAAGTCTCGGGGCACCCTCGAACTCCTCGAGCAACGGGGCCTGACGCCGGAGATTGTCGAATATCTGGAAACCCCCCTGGGCCGGGACGAGCTCGCTGTGCTCGTTGACCAGCTTGATACCGAGCCCGCCGTCCTGGTCCGAAAGGATAAACACTTCAAGGAACTGGGGCTGAACCCGAGCCACTACACCACCGCTGAAGCCGTGATCGAGATATTGGTCTCGCATCCCCGGCTGATGGAACGCCCCGTCGCGGTGCATGAGGGACGCGCGGTGATTGGCCGCCCCCCCGAAAACGTGCTCGGTCTGCTCGACTGAACTCTCAGCTGCGAGCGTCTTGGAAGCTCTGCTGAAGCCAGAAGACGGTCGCGGCTCCCGCAAGCGAACAGACCAAAGCGGCCGCCAGAAGTACGGGATGCTCTCCAAACCGGTCGACTCCAAGGCCGAGGAACGGCCCCAGCAGGAAAAAACCCAGGCGGAAGGCCAGACTATTGAGAGAGAGCAGGCTCGCCCGATCTTTCGAGGGGATCAGTCGCTGCTGCATATGATTGAGGATGGGCCCATTGACGCCGCGCCCTAGACAGACTGCGAAGTAAAAGGCAAAGCCCCAGAGGGCATGGGTGACTCCCATTCCCGCTAACCCCAGCGTGATCAGGCCGGTGCAGGCAAAGAGAGCAGGGAAGGGGCCGACACGCCGCGCGACCCCCGCGCTCGCCCACAGACCGAGGGCGACCGTATAGTTGGCCGCGGCCCAGATGGGCCCGATCCAAGTGGGATCGACTCCCGCCTTCTCCGAGTAGACCGCGACCATCCAGACCGGAGTGAAAGTACTCAGGCCCAGGATCGTCACGACGACGATCGAGGCCCGCAGGCGGGGATTTTCGACCAGCGCAAAAGCCAGGATCCCTTTGACTTGCTGCCAGGCAGGCCCGGAGTTCGGCGGATGCCTGGCTGGTTCCAGGAGGGCCAGGACGATCACCGCATTGACGGCCCATAGCCCGGCTTGCACGAAGAAGGGCAGCGGACCCCAGATCGTGTAGAGAAGTCCGGCGAAGAGGGCAGCCGAGCCCTCGGCCACCGCGCCGATGGAGCGGGAAAGGCCGAACCAACGGCCAAATTCGGTCTCCTGGCCGAGTTCCACACAGGACTCATAGAGCAGGGCCGAATCCGTTCCCGAACTCAGGGCCAGGGAAATAGCCAGAAATAACTCGCCGACCAGGAGGCTCCCGAAATCGACGGAGAACCCGAGGGTGACCCAGCCCGCCGCAGAGAAGACCGTGGAGCAAGCGAGCGCCGAGCGGTAGCCGATGCGATCAGCGAGATAGCCGCCGGGAAACTCGAAGGAGGCCGCAAAGAGGCCGAAAAGCGCTTGTAGCGAAAAGATCTGCGCCATCGAAAGCCCAAGATCCTCGCGCCAGTAGAGCGGGACGATCGCGATCGGGATCATGCTCATCTGAATCGCACGAAAACCGCAAAGCAATCTGAGATTCAAGGCCAAACTGCGCATAGGAAGCTCCCGATATCCCGCTGCCGTCTGTCGCCTCATGGATCCGGCGGGCGAATACGTCAAAGGGCAGGGTGGCCGAGGAGACCTCATTTCGCCACGGGTTCGCCCTCCAAGGGCCTGACCCGGGATCCATTCCCCGCGCTATTTCTGGTAAGGTCCGGGGCCGGGAAGCACCGAGAACGCGACCGGCGCCGGAGCGGCGGGAGCGCTGCGATCAAGGGGGACCAGAGCAATGGAGCGTGATTCAAGCAGGGGCCATGGCTGGTGGCCCTACTTGGGACCCTACATCGCCTTCATGTTGGCGGGGGAGGTCGGCGTTCGCTTGCCTGAACAATGGGCTCCCGCGCTGCTCTTCATCAAGCCCATGGCTCCACTCGGCTTGATCCTCTACTTCTGGCGGAAGGGTGCCTACCCTGAACTCCGGGGTAGCGGCCTGACGCTTCCCGGGGCCTGCCAGGACATTCTCGTTGGACTTGTCCTCACGGCCGTCTGGGTTCTTCCCTATTTGGTCTTCGACGGAATGCGCCTTGAGGACCCCGCCACTGGGGGCTTCCTGCCCGACTCCCTGCGCGCCGATACCCTGTCGCCCTTCGACCCATTCATCCTCGGAACCGGGGGGCTATGGGTCGTCCTGGGCGCCCGAATGTTCGGCTACGCGCTGGTCACGCCCCTCTTCGAGGAACTCTTCATTCGCAGCTTCGTGATGCGCTACTCCGAAGTGTATGCCCAGCGAGGCGATTTCCGAGACGTCCCCCTGGCGCATTATACCTTGGGGAGCTTCATCGCCACGACGATCATCTTCACCATCGGTCATATTTACTGGGAATGGTGGGTGGCGATTCCCTGGGTCATGCTCTCGAACCTATGGTTCTACCACCGCAAGAATCTGTGGGCATTGATCCTCGTTCACGGCGTGACCAACGCGGCGCTGCTTCTCCTTGCGATCTTCGGAGGCAGTTTCTTCAGCGACGGCTCGGGGCGGCCCCTCTCGCTCTGGTTCTTCGTCTAGCCTGGGAGCGCACGAGATTCAGGCCGCGCCGCGGTGTCCCAGACGAATGCAACGGGCCAATTCGGTCACGTCGAAGAGACCTTTCTGAATGACATCCTTCAGTTCATCGGCGCACGCCTGGGCCACCTTCCGGGCAGCCCGGGCGAATTCCGGATAGCCCATTCGGTCGGCTTGGTCCGCGATCAGGGCAGCGCGCTCCTCCAGGCTCTCGTAGTCCGAACTCTGCTCGTCATCCTGGAGAAGGTCGACCTGCTCGGCCAGACCAATCACGAAAAAGTGAATCGAGTCCTCTAGGTCGACGGAATCGTCGAGAATGGAATAAACGGGCTTGCGCTCTTGTCTGTCCATACCCGTCGTATCGGATCTTACCGAGCGAGGCTGTACGAAGAATTGGACGAATTCACCGGGATTCGACTAGCGCAGGGGCGGTTGCCAGACCTCGGCGGGATCGAAGAGCGGCATCCGAATGACCTGTCCATTGCCCGACTCCAGTGTCAGCAGAATTTTCCGCCCACTCGGGAAGTCAACGAGGGCGCGCTGGGCGTCTGTTGCTGGAAAAATTAGGGACAAGCTGAGACTGCCGCCGGCAAAATCTACCGGGCGAGCCGGGGCCGGGGGATCTTCAATGTCTTGGAGATCGAGGGTTCCTGAAATCACCTTGTAGCTGAAGCCCTTGTCTTTTTTTAGAGCTCGCTTGAAGTCTCTTTGGGCCGTCTCCGGGTGCTGGTTACGCTCACGCCTGAGTTCGAGGCGGCCCACCACATTGGGCAGGGCGCCCCCCGTCGCGTCGATGCAGCGGGTCGCATCCTCGGGTTCGAAATCGAAAAATTCCGCCTGGACCAACGGATCCCGCCCAGGCACTGACTCTGCCTGAATCAGTACCCGGCGAATACCTCGTATAAGCTGGCCCCCGATCTCGCAGTGAACTGGGGAGCGAAAATGCCCTGCGGACCAGAGAGCCACTCGCTCATTCAGGCTCGGCTCGGCCGAGACCGCCGCAGGCGCCGAGAGACTAAGCATCAGGACAAAAAGCCACTGGAGCGAGGCCTGGCCGCCGGGCGAGCGGGGCTCTCGCGAAGACCCATGCCGAAATGGCCAGCCCACGGCAAAAGTCGGCTTCAACTCAATTCTCTGCCATCTGCTTTTCGAAGTAGGCAATGGTCTTCCGCAGCCCTTCTTCGAGTTGGACCGTCGGCTCCCAGCCGAGTTGGCTCTTCGCTCTGCCGATGTCTGGCTTGCGGCGAACCGGATCATCGGTGGGCAAGGGCAGCATTTCGAGGGTCGAACGCGAATTCGTCAGGTCGATGACAAGATCTGCAAGCGCCCGAATAGTGAACTCCACCGGGTTTCCGAGGTTGATCGGCCCCGTTACGTCCGAGGGGCTATTCATCAGGAGGATCAAGCCTTCGACCAGGTCGTCCACGTAACAAAAACTTCGAGTCTGTCCGCCATCGCCGAAGAGCGTTATAGGCTGATTCCGGAGCGCCTGGACAATAAAGTTCGAAACGACCCGGCCGTCATTGGCGTCCATCCGAGGGCCATAGGTGTTGAATATTCGTGCGATCTTGATTTCGAGATCGAGTTGCCGGTGGTAGTCGAAGAAGAGAGTCTCGGCGCAGCGCTTGCCTTCGTCGTAGCACGAGCGAGGACCTATCGGATTCACGTTCCCCCAATAGTCCTCGGTCTGAGGATGCACCGAGGGGTCACCGTAAACTTCGCTCGTCGAGGCCTGCAGGATGGGGATATTCAGGCGCTTGGCGAGGCCCAGCATGTTGATGGCCCCATGGACACTCGTTTTGGTGGTCTGGATCGGATCGTTCTGATATTGGGGAGGCGACGCGGGGCAAGCCAGGTTGAAGATACAATCGGTCTCGACGTAGAGGGGGAACGTAACGTCGTGACGAATCGCTTCAAAGAAAGGGTCTCCGAGGAAGGGCAAGATATTGCGCTTGTTCCCGGTGAAATAGTTGTCGACACAGACGACCTCGTGGCCTCTGGCCAGCAATTGTTCACAGAGATGTGAGCCGAGAAAACCCGCCCCTCCGGTCACGAGCGCCGTGGGTCTTCCGGGCTGCGCTGATTCCATTCTCATTTCCCACCTTTCGAATCCACCGGGGCGCCCGGCTTCATGAGTTCACTGCAAGACCTATCCGTCGAGCGAGACTCGAGGAGAAGAGTCCCTCGGGATCATACCTCGCCTTCACGGCGTTGAATTCCTCAATCCGGGGATACATCGCCCGAAAGTTTTCCTGGCTGAGGCGGCTGTCCTTCGCCAGATACACCCGGCCGCCGTGGGCCAGAGTGACGGCATCGAGATCTTCGAGAAGCGAGAAGAGCCCAGTTCCCGTATTGGGGAAGTCCAAAGCCAAGGAAACGCCTTCGATGGGAAAGGAAAGCGGGGCTGGGTTGGCTGGCCCAGTCGTCTTGAGAACCGCGAGGAAGGAGGCAAGCCCCGTGTCCACGATTCGCTCGAGCAGGGCAACCAGCCCTTCGCGCGCTCTGGACTGGGGCAGCACCACCTGGTACTGAAGGGCGCCCCGGCGGCCATAGACTCGGTTCCAGTGCTCGATCCGGTCCAAGGCGTAAAAGTATCGGTCGAAATCCAGAGTCTGTCGCTGGTTCCTATGCGCAGCATAGAAGGCCGCGTTGAAGGCGCGCATGCTCCAGGGATTGAGGAGCCAACCGGGCAGAAAAAGCGGCACGCTGGGGCGCACGCGACTGGGCACGTGATGGGGCAGGCTCCTCCGGGAGGGCGGAAGATCTTCGAGCGCGGCGGGGTTGGCCCGCATGAGGATTGAGCGTCCGAGCGCTCTCCCCTTGGCCAGGCAGTCGATCCAGGCCACGGCGTAGTCGTATTGCCGGTCGCCTTCCTCCATCCGAGTGAGGACGTCGTCGAGGTCCCGGCAGCGCTCGTTGCTGCTCGTGACGTAGGCCGTCGACGAGGCCTGCAGAGCCAGGCGAACCCCAAGGATGACACCTGTCAGTCCCATCCCACCCAGGGTCGCCCAGAAGAGTTCTGAGTTCTCCTCTCGCGAACAATCGAGAATATTTCCGTCGGCCGTCAGAAGGCTGAAGCCGAGCAACTGGTGGCTGATCGTGCCCTCCTTGTGGTGATTTTTTCCGTGCACGTCGGCTGCGATCGCGCCCCCCAGGCTGATGCGCTTGGTCCCCGGGGTTATCCCGAGCGAATAACCTCGGGGCACCGCGTAGTCCAGAATCTCGGCCAGGGTAGTGCCCGCGAGACATTCCAGGGTGCCCGATGCCGAATCCAGGTGCATACGCTCACCCGATCCGTAGGCGAGGATGACCCCTCGCTGAGCGTTCAGCGCGGCGTCTCCATAGCTCCGTCCCTGGCCGCGGGAGATAAAGTCGGGCTCCCGCCTCTGGGCCAGGATCGAGCGAAGTTCATCGAGTCCTTCGGGCCGATAAATATTGCAGTTCTCAACCGGGAAATTCCCCCAGCCGGCGAGGTCGGTGGCTTCTCCGGGTGCCATGCTTACCACGCCGCCGCGACAATGATGATCAGGGCCAAGACCGCGACGACATAGCTCCGAGCATCACGGGTAGCGAAAAGAACGGGATCGTCGTCGAGAAGCCCTCTCCGAGCCAGGAACCAGATCCGCATGACCCAGTAGAGCATGGCGGGACAGATCAACCAGAGAAGTTCGGGCGTCACATAGAGCCGGCTCACATCGCTGCTACTGATGAACAGGCAGAGGACCAGCACGGAGACCAACCCTGCACTGACCCCGACGGTTTCAATCATCGGGATATCCTCGACCTGGTAGTCCCGGCGCCGGTTCCTGGGCAACGCCTGATCTCTGGCCTGGATCAGTTCGACGTGACGCTTGACCAGAGCCAGGCTCAAGAAGAAGAAACCGGAGAAAGCCAACAACCAGGGTGAAACCGCAACAGCCCCGGCCACCCCACCCGCAAGGACGCGCAGAGTGTAGAGCGAGGCAAGAACGAGCACGTCGACCAGTAGGACACGCTTGAAGAACAGCGAGTAGGACAAAGTGGTGACCATATAGGCGACGAGCATGAGGAGTAAACCCTCGGGCGCCCAGGCCCGGGTGACCGCGAGGGCTCCGATGAGAAGCGTCGCAAGCAGAGCCACGGCATGGCGAAACGTCAACTCGCCCGAAGCGATCGGTCGCTCACGCTTCGTGGGGTGAGCTCTATCGCTCTCGAAATCAAGCAGATCGTTCAGGATATACCCCGCCGATGCCACGGCGCAGAAAAGCAGGAAGGTCACAGCAACCCCTGCAGTGCGCACTCCGTCGCTGAACTCGTGCGCAAGAATCAGGGGCACCAAGACGAGGCCGTTCTTCGCCCACTGTCGAGGGCGCAGCACCGAAAGCCAGGCCGGCGGCCCGTTCCGAGGCGGAGGCGACAACTCCTGGTGGCGAGGTTGATTCGCCAGGCATCGCCGAGCCCGCCGGCCGAGACCAGCGCCCAGGGCTTCCTCCGAAGCCTGCCAGATAGGCTCATCTGCAGGGGAATCGCCGATGTACGCGAAAGGCGCGCCTGCAAGCCGGTCCTGAATGGCCTGGAGCTTGGCAACCCCTTTGAGATTTTTATCGCCCTCGGTGCCGAGGACGCCCTCAAAGATGCCGAGAGAGTCAGCGACAGCCCTTACCCACGGCAAGGGACTGGCGCTCGCGAGAATAAGGCGACGCCCGTTAGCCGCAGCAGTCCGACAATAGTCGAGCACCTCGGGCCGGTAGGGAAGGCTCTCCGCCGCTGGGGCGTAGAGCGCGGCCATACGGCCCTTCAAAGCGGCCCGCCCCCCCAGCCACCAGATTGGGACAAGAAAGAGCAGCCAGGGGCGACGCCCCATGACGGCGAGTAGGGACTCCCATAGAAGATCACTCCGAATCAGGGTCCCGTCGAGATCAACGACAAGGATCAGGGCCGATGTCTCTTCGAGGGCTTCGGACTCGTTCTCCATGAAATTACCAGCGAAACTCCAACATTCTCTCCCGGTATGGGGACGCCAATCATGACGTCTCAAATGCACCCGTCTTGAGAGAGTACATCTCGGTCAGTATCGCACGTATCGACGACTCTGCCTCCAAGCTGAATCAATCTGGCCCGACCTTCCTTTCTCACTTCAATTTCGGTATTTTACATTCATTGAAGGTTCAGCCTGAGCGATCCGGCATCGTTGGGGATCCTGAGGGTTGACTCTGCGGCGCTCGGGCGCCACAAGACAAAGTGGTCTCCGACCCAATAATCGAGAAGCGAGCACGGTACCGTTGAATATTCTGGGCATATCTGCTTATTACCACGACAGTGCGGCTTGCCTCGTCCGGGACGGAGAGATCCTCGCGGCCGCTCAAGAGGAGCGCTTCACCCGCAAGAAGCATGATCACGAGTTCCCGCGCAACGCCGTGGACTTTTGTCTCGCCCACGCGGGTATCGATGGCTCGGAACTCGACCTCGTCGCGTTCTACGATAAGCCCCTGCTTAAATTCGACCGGCTTCTCGAGACGTATATCAGCTACGCACCCCGCGGCTTCAAGCTCTTTCGAATGGGGATGCCGTTGTGGCTCCGTCAAAAGTTGCATATCCCTCGAGAACTCGACCGCGGGCTGCAGGGAAAATACACGGGGCGATACGTCTTTACCGCCCACCATGAATCCCATGCCGCCAGTGCATTCTTCCCGTCCCCTTTTAAAGAGGCCGCTGTGCTGACCCTCGACGGGGTAGGGGAGTGGGCTACTGGCAGCATCGCCCGGGGCGATGGTCATCGCCTCGACATGCTCCAGGAAATGCACTTTCCGCACTCCCTGGGCCTGCTCTATTCCGCCTTTACCTACTTCACCGGCTTCCGTGTCAACAGCGGCGAGTATAAACTGATGGGACTCGCGCCCTACGGCGAGCCTATCTATGCCGATGTGATGCGGGACAACCTTCTTGACATCAAAGAAGATGGCTCCTTCCGGATGAACATGGATTATTTCGGCTTCTGCGACAGCGACGTGATGACCAGCCCCAAAATGAATTCCCTCTTCGGAGGGCCGCCTCGGACGGCCGAGTCCGATATCAGTCAGCGAGAGATGGACATCGCGGCATCGATCCAGGTCGTTACGGAGGAGATCGTCCTGAAGATTGCCGAGCACGCTCATCGGTTGACGGGCTCACGAAATCTCGTCATGGCCGGCGGTGTGGCCCTGAACTGCGTTGCCAATGGGCGGGTCCTCCGAGAGGGTCCCTTCGATGAGGTCTGGATTCAGCCAGCAGCGGGCGATGCCGGCGGGGCCCTTGGCGCCGCGCTCTTCACCTGGCATCAATTGCTCGACAAGCCCCGGAACCCCAACCCCGCGGACCATCAAGCCGGGTCATTACTCGGACCTTCCTATACCGGCGCAGAGGTCAGCGAGTATCTCGAATCCACGGGAGCCGTCTACCAACGCTACGAGGACGAAGACGAACTCGTCGAGCAAATCGCAGAAGCCATCGCGGATCAGAAGGTGGTGGGACATTTTGCGGACCGA
The DNA here is from genome assembly GCA_028823175.1 of Myxococcota bacterium. Lineage (GTDB taxonomy): Bacteria > Myxococcota_A > UBA9160 > UBA9160 > UBA4427 > JAZXM01. The sequence goes on from JAPKBZ010000057.1 coordinate 21,401, forward strand.
GCCGAATTCGGCCCCCGCGCCCTGGGCAGCCGGTCGATCCTCGGCGACGCTCGCTCGACCGAAATGCAGTCCGTCATGAACCTGAAAATCAAGTTCCGGGAGTCCTTCCGACCATTCGCACCCGCGGTGCTACGAGAAAACGTCCACGACTTCTTTGAAATGGAGGAGGACGAAAACAGTCCCTATATGTTGCTTGTCGCTCCCATTCGTCTCGATAAACGACTTCCCGATGAGGCCCAGGGACAGAGCCGCGGACTCGAGAAGTTGAAGCATATTCGTTCCGAGATCCCGGCCGTGACCCACGTCGACTATTCGGCGCGGGTTCAGACCATCGACGAGCAGCACCACCCGCGCTTTTACCGGATCCTGCGGCGCTTCGAGGCAAAAACAGGAAGCCCGGTGGTGATCAATACCAGTTTTAACGTCAGGGGGGAGCCTATCGTGAACAGCCCCGAAGACGCCTACCGATGTTTTATGCACACGAATATGGATGTCCTCGTGCTCCAGGACTGCATTCTCTACAAAGCCGATCAGCCGAACGCCTCCGAGAGCGACGCCAGTCGTTATCTGGCCGAATTCGCGCTGGACTGAAGACGAAAGGACTGCCCGAGCGTCATGAGCAACCTCGTTGAACTCAATCTGCGCCCCGATGACGACACCCTCCGACAATTCGGCTGGATCGCACTGGTGGGCTTTGGCCTGCTCGCCGCCTGCGCTTGGTTCGAGATTCTCATCTTCGGATTCGGCCTCGGGGCGGCTCGCAGCGGGGTCAGTGTTTTCTTCGGGTGCCTCGCCGGATTGGCCGCGACATTCTCTCTCGTCTATCCGCGAGCAAACTGGCCGATATACGTCGGACTCAGTCTGGTGGCCTTCCCCATCGGCTGGGTCGTCGCGAACTTGGTCCTGGGCACTCTGTTCTACTTATTGATCACCCCAGTTGGGCTCGTCTTCAAAGTGCTGGGAAGGGACTCGCTCAACCGATCTTTCGATAGCAAGGCTGCTACCTATTGGGAGGAGTCCAAGCGCGATCGAGGGTCCGAGAGCTATTTCAAACAGTTTTAGGGGCAGGCAAAAATACGCGCATGCTCAAGGAGATCAACTGATGTCGGAGCCTAAAGACAACCGCGATGAGAACTCGACGCCAGGGCAGGCCGCCGAGGACGAATTCCTCGCCCATGCCAACGAGGCACGGGGCGGCGTAGCGGGCGAGTTCGTTGATTTTCTCAAGGACAACAAGAAGTGGTGGCTGGCTCCCATCATCCTCTCCATTTTGGGACTCGGCCTGCTCGTTGGCCTCGGGGGAACAGCGGCCGCGCCCTTCATCTACACGCTTTTCTAGCGATAGGCTCGTTTAGCGGATCGAGTGGCCGGCACCGACACCCCTTCCCGGGTGCGGAGTTTGGTACGTCGGCCGACCCGAAGGGATAAAATGTGAGCGCTGAAAAAATCCTGGTGACGGGCGGCTGCGGATTCATCGGCTCCTGCTTCGTCCGCACCCTTCACGAGCGCTTCCCCGACGTCGAGATCGTCAATCTCGACGTCCTGACCTACGCCGGAAATCCCGAGAACCTTGAGGAGATCGCAAACTCACCGAGGTATCGCTGGGTTCGCGGGGACGTGCGCCAGGCCGAGTCCGTCGATCCTCTGATGGCTGGAGCCGATTGGGTCGTCCATTTCGCCGCCGAGTCCCATGTGGATCGTTCCACCTCCGAGCGCGCCGGAGCCTTCGTGGACACCAATGTGTACGGAACGTTTACGCTGCTCGACTCGATGCGACGACTGGCCCCCGGGGCGCGCTATCTCCAAATCGGAACCGACGAGGTCTACGGTGATATCCCGGCTCCCCAGTTGCCTGACGAGGAGGCGATGCTGTCCCCTTCCAGTCCCTACTCGGCATCGAAGGCGGGCGCCGACCATCTCGCCCTCTCCTTCGCCCGCACCCATGACTTGGACGTCATGGTTTCCCGTTGCACGAATAATTACGGGCCATACCAGTACCCGGAAAAGTTGATCCCTCTCTTCATCACCAATGCCTTGGACTCACTTCCGCTCCCGCTCTACGACGGGGGCGGGCAGATCCGCGACTGGCTCAGGGTCGAGGATCATTGCGAGGCGCTGCTCCTACTGCTCGAGCGCGGAACACGCGGTGAGATCTACAACGTGGGTGCCAACCAGGCCCCCGAGCGAACCAACCTCGAGATGACCGAGATGATCCTGGCGGCCACCGGCGCCTCCCCTTCTCTGGTCGAGCACCGCCATGGCCTGCGCCCGGGGCACGACCAACGCTATGCGGTCTCGACTGAAAAGATCAGGCGGCTGGGCTGGAGCCCCCGGGCTGAGATCGAGCGTGGCGTCGAGGAGACTGTCCGGTGGTATGCAGAACACCGCGACTGGTGGGAGAAGATCAAGTCCGGAGCCTATCGGGAGTTCTACGAGGCTCATTACGGTCGTCCGGCAAGCGGGGCCTAGCGCCGATCTTTAAGGCTACCCGAGTCGCCGATTGGCGACGGACGGGATCTCCCTGCGAATGCGCTCGAGTTCAGCCAGGTCGCACTCGGCTTCGATGATGGCCGGCTCATCTCCTCCCTCGGCAAGAATCCTTCCCCAGGGATCGATAATTAGCGAGTGCCCATAACTCGCCCGGTCGGGCGAGTGCTGGCCGCACTGGGCCGCGGCGATCACGAAACTCTGGCTCTCGATCGCGCGGGCGCGCAGCAGTACGGCCCAGTGGTCCTTTCCCGTCTGGGGCATGAAGGCGCTGGGGACGGCAATAAAGTGCGCCCCAGCGACCGCGTAGCCCCGATAGAGCTCGGGAAAACGCAGGTCGTAGCAAACTGAGAGACCAATCGATCCGAAGGGCGTTTCGGCCAGCACGCCCGACTTTCCCGGGGCAAAGCGCCTGGACTCCCGATAGCTGTGGGCACCGAGATCGACGTCAAAAAGGTGGATCTTGCGATAGCGAGCGATTTCTTGGCCTTCCGGCGAGTAGACGGTGCTCGTGTTGTAGACGCGGCTATCCCCTTCGATGAGTTCGGGAAAACTGCCGCCGAGCAACCATGTCCCGGACTCCCGGGCGAGTTCGGAGAGAAAGGCCAGCAGTTCTCCGTCGGGACCCTGGGCACACGGAAAAGCCCCGCCTTCCCGGCGCATGAAGGCGAAGTTCTCGGGGAGGGCAACCAGCTCCGCACCGCGCTCGGCCGCTTCCAAAGTCGCCGCCCGGGTGCGCTCCAGGTTCGAGGGCAAATCGTCCGTGGAGTTCAGTTGAACGATGGCGGCCCGCATGGATCTCTATGCCTGTCCGTGGCCTATGAGCGAAAGAGCCCGGGTTCGACCCCGGTCCTTCGAATCACGTCGTAAAAATCCTTGCGGTCCTTCTTGGCCAGGCGAGCGGCTCTGCTGATATTGCCCGAACAGCGCCGCAGGAGACCCTCCACATAGCGCGTCTCGAAGGCGCGCTTGGCCTCTTTGAAGGACATCACTTCTTCAACCTCCGAGGCCAGCATGAGGGACTCGACGGATATCGCCCCCGTACCGGAGAGTTCGACCGCCTGGCGGATGCGGCTCCGCAACTCGCGCACCTGCCCGGGCCAACTCGCACCGGATATGGCCGCGCTGGCGTCTGCGGTGAAGCCGATGGGGTCAAGCCCCTTCTCCGCGGTGAACTCGGCGAGAAAATGCGCGGCCAGGGGAAGGATGTCCTCGTGGCGTCGATCGAGCCCCGGAATTGCGATGGTCTTCGTCATCGCGCCGGGAAAGGGGGGGTCGACTCCCTCGCTAGCCGTCGCGATAATGCGCGCTCCTAGACCCGGAGGCCCGTCGTCTCCGCCGCTGCCGATCTGCTCGGAGCGCAGTCCGTCGGCGATCTTCGTCTGGAGGCCGGGGGACAGGAGGTCCGCCTCGAGAATCAGCAGGCTTCCGCCTTGCGCACGCTTGAGCGCACCCGGTCCCTCTGCACTTCCGTAAATGGCCTTGCTCTGGTCGCCTTCGGTGAGGCCTGCAACCGCGAGCTCCACCAAGGGCCGGGGTGCCTGCGGGCTCCAGCCGTGAAAAGCCCGGGCGAGGTGTCGTCGCCCGCAGCCCTTGGGCCCGGCGAACACGACGCTATCTTTGGAGCGAGACAGACCGGAGGCTAGATCAATCGCATGCTGAAATTCGCCACTCGCGACAACCATGCGATCCGATCGCCGCCGCCGGGAATTGCTGTCCTCGCCCTGGAGGGGCGATCTGCCCGCCTCCGCTGGCCTATTCTCGCCTATCCCTGTAGAACCTATCCCTGTAGAAAAAGATGACGATCCGATTTCTGACATTTTTTCGTTCCCCCAGAGTGTCAGCAGTATTTATTCAAATGGAATTTGAAATCAAGCAAATACGACGCTTTCTGCGCGACCTTTCCCGGAGGGAGCCAGCCACTTGTTCAACGCCCATACTAGCCCGCCACCCGTCATCTTGCCGTGGATAAGGCATTAATCATGGGTAACCCAGGCCCCCGAGGGGCAACATCCCAGGGCAGCGGCCGGATTCAGCGCCTTCCCGACGGCCTGGTCGACCAAATTGCGGCGGGCGAGGTGATCGAGCGCCCGGCATCGGTCCTCAAGGAGCTGGTGGAGAACGCTTTGGACGCCGGGGCCCAGCGCGTTCGAGTCGAACTTCGCGACGGGGGAACAAGCCTGATCGCGGTCAGTGACGACGGCTTCGGGATGACCTCGGAAGAGGCCCGGATGGCCCTACAGCGCCACGCCACGAGTAAAATCACCCACCTGGACGACCTTGAGGCGATTACGAGTTTTGGCTTTCGAGGCGAGGCGCTCCCGGCGATCGCCTCGGTATCCCGCATGCGCGTGCTGACGCGCCCCGCGTCGGCCGAGACCGGCGCCGAGATCCGAATCGAGTCCGGAGAAGTGACCCAGGTGCGGGAAGCGGGCTGCCCGGCGGGCACGCGGATCGAAGTCGCCGACCTCTTCGAACGAATTCCCGCCCGCCGGAAATTCTTAAAAAAACCGGGCACCGAATGGGGACACGCCATCGATTGGCTCGGACGACTGGCCATGGCTCTACCCATGACCCACTTCGAAGTCCAGCGCGACGATCACGAGGCGGTGGTCTGGCCGGCGACCGAGGAGACCTCCGAGCGCATCGCGGCGGTCCTCGGGGCAAGCCAGACCCAATCCCTCGTTCGCGTCGAATGGGAGGAGGGCGCTGGGCATGTCGAGGCCTTCCTTTCCGGGCCCGAGACCACGCGAGCCAACGGCAATGCGATTCACCTTTACGTGAACGGCCGCCCGGTGCGAGACAAGCTGCTCCGCCACGCGGTCAGCCAGGCCTACCGCGACCTCCTGCCGAGAGGACGCTTCCCGGTGGCGGTGGTCTTCCTGACTGTCCCTCCCGGTTCCGTCGACGTCAACGTGCACCCGGCCAAGTGGGAGGTTCGTTTCGAGAACCCCCGGGCGGTTCATCAGGTCATCCGCCACACCGTTCGCGAAGCGATGCAGGACCGGGGCTTCCTTGGGGCCGACCCGCCCCCGTCCTCGCGAGAGGCGGGGCTGGCAGTTGGCCCGGGCCGTCCCCAGCGAGCCGCGCCGGGGCAGGGTGCTTCGGGGGAGGGCGACTGGCTCTTCGCCCGGGCTTCCTCGGAGGCTGGCACCGACCGCTTGGAGGATCGCGACGCCCCGGGCACGGCGGCCTCGAGCCCCGGCCTGGAGGGCCGGGTCGAGTTCAGCCAGCTCCGCCTGCTCGGGCAAATAAAGGCTCGCTACCTCGTCCTCGAGGGTGAAAAGGGACTGATACTCGTCGACCAGCATGCCGCGCACGAACGCGTTCTCTACGAGCGCCTCCGGGCGGCCTGGCTCGAGCGCCGAGTGGAACGCCAGGGCCTGCTCGTTCCCGAAACCCTCGAGACGGGCTCCAGGGGCGTCGCCGTGCTCGCCGAGGCCTCGGAACTCGTCTCGGCCATGGGCTTCGATGTCGAGCCCTTCGGTGAGTCCTCGCTAGTGATCCGAGCGATTCCAGCGCTTCTCACCGGACAGGATCCCGCCCGGTTGGTCGGCGACCTGATCGACGAGCTCGAGGGAGTCGACTTCGTGCCCGAGCGGGAGGCCGCGCATAGCCGGCTGCTCACGGCCATCGATCGGGCTTTCGCGACCCTGGCCTGCCACAGCGCACGGCGATTCGGGGATCACCTGCCCCAGGAAGAGCAGCGCGCCATTCTGGCGGGACTCGACGCGATTCCCTGGGCCCCGACCTGTCCCCACGGTCGACCGGTTGCCGCACATTTTGACCTCGGCGAACTCGACGGTCGTTTTGGACGACATTGACGCAAGCGCTGGCGGGACTAGGCTTGGCCGCCGCGCAGTCGGCGCCCGAACTCGATCCCGCTCAGGAAACCCATGAACGCAGCCACCAATAAAGCGACCCACCCCGTTTCCGTCGTCGTGGTCACTGGACCCACCGCCTCGGGAAAAACGGAACTGGCGATTCAACTGGCCGAGAGATTCGGCGGCGAAATCATCAACGCCGATTCCATGCAGGTCTACCGCTACATGGACATCGGAACGGCCAAGCCGAGCCTCGAGGAACGGGCGCGCGTCCCGCACCACCTCTTCGACGTGGTCACGCCCGACGCCGACTACAGTGCCGGACGCTATGCCGAAACCGCCCGTCAGGTCGTCCGTGAAATCGACGCCCGCGGTCGGATTCCCATCGTAACCGGGGGCACGGGGCTCTATATCCGGGCGCTGCTCCACGGTCTGATCAACACGGGCGGGGCCGAACCCGGGCTTCGGCAATCCCTGGAGGCCGAGGCCGAGCAGGCTCTGAGCGACGGCAACCCGGGACTGCTCCACGAGCGCTTGCGTAAGCAGGACCCCGCGGCCGCCGAGTCGATCCACCCCCACGATATCCGACGGACGATCCGAGCGTTGGAGATCATCGTCCAATCCGGCCAGATGGCTTCGGCCGTCCGGGAAGATCACGCCTTCGGCGAGGAAGCCTTCCCGGCGCTGCACCTCGTTCTCGACCCCGGCCGGGAAGTCGTCTCGGAGCGGATTGCAAACCGTTGCCAGGCCATGATCGATGCCGGACTGCTGCGGGAGGTCCGTTCTCTACGTGAACGAGGATACGGGTCGGAACTCCGATCCATGCAGGCGATCGGGTACCGGCATATCAACCCCGTAGCCGATGGCAGCGATACCCTGGCGAACGCCGTCGTCGCGATGGCGGCGGACACTCGCCGTTTCGCCCGCAGACAACGAACCTGGCTACGAAAAGTAAACGACGCGGTCTGGCTGGATCCAACCCAAGAGGAGGAGGCGTTCTCCCGGGTGGAGGCATTCCGCGCCTAGACCGAACCCGGCATAGGCCTCAATCGTCGGGGCGGGTGGCGTAGGGCTCAATA
>JAPKBZ010000008.1 GCA_028823175.1 Myxococcota bacterium
TGATCGCCGCCCACGACCCCCTGGCCATCAAGGTGGAAATGGAGTCGTATTATCGGGGTCGGGATCTGCCCCGGGACCAGGCCCTGGCTCTTTCGGGCTTCATGTTTCGCATGATCCGCAGCACGTTCCCCGAGAAGCCGCCGCTCGAAGACGAGAAGTGATTGACCGCCCGGCGGTTGTTGGTTTGAGAGAGGACGGGAAACGATGAGCCCATCGAAGAGATCCGACTTGGAGGACTGGGCGCGTCTTCGCAAAGAGGTCGAGTCTCAGCCCTTGGCGCGTAGCCTCGGGCAATTCCTCGACCAAGCGGCCGCCCGGGAGCCCGACAAGGTTTTCCTTCATTTCTTCCAGCAGGACCAAAAGTACACCTATCGCGAAATCTCCGAGCAGTCCGATCGGCTGGCTAGCAGCCTCTGCGGCCTCGGAGTTCGCAAGGGGGGCCACGTGGCCCTGATGATTCCCAACGGTCCCGCCTTCATCGTCTCGTGGTTTGCCCTGGCCAAAATCGGCGCTGTCATGGTGCCCGTCAATTTTAGCTATACGTCGAGCGAGCTCGGCTACGTGCTCTCGAATTCGGACAGCGAGTTCCTGGTGATCGATGAGAGTCTCGCCGGGGTCTTCGATGGCATCTCGGAAGGGACCCGCACGGTGGCGGATGGAAATGTCGTGGTGGTGGGCGCGGCCGCTTCGCCGCGACACAGCTACCGCGCCCTTCTCGACGCGGGCTCGACTCCCTTCGATGCGCCCAGCCCGGTGGAGCAGGCCGACCTGCTCAGCATCCAATACACATCGGGGACCACGGGGCTCCCCAAGGGCTGCATGCAAAGCCATCGCTTCTGGCTGATCGCGAGCCTGGTGGCCAGCCGGGGGCATGGCATGGAGGTGACGAATATCCTGATCACGTTCCCACTCTTCTACCTTGACCCACAACTCCAGGTTCTCACCGCGCTTCATGGCGGCGGCACGGCCTTTATCGCGCGTCAGCACAGCCTTAAGGCGTTCGTCGGCTGGATCAAGGAGTTTAAGATCCACTTGGCCACCATCACGCCCCCGGTCTATCACGCCATCGAGGCTCGGCCCGACGATGTGGAGAACGATCTACGTTTCATCGCCGCCTTCTACCACAAGGAAGACACCCACCAGGCCCTGGAGAAGCGTTTTGGGGCGGTGGCGCGGGATGCGTTCGGGATGACCGAAGTTGGTGTGGCCACCTTTACGCCCACTTCGGCGACCCAGATGGTGGGCAGCGGCACATGCGGCCTGGCCGCCCCCTTTCGCGAGGTCCTGGTCTGCGATGCACAGGGCCAGGAAAAACCCCGGGGCGAAACTGGCGAGCTCTGCATCGCCGGAGACGGGATTCTGTGGGGCTATTACAAGCGTCCCGAGGCCAATGCCAATTCCTTCCGCGGGCGCTGGTTTCGCACCGGTGACTTGGCCCAGATGGATGCGGACGGCTACGTGTGGATCGTTGGGCGCATGAAGGACATGATCAAGCGCAGCGGCGAAAATATCGCCGCCGTCGAGGTCGAAGCGGCGCTGGCAGAGCACCCCGATATTCTCGAAGCGGCGGTGATCTCGGTGCCCGACAAGCTGCGCAAGGAAGAGGTGAAGGCCTATCTCATCCTGAAGCCCGGAAAGACGGCGGACGACCTTTCTCCCGACCAGGTGGCGATCCATTGCGAGAGCCGGCTCGCCCGCTTCAAGATCCCACGTTTCGTCGCCTACGTGGACGAGTTTCCGCGCACGCCCTCGAATAAGATCGCCAAGAACAAGCTCGTGGATGCCGTCGATGACCTGCGAGTTGGTGCCTACGATCGCCTCGACGAGGTCTGGCGCTAGCCGATTTCGTGGATCGTGGCTCCCTGTTTGACCATGATCTCGCGGATCCGGTCGAAGACCTTCGCGTAGCGGTAGAAGGGCACGCGGGGGAAGAGGTGGTGGACCGAGTGGTAGTTCTGCCAGAGCCACGCCCAGGTGATGGGCGTGTTGACCCAGCTCCTAAACAGGATGGTGGACGTGTCCACGTAGCGGCCGGTGGCCGAGTTCGGGTGATGCACGGCGACGGCGAAGAACGTGACGATGATGAGGTTGCCCACCAGGTTGGCGAGGATCGTGAGCCAGAGAACCTCCTGGGCGAAGCCCGCCATGGCGAGGCCGCCCCGGATCCCCACGATGCCGAGAACCTCGACCGCCACCAGCCCCTTCTCCCGGTTCGTGGCTTTAGGCCAGCTTTCGGCGTAGCGGGTGTATTGCCGGGCGATGCTGATAAAGCTCGCCCGGATGAGCGAGACGAAGGTGACCGGGCTGTTGGCCGCCATCCACATGTCGGGGTCGGCTTCGGGATCGTTGGTCTTGCGGTGGTGGGCGAGGTGCTCGGTCCGGTGGATCGTCAGCGGAATCGACATCATGAAGCCCGCCAGGATGCCCAAGGCTTCGTTGTACCACCGGGTCGGCTGCCCGAAACCCGAAATGTTGCCGTGGACGGCTTCGTGGAGAATGGTGTAACTCGCGTAGACGAGCAGGCTGTTGATGACGAAGCCCGCCGCCATGCCGAGATGGCCGGTCGCCACGGCGACAAAGACCGCCGCGTAGGCGATGGCCACGCCAAGGCATAGGGCGATCGTGCCCCAGGCCACGCCGCCGGTGGACTCTCGAGCAAGACTCATTGCTTCGCGGTCGAGGCTCTTGCTGGTTTCTTTGATGGTCATAGGCTTGTGGCTTCCTCTACTGTCTTTCGCGCCCAGTCGTAATCGGCCTTGCCGTTCGGGGCACGCTGGACGTGTTCAACGATGAAGAGATCCTTGGGCACCTTGTAGGCCGCCAAGTTTTCCTTGGTGAATTGACGGATCGTGTCGGGATCGACGTCGCTGCCCGGACGAAGCGAGGCCACCCCCGTGACGCGTTGGCCGAATTTTTCGTCTTCCACACCGACGACCAGGCAGTCGATGACATCGGGATGCGACTTGACCGCCTCTTCGACCTCTTCGGGATAGACCTTTTCACCGGCGGTGTTGATGCAATTCGATCCTCGGCCCAGCAGGGTCAGGGAACCGTCGGCTTCGACGAGCGCCCAGTCGCCGGGGAAGGAGTACCGGACTCCGTCGATGGTCTTGAACGTGGCGGCGGTTTTTTTCTCGTCCTTGAAATAGCCCTTGGGAACGGCGCCTCCAGCGGCGACCATGCCGGCCTCGCCCGAGCCGGGGACGATCTCGCGCCCGTCCTCGCTGAAGACCTTGGTGGTGGGGCTCATGGCGAAGCGCGCGGTTTTACCGATATTGCCCCGGGTGGTGATCTGGGTGCCCATGCCTCCCTCGGTGGATCCCATAGCATCGATCAAGGTGAAATCGTGCCAGTCGAGGAGCTGCTTCTTGACCTCGGAGGTCCACATCACCCCGGACGAGATGATGAAGCGGATGGAGCTCAGGTCGTAGGCCCGCCCCTCGCTCTTCGCCGTTTCGAGGGCGGTGAGCATGGGCTTCGCGAAGGTGTCGCCGACGATCACGAGTTGGGTGCACTTCTCTCGCTCGGCCAGCTGCCAAAGCTCTTCGGAGTCTAGGGCGCGGCTCGAGAGCAGGGTGATAAGTCCTCCGCCGAGGTGGGCGACGAGGGCGCCGAGCCACATGCCCGTGCCATGCATTAGGGGGCATGCCGGCAGGGAGCGGGTGGGCGCGTCCGCGTCCCATCGCTCCTTGGCGACCGCCGCGATCTGCCCGGCTTCGGGGACGGGGTAGCCGTAGATGGGATAGCTGAGTTCGAGGAAGCTCTGGCACATGCTCCCGGTCTCGTACATCACACCCTTGGGCATGCCGGTGGTACCGCCGGTATAGAGCATGTAGAGATCATCACCGGAGCGAGTGATTCGGGCTGCGGGGTCGTGGCCCGCAATGACGGCTTCGTAATCCAGGGCACCCGGCACAGGCTCCCCGCCATCGTCGACCTGGATCCACAATTTGACCTTGGGGGCGCGCTCCATCACCCGAGCCACGCGCTCGCCGAGGCTGGTGTGGAAGACCAGGGCCTCGGCATCGGAGTTGTCGAGGAGGTAGAGGAGTTCTTCGTCGAGGTAGCGGTAGTTGATGTTGACCGCGGCGCCGCGGCCCTTCATGCTCGCGAATTGAGCCTCGAGGTACTCGGTGCTGTTGTAGAGATAGAGCCCGACCTTGGAGCCGATCCCGAGCCCCGCCCCGGCGAAGGCCGAGGCCAAGCGGCTCGCGCGGTTTTCGTACTCGGTCCAACTGCGTCGCTGATCACCGCAAACAACGGCGTCCCGGTCGCCGACGCTGTCGGCGATGGATTCCCAAATCGTGGCGTAGTTGTACTCCAAGGTTTCCTCCCATTCTCGTTTTCGGGCCCCGGGGACCGGGCGTTCAACTCGAAAGCGGAGAATAGCGGCGAAGACCGTTCGGGCAGTCGACGTCGAGAGGGTATCCTGGGCCGGAATCGAGGTGGGCGTCAGGGCAGGCTGAGTCACCGGATGGTCATTTTGCGCCAGGCCCTGTCCGAGGCCTCCTCAGGGTGGCGATTTCAGTCGCCGAGGACCCGGGCGGTCTCCTCGGCGATGAGGAGTTCCTCGTCGGTGGCCACCACCGCGGCCAAAGGGGGCCCGAGCACGCTGATCCGACCGTCCGTACCCTCGCCGTGCCGGGCGTTGGCGCCGGCGTCAATTTCGAAGCCGAGCGGGGCCAGCCACTCGAGCACCTGCGCCCGGACCCGGGCCGAGTTTTCTCCGATTCCGCCGGTAAAGAGGAGCGCGTCCAGGCCGCCGAGGGGGACGACCTGGCTCGCGATATTCTTGGCGAGCCGATAGCAGAAGATCTCCAGGGCGAGGGCGGCCTGGACGTCGCCCCGGGCCTCGGCGGCTTCGAGTTCGCGCATATCGCCCGAGACCCCCGAGAGTCCGAGGAGCCCGCTCTCGCGATTCAGTAGCCGGGTCACCCCGGCGAGGTCGAGACCCAGGCGCTGCCCCAGGAAGGCATGGAGCCCGGGGTCGACATCGCCGGACCGGGTTCCCATGACGAGGCCTTCGAGGGGGCTGAACCCCATGCTCGTCTCGACGCAGCGCCCCCCGAGGACGGCGGCGGTGCTGCAGCCGTTGCCGAGGTGGGCGCTGACGATGCGAGCGCTCTTGCCCCCGAGCCCGAAGCGATCGGCGGCTTGGTGGGCGACCGAGCGGTGGGAAGTGCCGTGAAATCCGTAGCGGCGGACCCCATGCTCGGTGTAGAGCGAGTGGGGCACGGCATAGAGATAGGCCCGGGGCGGCAGACTCTGGTGGAAGGCCGTATCGAAGACCGCCACCTGGGGGAGCGCCGGGAAGGCACGCTGGAGAGTCTGAATCCCCATCAGGTTGAGGGGATTGTGGAGTGGGGCCATGGGAGAGACCCCCTCGATGCCCGCCAGCACCTCGGCGTCGATGCGAATCGACTCGCTGAAGCGCTCGCCCCCGTGGACGACGCGGTGGCCGATTCCGGCGAGTTCGCCGACGAGATCCGGGTTATTGGCGAGTTCCGCCACCACGGCATCGAGGGCGGCCTGGGCCTCGCCGGCCGGGATTTCTTGCACGCCGGCCAGCCGCCGGGCTCCGTCTGTCGCGTCCACCACGGCGAATTTGACCGACGAGGAGCCGCAGTTCAGGGCCAGCCACAGCATCGTTTAGCGCGCCGCGCTCGCGCGCCCGGGAATTCCGGGGCTCTTTTCGGCGGTGGGCGAGGCCATTCTTGTCATGGTGTTGGGCTCCTGGTCCCGGGATTCGGCGGCTCGGGTCAAATGGAAAATATGCCCATCGAAGCGAGGGCGGCCCCGCCGGGTGCATCGCCTGAGGTGCGTTGGGTTCGGCGTTCCGAACTCTGCATCCGGGGTCAGGTGCCCTGGGCGCTCGGCTCCAAGGCTACACTGCGGCCCGGGACGCGCCAGACCTGCCGGCGGGCTTTCCGCGATTCTGGGCCGCCCGGGTCCGGCCGGCGGGCGCCGGTCCCGGTGAAGCCGCTGGCCGAGTATGCGAGGATGGTGGGAGCGGCCGGGAGTGGGGGCCCAGGACATCCGGGGGGGGGGAGGACGATGCTGACGGGCTACAACACGAACTGTGCATATCGGGGCGTCACTTTTCACGTTCAGACCGAGGACAGCGGCCGCGAGCGACCGCGCATCGCGACCCACCTCTTCCACGGGGGCACGATTCTGGCGAGTGAGACTTGCGACTATGCCGAGTCATTGGACTCCCCCGACCTGGATCAGGAAGTGAAGGGCTTGATGGAGGCCCAGCACAAGGCGATGTTGCGCCGCCTGGTCGCCGGTGAACTCGATTCGGAGCTGGCCGAGCGCCTGGGCCCGGGGGTGTTCCCGGCATGAGCATTCGGGGGCGGGTCCCGTGGCTCCGGTTTTCGCGCGCCGTCCGCCGGACCGACGGCGGGGTCCGATGGCGCTGAAACCGAAGCTCGAGGCGCCGGCTCCGCTTCCCCCGGACGTCAAGCGGCCCGAGGCCCCCGTCCGGATGTACGGGGTCTCGAAGTCCTATATGCCCGGCAGCTGGGCGCTGCGCAATGTCTCTCTCGAGATCGGCCGCGGCGAGTTCGTCTTTCTGACCGGGGCGAGTGGTGCGGGCAAGACGACGCTCCTCAAGCTGCTCTTCGCCGCCGAACAGCCCACTGAGGGGCAAATTCTCGTGCTGGGTCGGAATATCGCTCGCTTGAAGGGGAGGGCGGTTCCCGCTCTGCGCCGCCAAGTAGGCGTGGTGTTCCAAGATTTTAAATTGCTGAACCGGCGGAGTGTCGAGGAAAACGTCGGGGTGAGTCTCGATGTATTGGGATCGCCGCGACGCCGGACCCGCTCTCGGGTCTTCAACATGCTTCGCCAAGTCGGGCTTCACGAGCGGCGCGCCGCCCCGCCCCGGGCGCTGTCGGGCGGCGAGCAGCAAAGGGTCGCCATTGCTCGAGCTCTCGTGGGGGAACCCGAGGTCCTGCTGGCCGACGAGCCGACGGGTAATCTGGATCCGGAGCTCTCGGTGGAGATCATCGAACTGATGTTGGCGGCCGCAGATCGCGGAACCGCGGTGATCGTGGCGACTCATGACCATTCCCTGCTGGAGCGTTATGGCAAGCGGGTTCTACGTCTCGAAGGGGGAAATCTCATCGACACCCGCGCCGGCGGGCTTGGGGCGCCATGAATCGGCGACTCGAAATGGCGGCCCTCCTCGCGGAAAGTTCCTGGCATGGGCTGAGAGCGGCGGGTTTGGCCGGCGGTATCGCGGTGGCGACCATTGCGACGGCGCTCTTCATGCTCGGCGCCTTCGCCCTGGTGGTGGTCAACATGGAGGGGCTGCTCGACGATTTTGGCCGTGAACTCCAGATCACCGCTTACCTCGAAGAGGGTCTCACCGAAGCCGAGGCCGAGGCGTTGGCCCAGGGTGTCGGCACCGTGGAGGGCGTCGAGGCGGTGGCCTACGTCAGCAAGGCGGAGGCCCTCGAACGCTTTCGCGAAATGGCGGGGGGGGCGGCCCTGCTCGACGGGCTCGAGGGGAATCCGCTGCCGGCGTCCCTGAGTATCTCGCTGCGCCCCGAGAGGCGGACGCCCGAAGGGCTCGTCATCTTGCAGGCATCCCTCGACGGTTTGCCCGGGATCGAGGAACTCGCCCACGGACAGGAGTGGGTGGAGGGCTATGCGCGGCTGGCCGCGCTGCTCCGGGTGGCCGGCTACGCCCTGGGGGTTGTTCTTTCTCTGGCGGCCCTGTTGATCGTCGCGAACACGATTCGCCTCGGGCTCTTTGCCAGGAGCGATGAGGTGGAAATCTTCGAACTGGTAGGGGCCAGCCGACTCTTCGTACGGACGCCCTTTCTGGTGGAGGGGTTCATCCAGGGGGCGCTGGGGGGAGCGATCGCGGCGCTTCTTCTCGCCCTGGCCTTCGGGCTGCTGGTCCCCGAACTCCGCTACGGGCTCTCTTTCTTTCTGGGCAACGCGGCCCCGCGCTTTTTTGACTTTGGCGAACTCGTCCGGCTGGTGGGGGGCGGTGCCGGTCTGGGCCTGGGGGGGGCCGGCCTGGCGCTCCTCGGGTCGAGAGGCTGAGGGGAGGCGGTGCGCTTTCGCTTGGGCACAGCTGGCCGCGCTCTTGGGGGCGTGGCCCTGGCGCTAGTCCTGGTGCTCCCGGGAAGCGGGCAGGCTCGGGATGAGGGGGCGAGTGAGCGCGAGATCGCCGCCCTGCGCGCGCGGATTGGAGTCAGCCGGGGCCGGGTTGAGGGCGCCGAGCGCGAGGTGCGCAACCTGCTGGGGGCGATCCAGGAATTGGACGAGGGGCTCGAGGTGTTGCGCGGCGAGGTGGAAGTGAGTCGTCAGCGCAGCGAGCAGTCGGAGCAGGCCCATCGGCGCGTCGAGGGCGAGCGCGTGGCCTGGGCCAATCGCCTCGAAAGGACCCGGGTGGCCATGGCGCGCCGGGCGGTGGCGCTCTACAAGGCGGGCGGTGCCGGCCCCCTCGAGGTGCTCTTCGCTTCCTCGGACCTGCCAGGCCTGTTGGTGCGTATGGGCAATCTCGAACGCCTGCTCGTGCACGACTCGGAATTGATCGCGCGTTCGGTGCGTGAACTGGCCCAGGTTCGTGTATTGGAAGTCGAGACTCGGGAGGCGCGGGAGCTGTCGGAGGCGGCCCTTGACCGGCTCGCGCGTCGCAGCGCGGCACTCGGCGCAGAGCGCAGCGCCCGGGGCAAAGCCTTGGAGCGAGTTCGCCGAGACGAGGTCCGGGAGCGTCGCCTGATCGCCGAGATGGAACTCGCGGCGGAGAAGTTGGAAGAAACCCTGAAAGCCCTGCGCGCACGCGCGGGCCGTTTCGAGGGCAAGGGCTTCGCGGCGCGCAAGGGCAGGCTACCCCGACCGGTCCAGGGCCAGGTGCGCCGGCCCTTCGGGCGCCTGGTGGACCCTGAGTACCAAACCGAGATTTTTCACAAGGGGCTCGAGATTCAAGCACCCCGAGGCGACCGGGTGCGCTCGGTGGCGCCGGGCCGGGTCCGCATGGCGGGTTGGTTTCGCGGCTATGGAAAACTCGTGATCGTCGATCATGGAGAGGGCTACTTCACGGTCTCGGGACACTTGGCGGACATCTATGTCGAGGTCGGCGACTCGGTTGGGCCGGGGGACGCGCTGGGGACCGTGGGCGATACCGGATCGTTGGAGGGACCGGGGCTCTACTTCGAGGTCCGTCGGGGAAGCGGGCCGCTGGATCCGGCGGACTGGTTGGCGACGGGGTAGCATTCTGGCCCCCTTCCCCTGGAGCAGAATATGGGTCTCTCTATGAAATGGTCTCGCCGTGCGCGGCGAACGGCCCATTGGGCTGTCGCCGGTGTGCTCGTGCTCGGCCTGGGCGGGCCGGTCCCGGCCTTGGCGGCGACGGAGGCCCAGACCCAGCGCTACGAGGATCTGGCCCTCTTTGCGAACATCCTCGACCGCGTCCGCGAGAATTACGTGGCCCCGGCGGATGAACACGAACTGATGCAGAGCGCCATGCGGGGGCTGCTCGGCGAGCTCGATCCGCACTCGGCTTTTATGCCCAAGGACGTCTACGACGAGATGCAGG
The DNA here is from genome assembly GCA_028823175.1 of Myxococcota bacterium. Lineage (GTDB taxonomy): Bacteria > Myxococcota_A > UBA9160 > UBA9160 > UBA4427 > JAZXM01. Next base: position 9,554 of record JAPKBZ010000008.1, read on the forward strand.
TCGATACCCGAGGTGAGTTCGATGGCATCGGGATCGAGATCAATAAGGCGCAGGGGCAGTACATCGAGATCGTTTCGCCCTTCGATGGCACCCCGGCGTTTCGGATCGGGCTCAAGGCCCGAGATTTGATCGTATCCATCTGTCCCACCGAGGTGCCCGAGTCCTGGGCCGAAGGAGAAACCTGCCGCACCACCGAGGTGATGAGTCTCTTTGAGGCGGTGGAGTTGATGCGGGGCAAGCGGGGAACCGAGATCACCCTCGAGATTCTGCGGGAGGGCTGGCTGGAGCCCCATTCGTTCACGATTGCCAGGGACGTGGTGAGGGTCGATTCGGTGGAGGGCGAAACCCTGACGCCGGGTTTTGGCTACCTGCGCATCAATGAGTTCAAGGAGAGGACCAACGACGAACTGACCCGGACCCTGGCCAAGCTCCATTCCGAAAATCCCAAAGGTCTCGAGGGGCTGGTTCTCGATCTGCGCGACAACCCCGGCGGGCTGCTCAATCAGGCCGTGGCCGTGGCCGATCACTGGCTGGGTGCGGGCCTGATCGTGTACACCCAGGGCCGGGACGAATCTTCGCGCGAAAATTATGCTGCGCGCCCGGGTTTCCTTGAGGCTCCGTATCCCATGGTCGTTCTCGTCAATGAAGGCAGCGCCAGCGCCTCGGAAATCGTCGCGGGTGCGCTCCAGGACCAGGATCGCGCGCTCGTGATGGGGATGCGGACCTTCGGCAAGGGGTCGGTGCAGACGATCTACCCCCTCGACGGCGGGGCGGGGCTGCGTCTGACCACCGCCCTCTACTACACGCCGTCGGGTCGCTCGATCCAGGAGGTCGGCATTGAACCCGACGTCGAAGTGCACCCGGGTTCGCCCGAGACGAGTGTGCTCTACCGCGGGGTGCGAGAGCAGGATCTCCGGGGGCATATCAGTCACGACGCGGCGAGTTCCGGGCTCTCGGACGGCGCTTCCGAAGCCGAACCGGCCGAGGATGCGAGCGGCGAAGAGGCCTCGGAGAGCGACCCCCCGGCCGACGAAACCCCGGCCGACGAAACCCGGGCCGACGAAATTCCGGCCGACGAAACCCGGGATGTGCTCGTGACCCGGGCGCTCGAAGTGTTGAAGAGTTGGACGTATTTCGACCGTCTGAGCAATCGCCAGGTGGCTCCGGCCCCTTCGGTCCAGGGGAACCCGTGATCGGCTCGCGCTCGCGGTCCGGTTTTCGGAGCCGCTGGGCGAGATGAGCGAAGCCGACGCCCAGGCGACTCGGGCTCGACGTTTCTACCGCGTCTCAGAGCTGCTCGGAGGCCTGAACGCCCTGCTCGAGGAGCGGGTGGGGCGCGTGTGGGTGATCGGTGAGGTTGGAAATTTTCATCGCGCGGCTTCGGGACATTGCTATTTCACCCTCAAGGACGAAAGCGGTCAGCTTCGCGCTGCCCTCTTTCGCCGAGCCGCGGACACGATTCCCTTCGAGATCGAGAACGGTCTTGAGGTGGTCGCTTACGCCGAGGTGAGCATCTACCCGGCGCGTGGCGAACTTCAGTTGGTGGTCCACAAGCTGGAGCCTCGGGGTCGCGGGGCCCTGCAACTGGCCTTCGAGCAGTTGCGCGCGCGATTGGCCGCCGAAGGGCTCTTCGATGCCGAGCGGAAACGGGCCAAGCCTGGTTTTCCGCGGCGGGTCGGGGTGGTGACCTCGCCCACCAGCGCTGCGGTGCGCGACGTGATCGAGGTCTCGGGCCGGCGTTCACCGGGAACGGCTCTGCTGATCTCTCCGACCCGGGTGCAGGGGGAGGGCGCCGAGCACGAGATAGCCGCCGCCCTGGATGCCGTGTCGCGCCAGCCCGAAATCGACCTCGTCCTTTTGGTCCGGGGCGGCGGATCGTTGGAAGACCTCTGGGCCTTCAATACCGACGCGGTCGCTCGGGCGATCGAGCGTTGCCCGGTGCCGGTGATCGCGGGGGTCGGGCACGAGACGGATCTGACCATCGCGGACTTGGTCGCCGACTTGCGCGCCCCCACGCCCTCGGCCGCGGCCGAGCATGCCTTCGCGGATCAGGTGGAGATCGCGGTCGGGCTCCAGCGCGACGGACGTCGCTTGGCCTCGGCGGTTCGGAGCCGACTGGCCGAGGCGCGACAGCACCTGGCAGCCGGGCGCTCGCGGCTGCGTCTGCTCTCACCGGGAGCGCGGCTCGCGGCCCAGCGCCAACGGATCGAGGCCGCGGCCGAAGGCCTGTTGCGGGTCACGGCTCTTCAGCAGGAGCGGCGGCGTTCGGGGTTGGCCCAGGCCGCTGGCCGACTCGATTCCCTCTCGCCGCTGGCCGTATTGGGCCGGGGATATGCTCTGGCGACCCGCGCCAGGGATGGGGCCATCGTCCGCGCAGCGAGCGAGGTGGCGGTCGGCGAAGTGCTCGATCTGAGGCTCGGCGAGGGCGTGCTTGAAGCCCGGGTGGAGGCCCATCCAGAGCCCGAGGACTGAGCACACGGTTCCTCGTCGGGACCGCAAAAACTCTTTGGGATCAATACGTTCGGCCTCCAGCTCGATTGTGGATCGGCAGCGGCTGGGGTAGCCTCCCAAGCCTATGGCTCCCTCCCCCAAAGCCCCTGCCAAGGCGACTGACCCCGAGGCCGCCCCGATTCCCTTCGAGGTCGCCCTCGAGCGTCTCGAGGACGTGGTCGAAAGCCTTGAGACCGGTGATCTGGCCCTGGAAGTCGCCCTTGAGCGCTTCGAAGAGGGCGTGCACCTGGTGAGCGGCTGCAGCGAGCAATTGGAGGCCGCCGAGCGCCGAGTCGAGAGCCTGGTCCAGGCCGGGGGTGGGCTTGTCGCGCAACCCTTCGAACTCGGGGAGGACTCGGGAGAGGACTCGGAAGAGGAGGCCGGCTGATGGACGCCCAGGCCTGGCTGGCCGAACGGACGCCGGCGGTGAACGCCGCTCTGGAAGCGTGGCTTCCGGGGGCGGACGTTGCCCCCTGCGCGCTTCACGCCGCGATGCGCCATCTGGTTTTTCCGGGGGGCAAACGCCTGCGCCCGGCCCTGGCTCTGGCCGCCGCCGAAGCCGTGGGCGGCCCCGCCGAGGCGGCTCTTCCCATGGCGACGGCGGTCGAATTGGTCCACATCTATTCTCTGATTCACGACGATCTTCCCTGCATGGACGACGATGAACTGCGTCGGGGAAGACCGACGGTCCACGTCGCTTTCGGCGAGGCGACGGCGGTCTTGGCCGGAGATGCGCTCCAAAGCCTGGCCTTCGAGGTCCTGCTCTCGGTGGCGGAACCCGGCCCGGCGGCCCGGGCCGCGCGCGATCTCGCCGAGGCCATCGGCGCGGCGGGATTGGTCGGCGGCCAAGCCGACGATCTGGGCCCGGATCCGGCGGGTTTGGGCGTTGAACACATTCTCTCGATCCACGCGCGCAAGACTGCGGCGCTGATCCGCGTGGCCATCCTGGGTGGCGCGCGCCTGGCCGGGGCGAACGACTCGCGCCTCGCCGAACTCGCGGCTTTTGGTCGCGAGGTGGGGGTCGCCTTCCAGATCGCCGACGATTGCCTGGATGCCGAGGACGAGGACGCGTGTTCGTTGTTGGCGGTGGAGGGGATCGAAGCGTCGCGTGAGCGGGCCGAGAAACTGCTCGACTCCGCCCTTGCCCGGCTCGAAGGGGCGGGGGAGGGCGCCGAACCCCTGCGCGCTCTGGCCCGATTCGCCGTGCGGAGAGAACTATGAGTTCCGAGAGTTCCGAGAGTTCCGAGCGCCTGCTCCACGACATCCAATCCCCCGCCGATCTGCGGGCCCTGCCCAGAGAGCGGGTCGAGCAGGTGGCCGACGAGATTCGCAGCGAGATCCTGGAGCGGGTTTCCCAAACCGGGGGGCACCTGGCGTCGAGTCTCGGGGCCGTCGAGTTGATTACCGCAGCGCATTACGTCTTCGATACGCCCCAGGACAGGCTGGTCCTCGATGTCGGTCACCAGGGCTATCCGCACAAGATGTTGACCGGGCGGCGCGAGGATTTCGATCAGATCGGCCAGCGCGGCGGGATCTCGAAATTTTTACGTCGTAGCGAGTCCGAGTACGACCATTTTGGAAGTGGCCACGCGGGCACCTCGATCTCAGCCGCTCTGGGGATGGCGCGTGGCAAGTTCCACCGGGGAGAGGATGGCCTGGTCATCGCGCTCATCGGGGACGGCGCCATGACGGCAGGCATGGCCTTCGAGGCGCTGAATCACGCCGGCCACCTCCAGGAGGGCAAGCTCATCGTCATTCTCAATGACAATGAGATGTCGATTTCGCCCAACGTGGGCGCCATGTCCTCCTACCTCTCGCGCAAGATGTCGGCTCCCATGGTTCGCCGCATGAAGGGCTGGGCGAAGGAGTTCCTGGGCAGCCTGCCCGGCGACATGATTCACTGGGCGCGCAAGGCCGAGGAGTCGCTGAAGGTTTTCTTTTCGCCCGGGCTTCTCTTTGAGGCCCTCAATTTTCGCTATGTGGGCCCGATTCAGGGGCATCGCATGGAAATTTTGCTCGAGACTTTCGAGAACGCCAAGCAGATGGTCGCGAACGGCAGCGGCCCCGTCTTGATTCACGCCCTGACCGAAAAGGGGCACGGCTACGCCCCGGCCGAGGCGAACCCTCTCAAGTACCACGGGGTCACCCGCTTCGACGTTGACTCCGGCGAGTTTGCCCCGGCCAAGTCGGCACCGGCCTCCTATACCCGGATCTTCTCCGACACCCTGCTGCGCCTCGCCGACGAGGACGAACGGATTGTCGCCATTACGGCCGCCATGGCGCCGGGGACCGGCCTGGATAAATTTCAACAGAAATTTCCCAAGCGTTTTTACGATGTGGGAATCGCGGAGCAGCATGCCGTCACCTTCGCGGCCGGCCTCGCCACCGAGGGAGTGAAGCCGGTGGTGGCGATTTATTCGACGTTCCTGCAGCGCGCCTACGACCAACTCGTCCACGATGTCTGCCTGCAGAATCTCGACGTCACTTTTGCCCTCGATCGTGCGGGTCTGGTCGGGGCGGACGGAGCGACCCATCAGGGTCTCTTCGATATCGCTTATTTTCGAAATCTCCCGAATACCGTCGTGATGGCCCCCAAGGACGAGAACGAACTCCAGCACATGCTCGCCACGGCGATTCGTTATCCCGGGCCCGCGGCGCTGCGCTTCCCGCGCGGAAGTGGCCTCGGGGTGCCTATGGATCCCGAGATCAAGTTGATCCCGCTGGGCGAGTCCGAATTGTTGCGGGACGGGGAGGATCTGCTGATTCTCGCGCTCGGAACGATGGTCCACCCGGCCCTGGAGGCGGCTCAGGAACTGGCGGCTCACGGCGTTTCCGCTGCCGTGGTCAACGCCCGTTTTGTGCGGCCCCTCGACGAGGCTCGCCTGCTGCCCTTGATCGAGCGCTGCGGTGCGCTGCTGACCGTCGAGGAGCATGCCGGCGCAGGTGGTTTTGGAGGAGCGGTCCTCGAGATGCTGGCCGCCCGATCCCTGACCGTGCCCACTCGCTGTCTCGCCATTGGCAACGAACTCGTCGAGCACGGGGAGACCCTGGCGAGCCAGGGACTGGAGCCCGCCGACATGGTGAAGGCGGGTATCGAATTGTTGGGCGACCGGGCCGTGGCGGGTTCCGGGGACTAGCGCGAGGGGGACTCCTTGGCAGGCCCGGGGCGCAAAGGTCGACGGCGGCTGGATGAGCGCGTGGTCGCCGAGGGACTCGCCGAGTCCAGGAGTCAGGCTCAGGGGCTGATCCTCTCGGGGGTCGTTCTGGTGGACGATGTGCCCGTGGACAAAGCCGGGGTGGGGGTTCCCGATGCCGCTGCGATTCGCGTGCGCGGCGGTATTCGCCGCTTCGTTTCCCGGGGCGGCGAAAAACTCGCCGGAGCCCTGGAGGAGTTGGCGATCGATCCCCTAGGCCTTGGTTGTCTCGATGTAGGTGCGTCCACCGGGGGCTTTACCGATTGCCTTTTGCAGGCCGGAGCCGAGCGCGTCATCGCCCTGGATGTCGGCCACGGTCAGTTGCATTCGCGACTGCGCCTAGACCCCCGGGTCGAGGTGGTGGAGCGCTTCAACGCGCGCGAGTTGTCTCCCGAGCAGATCACCTTTCCCGTAGAGCTGGTGGTGGCCGATGTTTCTTTTATTTCGCTCTCGCTCTTGATGTCGGCCTTCGTTCTCGCCGCACCCGGAGCCGAGTGGTTGCTCCTCGTGAAGCCCCAATTCGAGGTGGGACGAGAGCAGGTAGGCAAGGGGGGCGTGGTGCGCGACGACTCCCTACGCGAGTCAGCGGTTTCATCGATCATCGAGGCGGCGGGGGCGAGGGGCTACGCGGCTGCGGGCCGGGCCGAGAGCCGCCTGGCAGGGCCCCGGGGCAACCGCGAGATCTTCGTTCGTTTTAGGCCGCAGGGGGCGGGTCCCCGGACTCCGTCGCTTTAGCGCGAGGTGGCCGCTCCCTCGCCGAGACACTTCGGTATCCTTGGGTCATGACTTCTTCCCAGGCGGGCCGGGAGTGGGACCGAAAGTCCGGCCCCTCGCCGATCTATCTCGACCACCATGCGACGACTCCCCTGGATCCCCGGGTGCTCGACGCAATGCTCCCCTATCTGCGCGAGGATTTCGGCAACGCCGCCAGCACGTCCCATGTTTTCGGCTGGCGAGCCGAGGCCGCGGTGGAGGAGGCGCGGGAGCGGATCGCCGCGGCGATTTCGGCGCGTCCGGCCGAGGTGATCTTCACGAGTGGCGCCACAGAGAGCAATAATCTCGCGCTTTTCGGCGCGCTCGCGAACGCTTCGGCCGGCCATCTCGTGAGCGTCGAGACCGAGCATGTCGCGGTACTCGATCCCTGTCGCCAACTCGAACGCTCGGGAAGAGCGCTGACCCTGCTCCCGGTTTCGAGGGCGGGCCTGGTCGACGTCAACGCGATTGCCGGCGCGCTTCGCGAGGAAACGCGCCTGGTATCGGTGATGGCGGCCAATAACGAGATCGGCGTTCTGCAACCGGTCGCGGCCATCGGGGCACTCTGTCACGAAGCGGGCGTCCTCTTTCATTGCGATGCTGCCCAGGCGGCGGGAAGAATCCCCCTGGACGTCCAGGCCAGTCGAATCGATTTGCTCTCTCTCTCCGCCCATAAATTTTATGGGCCTAAGGGTGTGGGGGCCCTCTACGTGCGCGGTCGCGCGCCGCGGGTTCGCCTCGAGGCGCGTCAGTTCGGGGGCGGGCACGAGGGCGGGCTGCGTTCGGGCACGCTGCCCGTCGCCCAGATCGTGGGCATGGCCAAGGCGTTGGAGTTGAGCCTTGACCAGCGCGAGGTCGAGGAGGCCCGGTTGAGGGACCTGCGCGATCTGCTCTGGCAGCGGCTGGAGGCTGAGCTCGGCGGCGTTCACCTGAACGGAGACGCTGAACTTCGCCTGGCGGGTAACCTCAATGTCGCCTTCGAAGGGGTGGATGGCGCACGCCTCCTCCTCGCGCTTCCGAGGTTGGCGGTTTCCCTGGGCTCGGCATGCGCCTCGTCTCGTCCCGGTCCGAGCCCCGTGCTGACGGCACTGGGATTGCCCGCCGAGTGGGCCGGGGCCTCCCTGCGCTTCGGACTCGGGCGCGAGACCTCTCGGGAAGAAATTGAGCAGGCGGCGTCCTGGGTCATCGAAGCGGTCCGAAGGGAACGCGCGAGCTGATTGCAGCAGGGCTGCGGCCTTTTTGGCCCCCCGGGAGCCGGCCTCGTTGGTCGGGCAGAATCCTTCTGAGGCGGCTACCCTCCTGCCCGCAGCGTCGCTGGGGGCGACGACGAAGTTTTCTGGAAGACCGACCGAAACTCCGCGCCCCTCTCCACCGTGCCCGACGCGCTCGGGCTTCGGCTTCTGTTTCGGTCGCTCTCCTCATGCAATCCAACTTGAAAGGAACGCGAATTTTGTCTGATCCGAAATCGAAAAATCTGACATGGCACGAGGGCCAAGTCTCTCGGCAGGACCGCGAGCAGAAACTCGGCCAGGGTGGTTGCACGATCTGGCTCACTGGCCTCTCGGGCTCCGGAAAGTCAACGCTCGCCGTTGCGGCGGAGAAGGCGCTCAGCGATCTGGGCAAGCACACCTACATCCTCGACGGTGACAACGTTCGCATGGGCCTGAATAACAACCTCGGGTTTTCACCCGAGGATCGTACGGAGAATATCCGTCGAATCGGGGAGGTCGCCAAGCTCTTTACCGATTCGGGCGCCATCGTCTTCTCCTCGTTTATCTCGCCCTACCGTGCGGATCGCGACGCGGTTCGTGAGATCATGGCCGACGGCGATTTCGTCGAGGTCTATGTTGCCGCCAGCTTGGAAGTCTGCGAATCCCGCGACGTCAAGGGACTCTATGCGAAGGCCCGCAAGGGAGAGATTCCGGAGTTCACGGGGATCTCGGCGCCCTACGAGGAACCGAGTGCGCCCGAACTGGTGATCGATACCGGCGACCAGTCTCTGGAGCAGAGCGTGGCCGTGCTGATCGAGTTTCTGGAGAAGAGTGGTTACCTCTCGGCCTGAGGGGTGCGCTTGCCCCTCCTAGGGCCAGAGAGGGTCGGGATCGGGCGGAACTCGCCCGCTCCCGGGCCTGTATTCGGGAATTGAGCGTTTTTCTCTCCGCTCTGCGGCCAAGTGCTGAAAAATGAAGCAAAAAGCCGTATACAGATCAGCTAGGGGGGCGCTGCATTGGGGGGACGGCGGGGCTGTGGAGACGCGGAACGACTTTCGCGTTCTGTCGGGCTGAACGCGCCCGAGGTCCATCGCGTTTCTTTCGCAGCCGTCCTAGGCGTAGTGGGCCTCGCCTTGTTCGGCTTGGCGTGTGCGGGATCTGGAGGAGGGGTTGGGCAGCCAGCTCCCCCGCCCTTGGTGCGCCCGGAACTCGGCCCCGAATACGACGTGCTCGTGGCGGAACTGGCAGCCCGGGATGGCGACTACGCCGGCGCGCGTTCGGCCTTTACTCGGGCGCTCGAGAAGGATCCATCCTCGGCGCATCTGCATTTTCGGCTCGCCCACCTGGCGGCTCAGAGCGACGATCTGTCGAGATCCCTGGAATGGAGCCGCCGCGGAGTGGAGTTGGCACCCGGGGATCTGGAGGGGCGCCTCTTCCTGTCCCGGCTCTACCTGCTGAACCAGCAACCCCAGGCCGTGGTCGGGGTGCTGACAGGAGACGACGGGACGCCGATCAATTCCGAGGCGGCGCTGATCCTCTACCAGATCTATTTCGAAGAGGGCCGCTTCCAAGCGGCGCTTGAGGTTGCTCAAGGTCTCCAGGCATCCGAACCCGATTTCCTCGGGGCGGCGATGGCGGTGGCCGCTGCCTACGAAAGCATGGGACGCTTCGCCGAGGCCGAGGGAGCGCTGCAGCAGGCCCGGGTTGAGCACCCCGAACGGATCGTTATTTATTCCCGCTTGGCGCGGATGCGCCGGTCTCAGGGCGACCGGGCCGGGGAGATTGCCCTCTACCGCGAAATTCTCGCCGAGCGGCCGGCTCATTACGGGACACTCCTGAGCCTGGGGGAGGCTCTGATCGCCGAGAATCAAATCGATCAGGCCATCGCCACCTACGAGGAACTCGCGGAAATTTTCCCCGACGATTTGCAAATCCTTCGGCGTCTCGCTTCTCTCGAATTCGGTTCCGGGCGCTACGAAGACGCCGCCCGACGTCTGCAGGAGGCTGCGCTTCGACATCCCGATCGTTTCGAGCTGACCTACTCACTGGGCCAGGTCCTGCGAGCCCTCGGCCGGGTCGACGAGGCCATGGAGGTTTTTGATTCGGTTCCTTTGAGCCATCCCCTCTACTTCGAGGCTCGCATGCAGATCGCGATTCAGCACGAGGACAACGCTGACTTCCTCGCCGCCTTGGAAGAAGTCGAAGCCCTGCGGGCTCTGCGGCCCGGTCGAGGGATGACCTTTCAGGTTTCTCTCTTGCGCGCTCGATCGGGCGATTTCGAGGGGGGTGCCGCGTTGCTGGAAGAGATGCTGGCCGAGGACCCCGACGACGTCGAAGTGCTCTACCAACTCGCGGTTCTTTATGGGAGCCAGAAGGAGATCGACCAGGCCCTCTTCTACATGACCCAGGTGCTGAAGCACGACCCCCAGAACGCCCAGGCCCTCAATTACGTCGGCTACACCTGGGTCGAGCGGGGGCAGAACCTCGACCGGGCGGAGGCGCTGATCGAGCGGGCAGTTCGGCTCAGTCCGCGGGATGGCTATATCGTCGATAGCCTGGGCTGGGTCTACTACATGCGCGCGCGCCCACTGATCGGCGGACCCCAACGAGTGGAGGGTCTGGAGTTGCTCGAGAAGGCGATCGCGCAGCTCATCCTGGCCCTGGAGTTGACGGGTGGGGATCCGGTGGTTTCCGAACATTTGGGCGACGTCTACCTGCTGCTCGATGAGCCTCGCCGGGCCCTGGATTATTACGAGCAGGCGGTCGCCATGGATCCCCGTCTCGAGGAGCAACCGAACCTGAGAGAGAAGATCGAGACCCTGCGGCGAGAACTCGGAAGTTCGGCCGACGGCGAGGCTTCGGAGTTCCCGTGAAGAGGACGGCGGTCCTGGGTTTCGCGTTGCTGGGCCTGGCTCTCTTGGCCGGCTGCCAGAGTCCTTCGCCGGGGCCGCGTCTCAGCGCCGCCGCACTGCGTCCGGAGCCGCTGCTGGCACAGCTCGCTCTTCGGGGGAACGAGATCGGTGGTCTGCGCAGCCGGGCCCAGGTCGAAATAGAGGCGCCGGACCTCCACCTGAGCCGCCCCCAGCGCATCTATGTTGCCCGCCCCGAGCAGTTGCGGGTCGAAGTACTCGCTCTCTTCGGCCAGTTGGCCGCCGTGCTGGTTGCCCATGACGGTGTCTATCAGCTCTATGAACCGGGCCGCGGTCAGCTTCAGGCGGGGTTGATCTCGGCGTCCCTGCTTTGGCGGGTCGCTCGGGTGGACCTGCAACCCCGAGAGGTGGTGGAGTTGCTGCTGGGCACACCGGCTCCCCAGACCGGGCTCCGGTTCGGGGAAGTACGGCCCGCCGACGCGGGCGGGGTGGCCTTCGACCGCCGGGATGCGCGTGGAACCGTTCGGGAGCGTTATGTTTTCGACGCGCAGGGGCGATTGGAAATGATGGAGCGCTTGGACCCAGAAGGAGCCGCGGTTTGGAAGGCCGAGTTCGACGATTATCGAATCGTTCCCGTCGAGGGAGGCGAGCCCCGGGCCTTCGCATTCGAGCTCAAGCTGGACTTTCCCCGGGTGCGGGGCCAGGCCACGCTGCGCTTCAAGCAGGTGAACTTGTCCCGGGATCTTCCGGGAGAGCTCTTCGAACTCAAACTTCCCCAGGGCCAGGGCGGGGAGGGCGCGTCGTGAGAGCGCCGAGACGGGTTTGGTTGCGATGCGGGTGGGTCCTTTGCGCGCTTCTGGTCGTGGGTTGCAACAACAATCCCTACTCGAATGACGATGACGGGCGCAAGGTGCTCTATAAGAGCTATCGAGAGGCGCCGCGCACCCTCGACCCGGCGGTGGCCTATACGACCGGGGCCCACGCGATCACGGGGGAGGTCTACGAGACTCTGCTCGAGTATCACTATCTCGAGCGACCCTATGTGCTGATTCCCGGGTTGGCCGCCGGCCTGCCCGAGGTGACGGACGTCGGTACGGAGTGGCGTCTCTATCGCTTCGAGCTGCGCCAGGGCGTTCTCTACCAGGCCGACCCGTGCTTTGCCCTGGATGGCGGAACCCGGGATACCCGGGAGGTGGTCGCCGCCGATTTTGCCTTCGAGTTGATGCGTCTGGCCGACCCGGGGGTCAATAGCCCGGTGGCGGAGCCCCTGGGCAATATTCGGGGCTTTGCCGAATTTTCCCAACGCTTGATCGATCTGCGGGAAGCGGATGAAGAGTTCGCTGAGCTCCCGGTTCGTGAGCAGTATGCGGCGGCGGGCCCGATCGAGGGGGTCGGCGTACGCGGGCCCTACGGACTCGAGATCGAGGTGGCCCGGGCCTACCCACAGATTCTCTACTGGTTTGCCATGCCCTTTACCGCGCCGGTCCCCTGGGAGGCGGTGGTCTACTACGATGGCGAGGAGGGCCGGCCGCGCTTCGCCGACCATCCCGTGGGCACGGGTCCCTACCGGATGGTGGAGTACGAGAAACACTCCCGGATGATCCTCGAGGCGAACCCCAACTGGTATGGCGCCATGTACCCCGAGTGGAAGGCACCCGGCGCCGTCTATCCCGATTCGGGCGGACCTGGCGACTACGCCGCCGGCCGTCTGGATGAGGCCGTGGTGGGCCAGCCTCTCCCCTTCATCGAGCGCATCGAATTCCGGCGCGAGAAGGAGTCGATTCCCTATTTCAATAAATTTCTTCAGGGCTATTACGACGCCGCGGGAATCGTCAAGGAGAGTTTCGACAAGGTCATTCACGAGGGCGCGCTCTCCGAGGATATGCGGGGGATGGGGATTTCCCTGGAGAAGAGCGTCGAGCCCTCGGTCTTCTATATTGGTTTCAACATGGACGATGATGTGGTCGGGAATGCCGGAGGCGATTCGAGCCGAAAGCTGCGCCAGGCCATGAGTTTGACGATCGATAGCGAGGAGTACACCCGGCTCTTCAGCAATGGGCGCGGAGTTCCCGCCCAGTCACCGCTCCCGCCGGGCCTCTTCGGCTACGATGCCGACTACCAGAACCCCTATCGCCAGGTGGATTTGGCCCGGGCGCGTGAGTTGTTGGTTGAGGCGGGTTATCCGGGAGGCATCGATTCCGCGACGGGGGAGCCCCTTCGCCTGACATTCGACACCTCGGACACCTCGGCCCAGGGGCGGCTACGCTTCGAATTCTTCACCCGGGCCTGGCGAAAGCTCGGCATCGACGTGGCCATCGAGGCGACGAATTACAATCAGTTCCAGGAAAAGGTTCGAAACGGCGCCTATCAGATCTTCATGTGGGGCTGGTTCGCCGACTACCCAGACCCGGAAAATTTCCTCTTTCTTCTTTGGTCCGAAATGGCCCGCTCGAAGAGCGGAGGTCCGAATACGGCGAATTTTTCGAATCCGCGTTTTGACGAGCTCTACCTCTCCATGAAGGGACGCCCCAACGATTCCGACCGCCGGGCCGAAATCGAGGAAATGCGAAGCATCCTCGAGTTCGAGCGGCCCTGGGTCGAGCTGACGCATTCCGAGGCCTACTCGCTCTTTCACGGCTGGCTCGCCCACGTCAAGCCCTTCGGCATGTCCTTCTCCATGACGAAGTATCGCGATCTCGATCCCGAACTCCGAGCGCGACAGCGGGCGCTTTGGAATCAGCCGATCCTGTGGCCGCTCTACGTGCTGGTGGCCGTGGGCGTCGTCGTCATTGTGCCGGGAATCGTGACTTTTATGAGGGAGCGCCAATAATATGCTCGCCTACTTGATTCGGCGCCTCGCCTACGGGGTCGGGGTGGTCTTCGGAGTCCTCTTCTTCCTCTTCGTCCTCTTCTTTACCGTGACGAGTCCTGACGACGTTGCCCGTAAGGCTCTGGGGGAGCGCGTGCCGCCGGCGGTGGTCGAGCAGTGGAAGATCAATCACGGGTATGATCGCCAGCTCTTCCCGGGCCCCGGCGCCTGGCAGGAAAATATGCTCTTCGAGCATTATCGCCGGATGCTCACCTTTGATTTCGGTCGAAGCGACGCCGACGATACCCCCATCGCGGATCGCATTCGCAGCGGAATGATGCCGAGTCTGACCCTCACGCTGCCGCTTTTCGTGCTCTCGCTCTTGGCGGCGATTCCACTCGCGCTCCTCGTCGCCTTCTTTCGGGAGACCTATATCGACCGCCTGGGAGTGGTGATTTCGGTGCTGGCGATGAGTGTGTCGATTCTGCTCTATATCATTGGCGCCCAGTACCTGGTGGGACGCCTTCTGCACTGGTTCCCGATCTCGGGGTTCGATTCCGATCCCCAATTGATCGTCCGCTTCCTGGCCTTGCCGCTTTTGGTGGGCGTGCTGGCGGGGGTGGGAGGAGATGTGCGCTTCTATCGCACGGTTTTCCTGGAGGAGAGCAATACCGATTATGTGCGAACGGCCCGGGCCAAGGGCTGTGGCGAAGGCCGTATCATGGTGCGGCACGTTTTTCGAAATTCGCTGATTCCCCTGCTGACCCGGGTCATTCTCGCCATCCCCTTCCTCTTTATGGGGTCCCTGCTCCTCGAGTCTTTTTTTGGGATTCCCGGGCTTGGGGCGATCACGGTGGATGCGATCCAGGGCAACGATTTCTCGGTGCTTCGTACCATGGTCTATATCGGTTCACTTCTCTTTGTCTTCGGGCAGATCATCACCGACTTTTCCTACGGGTTGGTCGATCCGCGCGTGCGACTCGAGTAAGGGGGGGGCATGGAGAGTTATATCGTTTCGAATTGGGTGGTGGGTCTTCTGCTCGCCGGCGGTGCGGGGCTGGCGTGGCTCGTTCGACGCTCGCGCATGTGGTCCCAGGCCTTTCGGGATATTTGGCGAAGGCGTCGACTGGCCCTCGGGCTGGTCGCTCTCTATGTCGTGGTGGCCCTGCTCGATAGCGTGGCCTGGGTGGGGGGCGTGCACCCGGGCGAGGATGCGGTGGCGAAGCACCAGGCTCGGAGTGTGATCGACCGGTTCTTCGCGGATTCCCAGGAGCGAAGCTACTCGGCGCCCCTCGCGGAGACCGAATTCTACGGCGGCAGCGCCCTGCGCAAGCCCGGCAGTCACCTCCTCGGCACGGACCTGATCGGCCGTGATGTCCTCTACCTCTCGCTCAAGGGCGCGCGCGTGGCCCTCTTGATCGGCGGTCTGACCAGCCTCCTGGCGATCCCCCTGGCCCTTCTTTTTGGCGTGCCCGCGGGTTATTTCGGTGGGCGCCTCGACGACGTGGTCTTCTTCGTGATGTCGACTCTGGCCTCGATGCCGGGGCTCCTGCTGCTGATCGCGCTGATCATGGTGCTCGGCAAGAGCACCCTGGCGATTTGCTTTGCTCTGGCGATCACGGGGTGGGTTGGCTTTTGTAGGGTCTCCCGGGGCGAGACCCTGAAATTGCGCGAGCTTGAGTACGTCTCGGCCGCCCGGGCTTTGGGCGTTTCCGAGGCGCGAATTCTCGTACGCCATATCGTGCCGAATTTGATGCACCTGGTGATCATCACCTTCGTTCTGATGTTCTCCGGGCTGGTGCTCTCCGAGGCGATCCTCTCCTGGCTCGGGATCGGGGTGGACGGCAGTTGGGGACAGATGATCGACCAGGCCCGAAACGAATTGTCCCGGGATCCCGTGGTCTGGTGGAATGTTTCCGCGGCGGGGGTCGCGCTCTTTGGATTGATCCTCGCGGTGAATTTCGTCGGGGATGCGCTTCGCGACGCCCTCGATCCGCGCACGGCACGGGAGGCCGAATGACGGCTTTGCTCGAAGTGGAAGGACTGACCACGGAATTTCCAGGGGCCCGAGGGGCGTTGCCCATCGTGGATGGCAACGATTTACGGGTGGACCGCGGAGAGGTTCTTGCCCTGGTGGGGGAGTCGGGCTGCGGTAAGTCCATGACGGCGCTTTCTTTGATGCGCCTGGTTCCCAAGCCCGGTCGTATTGTCGCCGGGCGGGTACGACTCGAGGGGCGAGATCTCCTGGAATTGCCCGTGACGGAGATGCGCCGGGTGCGCGGGCGCCGCATCGCGATGATCTTTCAGGAGCCCATGACGAGCTTGAACCCCGTAGTTCCGGTGGGAGATCAGATTATCGAGGCGATTCGCCTTCACGAGTCGACGTCCCGAAGAGAGGCCCGGGAGCGCTGCCGGGAGCTCTTCGTCGAGGTGGGGATCCCCGCTCCCGAGGAGCGGCTCGATGCCTATCCCCATCAGCTCTCGGGGGGGCTGAAGCAGCGCGTCATGATCGCCATGGCGCTCTCGACCCGGCCCGATCTGTTGATCGCCGACGAACCCACTACGGCCCTGGATGTCACTATTCAGGCCCAAATCATTCGCCTGCTCCGGGATATTCAGCGCGATCGGGGCATGTCGATCCTGCTGATCACCCACGATCTCGGAATCGTCAACGAGTTGTCGGACCGAGTCGCGGTGATGTACGCGGGTCGGATCGTCGAAACCGGGAGCCGGAAGCAGATCTTTCGGGAGCCGGTCCACCCCTATACTCGGGGGCTCCTGCGTTCGAATCCCACCCTCGCCCAGCCCGGCGAGCGTCTGCCCGAAATCGCCGGGGTCGTTCCCTCGCCCGAGGAATGGGGCAAGGGCTGCCGCTTCGCGACACGCTGCGCGGATCATTTCGACCTCTGCGATCAAGAGGTGCCCGAACTGCGCGAGATCGCCGGCGATCGCCGGGCGGCCTGCCACGCCATCGACGGCGGGCCTGCCGGGGGAGGGCGATCATGAGCCGCTCGCCGGGTGAGCCCCTGCTCCAGGTCGAAGGCCTTCGGACCTGGTTCCCTATCAAGCGCGGTCTGCTTCAGCGGACCACCGGCCACGTGCAGGCGGTGACGGATGTCGATTTGGAAATTGCCCCGGCTTCGACCCTCGCGCTGGTGGGCGAGTCGGGCTGCGGCAAGACCACAGTGGGGCGCTCGATTCTGCGCTTGACCCCCGCCCAGGCCGGGCGTGTCTCCTTCGAGGGGGTCGACCTGATGAAGCTCAGCGAGGCGAAACTGCGGGGCTACCGGCGCCATATCCAGATCATCTTTCAGGACCCCATGGCCTCGCTCAATCCTCGCATGCGCGTTCGCGACTCGGTGGCCGAAGGGATGCGGAGTTTCGGAATCGGCCGTGATGAGGCGGATCGGACCGAGCGGGTCAAGGCGCTCTTCGGAAAGGTGCAGCTCGACCCTGGGCATATTTGGCGCTACCCCCACGAATTTTCGGGCGGCCAACGTCAGCGGATCTGCATCGCCCGCGCGCTGGCCGTGGAACCGCGCCTGATCGTCTGCGATGAGGCGGTTTCCGCCCTAGATGTCTCGATCCAGGCCCAGATCCTCAATCTTCTCTCCGACCTTCAGCGGGATTTGGGGATCGCCTACCTATTTATTACCCACGATCTCGGCGTGGTGCGTTACCTGGCAGACCGGGTGGCGGTCATGTACCTCGGGCGAATCGTCGAGGCGGGCACCACCGAGCAGATTTTTTCTCGCCCCCGACACCCCTATACCCGGGCCTTGCTCGCTGCGGCTCCCTCGATGGACCCCGACATCCGGGGTGAAGCGCCGCCGGTGGTCGGGGACGTGCCGTCTCCCTCGGACCCGCCCTCGGGTTGCCCCTTTCACCCTCGCTGTCCAGAGGCCATGGAACAATGCGAGCGGGAACTGCCGCCGGTCCGCCAGGACGCCGAGGGTCGGGTGGTGTGTTTCCTGGACTCGGTGGTCGCTCCTGGGGCCGCGGAGTCGGCGGATCCTACAGGGGGCGAAGAGTTCGCTTGACAGGCGCAGGCGCCGGGGCGACTCTGCGCGGTATCGAGCGGCTTGAGCCGGATCGGGGGGAGGGAACCTGAATGCGCGTCGAATACAAGATCGAGATCGATAATGTCGCCATCCCGCGCTTTGCGGTGGAAGCCGTGGAGGGCATGGGCAAACTTTTTACCCTGGCCACTCTGGTCTTGAATGTGATGGAGACCCGGGAGGGGGCAGAAATTATTTTCCACGGACTCAGCCCCGACGATCCGGAGCGTCGCATCGCGAGCTTCAAGTCGATTCTGGCGAGCGCCGAAGGGGGCGAATCGATTCGCTACGTGTACGGGCAGTCAGGCCAGGTGCCCGGCTCGTCGAGTTCATTCCAGTGGGTCAAGGTTTTGCGCGCCTGATGGGTGCGCTCGCCAAGGGGGCGCTGCTCATCGTCCTGGCGACGGTCGGCTGCGTGTCCACGCCGCCCGAGCCCGAGCGAGTCGCCGACCCGGGGAGCGCTCGAGGGACCGCTCAGGGGACGGTCATCGGTTCGCGTTCGGAGAGTGGCGGCCTGAGCTGGTTGGGGATCCCCTTCGCCCAGCCCCCGCTGGGTGCACTCCGCTGGAAAGCCCCGCGGCCGCCTTCGCCCCGGGCCGAGCCCCTGGAAGCTCTGGATTTCGGGCCCGAGTGCGTTCAATTCGCGGGTCCCGCGGGTTCGGACGCCGGGTCGGTGGTGGGGAGCGAGGATTGTCTCTACCTGAACGTCTTCGCTCCGGCGACGGCTCAGCCGGGAAGCGAGCCGGGCCTGCCCGTCATGGTGTGGATTCATGGCGGGGGCAACTCGGTGGGGAGCGCGCACGTCTACGACTCAAGCCGTCTCGCAGCCCAGGAGAACGTGATCGTCGTGACGATCCACTACCGGCTCGGAGTCCTGGGCTGGTTCTCTCATCCGGCGCTGCGAACGCCTGGGGCGAGCCCCTCGGATGGTTCGGGGAATTACGCGGTGCTCGACATGGTGCGGGCGCTCGAGTGGGTGCGCTCCGAGATCGCTGGCTTTGGCGGCGATCCTCGCCGGGTCACCATTTTTGGCGAGTCCGCGGGCGGCACGAACGTTTTTGCCCTGCTGCTCTCCCCCCCGGCCCGGGGGCTCTTTCACCGGGCGATCTCCCAGAGCGGGTCGCTCTCGAGCGTGCCCCGCGCCGAGGCCGAAGGAATTAGGGAGAATGTCGAGGGGGCCCACGTGAATAGTTCGGGGGAGGTTCTGCTCGATCTCCTGGTGGCGGATGGAAGCGCAGACGATCGCGCGAGCGCCCGGACGAAGCGGGCCTCCCTATCTCCCGCCGAGGTCGGCGACTACCTGCGAGGCAAGACCCCGGGCGAGTTGATGGCGGTCTTCGACGGGGCGAATTTTGGCGGAATGTATTGGATCCCCCAGTTGATTCGCGATGGCGCGGTGATTCCCTTGGGCGAGCCCCTCGATGTTATTCGGGCCGGCGAGTTCGCCCGGGTGCCCGTGATCTTTGGGACCAATCGCGATGAGGTCAAGCTCTTCGCGATGATGGGTAGCGAGCACGTGACCCGCTTTTTTGGCATTCCGGTTTGGCTCAACGACGAGCGCGCCTACACCCTTGAAACCGAATATCCGAGCCAAATGTGGAAGGTGAGGGGGGCGGACGACCCGGCTCGCGCGGTGGTTTCCCGAGAGCCCGGGCGCGTCTTCGTTTACCGTTTCGATTGGGACGAGGAGCGCAAACTGCTCTTCGCCGATCTCTCGACCCTGGTGGGCGCGGGCCACGCGGTGGAGATTCCCTTCGTGTTCGGGAACCTGGACCTGGGCGGGCTGGGCGAGTACATCTTCGACCCCGAGCGGAGGCCCGCCGCCGATGCCCTCTCCGTCGCCATGATGGGGTATTGGGGTGAGTT
Organism: Myxococcota bacterium; assembly: GCA_028823175.1. Classification (GTDB taxonomy): domain Bacteria; phylum Myxococcota_A; class UBA9160; order UBA9160; family UBA4427; genus JAZXM01. Next base: position 28,805 of record JAPKBZ010000008.1, read on the forward strand.
TGCCCGGACGGGGAACCCGGGGCGCGCCACCGGGGGCGACCTGCCGCTTTGGCTGCCCTGGGATGCCTCCTCCGCCGACGGGGTTCGCATGCTGATTCTCGATACTCCTGCGGACGGCGGTCTGCGGATGTCGTCCCAGTCGCTGACCCGGGAGGGGGTGCTGGCGCAGATCGCCGAGGATCCGCGCTTTGAGGATCTGGCGGAGCGATGCGCGGTCTACCGTTCCCTGGCCGAGCGCGGGGACGCGCTCTCCCCGGCGGAGTACACGGCTATTCTGGGCGGCGCTTGCGCGGCCTACCCGCTGGCGGAATTCGGACGCGACTGAGGGCTGGTAGAGCGGCGACCGAGTCGAATTGAGGCGAGGGCTGCCAAGCCAAAGCCCGCGAGACTCCAGGGCGAATCCCCCGAGCGTGGAGCACAGCTCGCCCGGGTACAGATTTCGCTGGGGGGCTGCGCCAGCGCCGGGCCGGGCACGCTGGCCGCGCGCGTCGCCGGATTCCAGGCGTTTCCCGGCGCGGGTGGCCGGGGATCGGCCCCCGCCGGCCAGCTCCAGAAGAGGATCAGGATCCCCACCAGGCCGCGGCGTCGAGACTTGCGCGAAAAAAGGAGCATGACGGGAGGATAGGCCAGGATCGCGAGGGCGTCTCAGGTGCTCTCGTCGCCCCCGCCGAGGACGGTTTTTGGGAGCTCCAGAGCCCGGCGAGACGAGCGGGGTGCCGATCCCGACTCGGGGGAATGCCAGGCTTCGAGTTCGAGGGCGAGTGCGCGAGTGGCCTCGCCGAGGCGAGCCGGCCGGAGCGTGCGTCCCTGAGCGAACTCCGTCAGCAGCGCCTGTCGGACCTCCTCCAGACGAATCCCGGGGACGACGTCCTCCAGGGAGCCGGCGGATGCCGGAGCCCAGGGCAGGGCCAGGTGGTGGTAGACGGGCTCGAGGAGTTCGTGCAGGCGGGCGGATTGGCCGACCACGATCACGCCACCCACGTGGGCGCCGCCTCGAATCACGCGTTGCCCCACCCCCATGAGCTTGAGGCGCCCTCCGGCGTTGACGCTGTACTCCCCGGGGCAGTACTCGCCAGGGACCTCCCCGATCCGGGCGTCGACACCGAGCCGAACGAAGGCGCGCTGGACGATGTGGGCCAGGCTTCGGAAGCGCTCCTGGATGCCTTCGGTCGCCTGGTCCTGGGGAATCGCCCAGGCGAACGCGAGGCAATGGCGGTGAAAGAGGGCGGCGTGGCCGCCCGCCATGCGCAGGAGGGAGGGGCAGCCCAGGCGCTCGACGGCTTGCCGCGCCTGGCCGAAGCCCGGGTTGCGGGCATCGAGCAGGGAAAAAAGCATGACCTCATCGGGGACGTAGAGGCGCAGGGTTTCGGGGACTTCCCGAGCGGCGACCTGGCGCAGGATCGCGTGGCTCACCGCTGTATCGTGAAGTGGGCGGCCCGGAAACTCGTCCTCGACCAGCGCGAGGGCAGGGGGGCCCTTGATGTCCTTCATGGGTGCCGGCCCCCGGCCGGGGACCGGGGGTCAAGCACTGGGAGCGTCGGTCTCTTCCAGGGCATCGAAGGCTCGCTGGACGCGCGCTGCTTCGGGGTGCCCCGAGATCCGCTCGGTCATCAGCTTGCGCTGTTGCTCGGCGGCGAGTCGGGGCTGCTCCACGGTGGCCCAGTGGACGAGAGATTCCCAATACTCGTCGACAACCTGGCTCCCGGGGAGGCTCCCGCCGTCGGCGCTCCTGAGTTTGATCTGGCGGAGTTCGCCGAGGTAGAGCCGGAGGGAGCGGATATGGACAGTCTCGTCCTGCCGGATCCGGTCGACGAGCACAGCAGCATGCTCGGCCTGCTCCCGGCGAGCGCTGAAGAGATCGGGATCGCGAAGAAGGGTTTCCGCGAGCGCGAAGGCGCGCTCGGCTCGAAACTCGATGAGCAGCAGATTGAGAAGAAAGCGGATGATCCCCGCATAGGGCTCCTCGATCGACGGCGAAGGATCCTCGGAATCGGGCCGGGCGATGTTCTCGGGAACGATCGGTTCTGGATAGTCGACTTCGCCGAAGGCGAGGTCTCGCAGGGCGAACCACATTTCGTCGTGGCCCCCGATGCCGCGCCCGGGTTCGCCGCCCTCGTCGAGGCCGTGGGATTCGAGGAGTCCCTTATGGAGATGTCCCAGCGCCATGGCGCTGATATCTTCGTGGGCCACGGCCTGGAAGTCCGGGAACTGCATCTCTGCGAGTACCCGGCCGCGGGCCTCGATATGCCCCGTGATCGTCAGGGTATTCCAGAAGCTCTGCCCCAGCCCCTCCTCGAGCAAAAGCTTCGATTGGGCTGTGCTGGGGTAGCGAATCCCCGCGAGCAGGGATGAGTCGGTGTCCATCAGGTCACCACCGCGCTCGCGCAGGGCGTCGACCCAGGCTTCGAGGGCCGGGCCGCGCACCTTCATACGCGGGGAGATGTACCGGCCGTCGGGATCAAACCCACCGTGCAGCCGTCGACCCGCTTCGACCTGGTGGGCGGCGTAGGTGTGCTCGCTCATCAACGCGCCGTGCTCAAATTGCAATGCGCTCAAGGTCTCTGCCTTCCTACCATTCGCCGGAATTGGGCATCGAAGTCCAGGGTTCTTCGGGAGGCAGACTTCCCCCCTTCTGGAGGAGTTCGATGGAAATTCCGTCCGGGGAGCGAACGAAAGCCATGTGACCGTCCCGGGGAGGACGGTTGATCGTCACCCCGGCATCCATCAGCCGCTGGCAGAGTTCGAAAATATTCTCCACCTCGTAAGCGAGGTGTCCGAAATTTCGCCCGCCGGCATAGGGTTCGGGATCCCAGTTCCAGGTGAGTTCCACCTGGGCCTCGGGGTTGTCATGCGCCCCCAGGAAGACCAGGGTGAAGCGGCCCGCTTCCACATCGATGCGGCGAATTTCCTCAAGGCCGAGCTGGTTGCAGTAGAAATCCAGGGACGCGTCGAGGTCCGTGACACGGACCATTGTATGGAGAAATCGCATCTTCGGAGTCTGGTGAACTTTGGGAGCGCTGGCTAGCTCTTTTCGTGCGACTGGGCAGCGGGCTCCGCAGATTCGGGGGCGCTTTGTGTCCGAGTGCAGCTGCGATAGTCTGGACGAGGAAATCCTTGAGGTTTTCGCCCTGTTCGAGGCGCAGTAAGGAGGCGAAAGATTAACTTGCCCCTGTTTGCCGAGCTCCGGTTGGCCGATTTGGTCGATATCGTGATCGTCGCCTCCTTGATCTGGTTCGTGATCGTGTGGTTTCGAACCTCCCAAGCCCGGCTGGCCCTGATGGGATTGGCTGCTCTGGGAGCGCTCTTCGGCCTGGCCCGGGGTCTTGAACTCCAATTGACTTCAAGCTTGCTTCAGGGCTTCTTCGCCGTGCTCGCGGTGATGTTGGTGGTGGTGTTCCAGGACGACCTGCGGCGACTCTTTGAGGGAATCGCGGTCTGGGGCCTCCGCCGAGGGGCGCCGCATCCGCCCCCGGATGTCGAACGCTCCCTGGTCAGGGCCCTTTTCTATCTGGCCGAGCGCCGAGTGGGCGCGCTGGTCATCCTGCCCGGTCGCGAGCCGATGGATCGGCACCTCGATGGTGGGGTGCATCTCGACGGCCGGCTGTCCGAGGAATTGGTCCTGAGCCTCTTCGATCCCCAGACCCCGGGGCACGACGGGGCGGTGCTCGTCCAAGCGAATCGACTGTTGCGCTTTGGGGTCCACCTACCCTTGTCGACGGATTGGGATCGGCTGGGGGGAGGCGGGACTCGCCACGCCGCGGCCCTCGGTTTGGCCGAGCGTTGCGACGCCCTCTGCCTCGTCGTCTCAGAGGAGCGGGGCGAGGTTTCCGTGGCCCAGGGCGGCGAAATTCGCGTGATCTCGAACCCCGACGAACTCGCGCGAGTGCTGCGGGATTTTATCGCGAGGACCACCCGCCCGGGCGGTCCCTCGGACGGCCGCGACCTCGCGGGAAAATTGCGTTCGGGGTGGCGCGAGGGTGTGCTCGCATTCGGTCTGGCGACGGCGGTCTGGTACGTGGCGGTGCCGGGCGGAGCGGTCGAGATCATGGAGCGCCGGGTGCCCGTCAAGGTCGAGAACCTGCCCGAAGGCTTTGAGCTGGTCTCCGTGAACCCCGCCGACGTGGCCCTTCGCCTCGAGGGGTTGCGCCGAGATCTCTATCTCGCGGGTTCCGACGATCTCTCGGTGCGCGTCGATGCCCTACTGGTTCAACTCGGGCGGCGAACCTTCGCTCTGGACCTCTCTCAGGTCGTCAGCCCCGAGGGCATTCGGGCGCTCTCCCTGGCGCCCTCGAAAGTCAGGATCTCGGTGAGAAGAGTCGGAGAGACCCCCTCCGAATAGGGGGCTCCGCGCTTCGAGGGAGGAGCCTTCAGGCTTTTGCGGTGCGGAGCTCGAGTAGCGCGGGCAGCAGCACGAGCACCGAGGCCACGGTGTAGAAGAGGCCGAAGCAGAGCATGATGCCCAGCCCCTTGAGCCCGTTGTGTCCGGCTAGGGCGAGGCTTCCGAAACTGACGCCGGTGGTGACGGCGCTGTAGAAGACTGCCCGTGCGGTCGCGGTCTCGAGCAGGCCTCCGACCGCATCCTGCAACTCCCTCGAGCGCTGGACAAGGTGGATGGCGCTGTCCACGCCAATGCCAAAAACCAGGGGGATCACCACTATGTTGGTGAAGTCTAAGCGGATATCCAGGACGGCCGCGGTGGCGCCGGTCAGACCCGCGCCAAGGCAGAGGGGGACCAGAACGATCAGCACGTCCGAGAGTCGGCGCCAAAGAACGAAGAGGAGCAGTGCGATGATGATCAGGGCCGAGAGCAGTGCCTGGCTGAAGGAGGAACTGATGACATCGCCGAATTCCACCAGGTTCAGGGGGACTCCGGCGGCGTTGGGTGATTGCGCCTGAACCGCGGAGACAAAGCTCCGCATGGCTTCCCCGTCCCCCAATTGGCTGGCAGGGTAGACCTGGAGCCGGGCGGTGCCGTCTTCCGCCAGCATGCGCTCGCGAAGTCGCTCGGGGATGTCGTCCAAGGTGACGGTGTCCGCGGCCAGGGCGGTGCGCATGCGCTGGAGGTGTTCGGGGAAGGGTTTAAGAAGGACCGCCTCGAGCTCGGCGAGGGCCTCGGGTACGCGGTCCTGTTCCTGGGCGCGGCCGAGGAAGACGGAGAGATGCTCTTGCAGTCGTTCCATGCTCAGGGCCAGGGGAGCGCTGCCGCCTATTCGGATCGTTTCGCCCAGGGAGTCATGAAGGTCCTGTAGCGCGCGGATCTGCTCCTCCACGGGTGGCGAGGGCTGGCCGTACCGAATTGTGGTGGGCTGTTCGAAGAGGAAATTGACGTCCTCGAGGATCTCGATTTTCTCGTCCTGTTCGGTGGGAATGAAGGAGTTCAGCGTGATGACCCGGTCGACCTCATCGAGGGACCCCAGGCTCTCGGCCAGAGTCTGCGCCGTTGCCAGATCGGGGACCAACACGTTGAGGTACCAGGGAGATGTGGTCGAGTGGGCGAGCAGATCCTTGAAGGCGATGACCGATTCCGTTTTGGGGTCGCGCATCTCGACGACATTGGCGTCGAAACGAAGGCCGGGGAGGAGTAACGCGGCGACGATGGCCAGGACTCCCGCCGTCCGTCGAATGGCCCTGGGGTGCTCTCCGATTCGCCGCCAGAAATGGGTGCGAAAATGGACCGGAGCGCGCAGTTCGAGCGCTGGGTCGACGCGGAGGCCTCGGCTGAGCAGCGCCGGGAGGAAGCTCAGGGTGAGGAAGAGGATGATGAACATCCCGGTGCCGGCGATCAGGCCGAGTTCGGAGACTCCCCGGTAATCCGTGGGCACGAAGACGTAGAAGCCGATGGCGGTGGTCAGAGTGCAGAAGACCAAGGCCGTTCCCACCTGGCCGGCCGCTTCGCGCAGGGCCAGGGCTGGAGCGTCTCCGGCCCTAATTCGGTGGGCGTAGCCCGTGCCCAGGTGAATTCCGAAATCGGCCCCCAGCCCGATGAAGAGGATCGCGAAGGTGATGGAGAGGGGGTTGAGGGTTCCGATGGCCGCCGCCGTGAAGGCCGCGGTCCAGATCAGTCCCACCAGGAGGGTTAAGAGGGTAGCGATGACGATTTTGACCGAGCGCAGGGCCCGATAGAGGATGAGGGCGACCAGGATGAAACAAAAGACGCCGGCGACGCCGACATCCCAGGCGATTCCGATCATTTCGTCGTAGTTGAGCGCGGGGTTGCCGGTGACGCGAACCGAGACTCCGCGCTCGGGCAGGAGTTCAAGGTGCTCGGCGGCGGCACGAATCGCCGCGATGGGTCGCCGGCCCGTGAGGATATCGGCATAGTCGAGGATCGGGTGGACGACGATGACCCGACGGTGGGAGATATCCAGGGAGGAGTCTCGAAGCAGGAGTTCCTCCCAGGACACGGCGACGGGGTGTTCGTCTCCGGCGCGTACGGTGGCTTCGCTTAGCCGGTCGAGCACCTGAGCCCAATCGCCGCTCGACGTCTCTCCGCCGCTGAGGTTCAGGCCCTCGCGAACGATTCGCGCGAGGTTGCCGATGCTCGGATCCTGTTCGAGTTGGGTGAGGAGGGGTTGGACCCGAGCCATCTGATCGGCGAAATCGTCGATTTCGTCCACGCTGCGGTAGAGAAGGCCGTGGCTTTCGAAGAACTCGCCGGCGCCGGGCTGGTAAGCCTCGGTGATCACCTCGGGGTATTCATTCAGCTGGATGGTGAGCCGGGCGGCGGCCTCGCGGGCGAGTTCGGGGGTCTGGGCGTCGACCACCACAAAGATGGCTTCCTCGAGATTGGGAAATTTCTCGATGAAGGCCTCGTGCGCTTTTCGTGAGGGCAGATCCGTGGGAACCAGGCTCACGTTGTCCGAGTTGATGCCCAGGTTGAGGACGGTGTAGACCCCGAGCCCGAGGGTCAGAAGGCTGATGATCCAAATCACGCTCCGGGCCCGGAGTCGAATGAAATCGACCCAGCGCGCCAGAAATTTGGCGATGACTCCGTCGATACGATTTTGCATACAGTCCGGGGCTGGCGTTTCGGGCGGCGGGCCGGAACGCGGAGCGGCCGAACCATAATCCAGCGGGGAGCGTCCTGCATGGGTGATCCAAGTTTCCGGTGGACCCGGGCCGAGGGGAGCGGTAATTTCGGCGCGATGCCACAGGGGCGGCGGGAGCCCGTCCCCACCCGAGGAGGGATAAATTGCCCAGCCCGAACCCCCGACGCTGGCTACCCCTTGTGCGGCTCTTGCCCAAGAGCCTGCTCTCCCACGCCGCGGGAATCGTCGCCGGGCTGAATTTGCCCCGTCCGCTGCGCGCGCCCGCCTACCGGGCGTTCGGGCGGGCCGTGGGGGTCGACTTTTCCGAACTGCGCGACCCCCTGGCCGACCATGCATCGCTCCAAGCCTTTTTTACCCGGGCCCTGGCCGATGGCGTTCGTCCCCTCGCCCCCGGTGAGGATACCCTGGTGGCTCCTTGCGACGGAGCCTGGGGCCAGGCGGGTCGGATCGAAGACGGGACCCTTCTCCAGGTTAAGGGGCGCGAGTATCGCCTCGCCGAGTTGATTCGCGACGAGGCTCTGGCCCGGAGCATGGAGGGGGGCCAGTATGCGACCTTCTACCTCGCGCCCCGGGATTACCACCGCTTCCATGCGCCCTGCGCCGGCTTCGTGACCCGAGTGGCCCACGTCCCCGGTTCCCTCTGGCCCGTCAACGCCATCGGCCTTCAGGGCATCGACCGTCTTTTTGCTCGCAACGAGCGGATCTGCGCGTATCTGAACTTGGCCGGGACGGTCGGCCCCCGGGCGGACCTGTGCCTGGTGGCGGTGGGGGCGACCCTCGTCGGCAAGATTCGGCTCCGCTTCGACGACCTCAGTTCTCATCGTCGGGGAGCCGAGCCCAGCGAGCGCGCGTACCCCGATCCCGGTATCGGTCTCGAGCGCGGGGCGGAATGGGGCCACTTCGAGTTCGGATCGACCCTCGTGATGGCCGGCCGCGCTGGAGCCTTCGAACTCGACGTTCGCGAGCCGGGCACCCCGGTGCGGATGGGCGAGCGGATCGGTCGTTTTCACCCGGCCGGGTCGAGTTGATCCGCCGGGCGCGGGGCCGGGGCCTCTGGGCGACCCTCTTGGGGGCCATCCTTGTGGCCCTGGTGTGCTGGGGGAGCGGGTGTGCGACGGGGCCGCCTTCGGATCCCGATAACCTGTGCTCGATCTTCCGTCAGCGGACGGGTTGGTATCGCGCGAGCCGCGCCTCGGCCGAGCGTTGGGGTGTGCCCGAGGCGGTGCAGCTCGCCATCATCCATCAGGAATCGCGATTCATCGCGGATGCCCGGCCGCCACGCGGGCGATTCCTCTGGATCTTCCCGGGGTCGCGCCCCTCGAGCGCCTATGGCTATGGCCAGATCTTGGACGGAACCTGGGAGGAGTACCGTCGCAGCGTGGGGCGGAGCGGCGCTTCCCGGGATGATTTCGGGGACGTCGTGGATTTCATCGGCTGGTACGGCAGCCGAGCGCACCGCCGGGTAGGGATCGCATGGAACGACGCCGGCGCCCTTTACCTGGCCTATCACGAGGGGATCGGCGGCTACTCCCGGGGCAGTCATACCGAGAAGGCGTGGCTACTGCCCGTGGCCTGGAAGGTCGATGCCCGGGCCCGCCGCTACCAGACCCAATACGACGGTTGCCGAAAGAGTCTGGAGCGCAAGCGCTTCCTCGGGATCTTCTAGACCGTGGGATGAGCGACCGTGCCCGGCCGGGGATCAGGTTGCCAGGCGGGTTCCCAGGACTCTTTCCTCGAGGACGGGCCGCGCCAATTCGATCCAGCGGCAGAGCGTTGGGCGGGTGTCCCGGGGATCGATTAGGTCGTGAACCCCGAACGCCTCGGCCCGGGCGTAGGGGTTCTGCCTGCCCAGGAATTGAGATTCGAGTTCGAGGCGCCGGGCCTCGGGGTCCGGGGCGGCTTCGATTTCGCGTCGGAACGCCACGGCCACGCCCCCCTCGATGGGAAGGGCGCCGCCCTCCGCCGAAGGCCAGGCGTAGATCTCGCCGCTCGGGCCGAAATGAGCGGCGGCCGCGACGCCGTAGGTTTTGCGGACGATCACGGAAACCCAGGGAACCCGGGAGCGCACCGTGGCGCAGATCGCTTCGACCCCGTAACGGATGGTGGCTGCCTTCTCCGACGCCGAGCCGATCATGAAGCCCGGCTCGTCGACTAGGGCAACCATGGGCAGGTGGAAGCGATCGCAGAGTTCGATGAAGCGCCGCACCTTCTGGGCGCCGTGGGCGGTCATGGAACCGCCGTAGAAGCGGGGGTCGTTGGCCCATATGCCCACCGGCCAGCCGTTCATGCGGGCGAGCCCGGTGATCTGGGAGCGGCCGTAGAGCGCGGTCATTTCGAAGAAGGAGTCACGGTCGACGACGGCGTTGATCACCTTCCGCATCTTGTAGATCTTGCGACGCTCCCGGGGGACGAGGTCGAGCAGCGACTCCTCCCGGCGTTGGGGATCGTCGAAATCGGCCGCGTCCGGGTTCGATCGGGTGGGCATCTCCGAGGTGTTGCGCGGTAGGTAGGAGAGGAAGCCTCGGATCTGTTCCATTACGCCGGCCTCATCCTCGGCCACGTTGTCCACCAGTCCGCTCCGCAGGTGAATCGCGGCGCCGCCGAGTTCTTCCTTGGTCATTTTTTCGCCCAGGGCGCGCTCCACCACCGCCGGACCGGCCACCAGGACCTGGGAGGTATGGCGCGTCATGACGGTGAAGTGGGACGCGGCCAGGCGTGCTGCGGGCAGTCCCGCGACGGCGCCGACCGCAGCGCTGACGACCGGGGCGCTCTCGAGAACATCGGCCATGGACTTGAAACGGGAGGGCGCATAGACCGGGTCGCCCATGGGCCGGGGAGCCGACGTGCCCTTGCCGCCGGTCCCGGTGACGCTGCCCCCGCCCCCTTCGAGAAAACGAATGAGGGGCAGGCGATAGCGCAGCGCGACTTCTTCGGCGTAGACGCTCTTGCGCAGGCCCGAAGGGGTGGGGGAGCCGCCGCGCTGGGTGAAATCTTCTCCCCCCATGGCGCAGGGCCGGCCATCGACCTGCCCGATCCCGAGAACGTAATTGCCCGGGGTGAATTGCTGAAGCTCACCGTTCTCGTCGAGCTCGCCATGGCCTGCCATGGGGCCTTCCTCTTGGAAGGTGCCGGAATCCGCCAGGGCGTTCACCCGCTCTCGGATCGTCATTCGACCGCGCTCGTGCTGCCGAGCGACCGCGTCGGCTCCCCCCATCTCCTGGGCGAGGGTGCGGCGCTGTGCGATGCCATCGACCTCTTTTTTCCAGCTCATGTTCTTTCCTTTCGTCCCGTTCCCGTTCCCGTTCCCGTTCCCGTTCCCGTTCCCGGTCCTGTTCTCGATTTCGCTCGGGCTCCGGGTTTGAGGCCAGCCCGGCGGCCTAGAAAAGCTCGATCTCGCAATGGAGTCTTGTCAGGTCGACCACGCCCACGCGGTTTTGCCCGGAGATCATGCCCGCGCATTCGCCGGGGTTGAAGACCAAGGTGTCGCCGACCCATTCGTGTCGATAGAGGTGAGTATGGCCATGGATTCCCAGAGTATGATGGGGGGCCAGATGCGCCTCGAGATCCAGGGGATCGTGGGCGACGAGGATGCGTTGGTCGGCCCACTGCAACTCGAGCGGGCCGTCCGCCAGTGCGATGCCGTGTTCCTCGGCGGCCTGGGCCAGGCCGCTGCGCTCTCCGTGATCGTTGTTTCCGTACACGGCGTGAACGGGCATGGACAGGGCGGCGAGGGCGGAGAGAACCTTGGGCTGGGTGATATCCCCGGTGTGGACGACGCGTTCCACACGCCGCCGCTCGAAGATTTCGATCATCTTCGCCACGTTGGCCAAGTTGTTGTGCGTATCGCCAAGAATTCCGATCAGCATGGGTCCCTTCGCCTCGAGATTCGCGCCCTGCGCTCGGCCCAAAGAGCCTATCACGCCCATTTTGCGAGGGGGGTATCGGGGCTAAGCTCAGCGGGACCGGTATGGATCCGGGGGAGATGCGGAAATGGGTTTCGAGACATTGGCGACAGAAATGGCTTCGGGGGTTCTGACCGTCACCCTGAATCGCCCGGACAAGTTGAATGCCTTCAACACGCCCATGATGCACGATCTCCTCGCGGTCCTCGACGAGATCGACGCCGACGACGCCGTCCGTGCCGTGATCTTTACGGGGGCGGGGCGCGGCTTTTGCGCCGGCGCCGACCTGTCCTCTGGGGCGAGAACCTTCGACCATGCGGCGGAGGGCGCCGATACGGCGTCGAAAGGCGCGCGCCGGGACGGCGGTGGACGGGTGACGCTTCGGATCTACAACTGCACCAAGCCGATCATCGCGGCGTTCAATGGCCCGGCGGTCGGCATCGGGGTCACCATGAGCCTTCCCATGGACATTCGTCTGGCGAGTGAGGAGGCCAAATTCGGATTCGTTTTTGCGCGGCGCGGAATCGCTCCGGAGGCCGCGAGCAGTTGGTTCCTGCCCCGGGTGGTCGGGATCAGCAAGGCTATGGAGTGGGTGGCGACCGGGCGCATCTTCGGCGCCGAGGAGGCCCGCGAGGGGGGCCTGGTCTCCGAGGTGCTGGCCCCCGAGGCCCTGCTTCCCCGAGCCCAAGAACTCGCCGCAGAAATCGCCGCGAATACCAGCGCGGTCTCGGTGGCGCTCTCCCGGCAAATGATGTGGAAGATGCTGGGCGCGCAGCACCCCATGGAGGCGCACCGGATCGATTCCGCGGTCGTGGATTTTATGGGCGCGCGGGCCGACGCCCGGGAGGGGGTCGAGAGTTTTCTGCAGAAGCGTCCCGCCGAGTTCAGCATGCGGGTGTCGTCCGATCTGCCCAATTTCTACCCTTGGTGGGAAGAGCCGAAATATGAGGACTGACGTCCGGGGGGGGCGACCGTCATGTGGGGAATAGTCCTGATCGCGCTCGCGGTCCTCGCCGTGCGCCGGGTTTGGCTGGGCTACCCCGCGACAGGGGCGGAGTTCGCCGTGCTGGCGCCCCGGGAAGAAGCCTTTCTCCAGGCCGCCGCCGAGGCCCTCTTTCCTCCGCATGAGCGCTTGCCCCTCTCAGGGGGGCAGGCCGACCTGCCCGGGTACGCCGACCGCTACCTGGCCGTTCTGCCCCGTCGCCAACGCACGCTGATTCGGGCGCTCTTCGCGCTCTTTGAACACGCGACCCTGCTTTGGCCCGGGAAGGGACGGGGGGGCTTCAAGCGTTTCTCTGCGCTCTTGCCCGAGCAGCGCCTCGGGGTGCTGCGCGACTGGCAGTCGAGTTCACTCGCTCTGCGGCGCCTTTGCCTGACAGCGCTCAAGGCGATCCTGATTCTGGGCTACGTCGGGCACTCCGAATCTCTCGCCGCCCTCGAGTTGGCGCCCTGGAAGATCGAGTCTCCCCGAGTCGAAGCCGACTTTCTCTATCCCCCCATCGGAGGCCGCCGGGATCAAATCTCTCGGGCCGGGAAGCCCCTGGGCGGGGCGCCCACGGCGCCGCCCCTGATGCCCGGCCTGGACCAGGAGGCCCCATGAGCTCCGAAGCCAGCGAAGACGGCGAGGTCCGTGTCTTCAGCGACTACACACGGGATTTTGAAGAAGATGCCGATGTGGTGGTCGTGGGTTCGGGGCCGTCGGGTTCGGTGGTCGCTTACGAACTCGCGAAGGCGGGGCACAAGGTGGTGTTGATCGAGGAGGGTCCGCCCTTCACGCCCCAGGAGTTTCGGGCGGATGGAAATATTTCCATGGCGCGGACCATGCGCGAGGGTGGGCTGCGGAGCACGACCGGAACCTTCATGCCGATCCTCCAAGCGATCTGCCTGGGTGGGGGGTCGCTCATCAACTCGGCGATGTGTGTGCGCCCGCCCGCCTTTATTTTCGACGAATGGTCGACGCGTTACGAGTTGGACCACACGACCCGAGCCGATCTCGACCCGCACTACGATGCGGTGAGCGAATTCCTTGGCATCGCGCCCACCCCCGAAGACGTTCAGGGGCCGCGCAACCTGCTCTTTCGCCAGGGCTGTGATGCCCTGGGAATCGCGAGCGAACCGGTGGATCGCAACGTGCGCGGCTGTCGGGGTTCGGGGGAATGTTTCTCGGGGTGCCGAGCCCGGGCGAAACAGAGCATGGATATCAGTTATATCCCCGAGGCCATGAAGTTCGGGGCCCGGGTCTTGACCTCGCTCCAGGTCCAGGGGGTGCTCGGAGAGGGGCGCCGGGTAGGCGGCGTCGAGGGCCGGGTGGTGGAGCCCTTCAGTGGCCGCACCTCCCATGCGTTCCGCGTGCGCGCTCGCTGGGTCGTGCTGGCCGCGGGCTGCATGGCCACTCCGGTTCTCCTCCAGAAGAGCGGAAATCTCGCCAACACATCGGGTCAGGTGGGACGGAACCTGCAATTTCATCCGGGCTCCGCCGTGGCGGGTGTCTTCCCCGAGAGCATCGATCCGATTTTCGGGGGAACCCAGAGCTACCAGTCCCTGGCCTTTCTCGAAGAGGGCTTCAAGCTCGAGACCATGTGGTCGGCCCCGGCGGCTCTGGCGGTACGCATGCCCGGGGTGGGGACCGAGTTGGTGCAGCGCTTCGGTGAACTTCCGCGGACGGCGATCTGGGACGCGATCGCGAGCACCCACCGATCCCTGGGGACGGTCAAGGCGCGTTTTCGTTCGCTCAACCCGGTGATTCGTTGGACCCTCCACCCCGAGGACATCAAGGTCATGCTGCGCTCGATCCACGTCCTCGCCCAGATCTTCTTTGCCGCCGGCGCAGAGAAGGTTCTGCCCGGGGTCGGCGGGCTGGCCGATGAGATGCACTCCCTCGAAGAGGCCGAGGTGCTGCGGGACTACGCGATTCGTTCCGGCGATCTGGTGACGGCGAGCTCCCACGTTTTCTGCACGACCCGGATGCACGGCGATCCGGCCCAGGGCGTGGTGGACGAAGAGGGACGCTGCCACGGCTACGATAATCTCTATATCGCCGATACCGGAATTTTTCCGCGCTGCCCTTCGGTGAACCCGATGCTCACCGTGATGGCCCTGGCCCACCGTCAGGCCCAGTCCTTGGTGGAGCGGGTCTGAATTGGCGGCCAAGGACTCGCGCACGCCGCCGCCCGAGACGCCGATCTGGGCGAAGCCGGCTCCGGGCAAGCTGATGGGCAGGGGCCACTCGGCGGGGGATCTACTCGAGGCCTACGATTGGGATGTGCTCGAAAGCCGCGACGGGTTGCTCCGGGTTGGCGTCCATCTCCCCGCGCGACTGCGAAACCCCAAGGGCGAACTCTTTGGTGGCTTCACGCCGACCTATGTGGACTTTCTGGCGTTGCACACCTACTGGGCTGGCCGAGAACCGACCCCCGGTCGGCCCTGGCTCTCCACGGTCAATATGCGGGTCGACTACTACGCACCGATCCGCAGCGACCGCTTTGAAATCGAGGGTCGGGTGGTTCACCGCCGTAAGTCCATGACCTTCGTGGAGACCCGCTTCTTTGACCCCGAGGGGGCGATGCTCGCCTACGCCTACACGAGCCTCAAGGAGACCTGAGGGCTGCCCAGGGCTTGGACGTGATGCTCGGGGTCGGGCGCGGTACCCTGCTCGGGACGGCCACGGCTCCGCGCTTCACCCCGCGCCGCTTCCGGCCGATACACTCCTCAGCCTCCCGGTTGTACCGGGGAGGGGGACCGCGTGGGCTCAGTCAGCAAAATCATCGTTCTCTATCTTCTTCTCTGTTTCGTCTCAGCCCTTTTCCTGGGCCCGGCGGCGCTTGCCGACGACGGCGAGAAGCAGATGAGCAACCGGCAGACCTGCAATCGATTGTCACACCAGATCGACCATTTTGAGGGCACGGTGCTCAAAATGGCCAAGGAGCGGGATGACGCGCTTTGGCAGGAATCCACCGAGAAGCAAGCGGCCCACCTGCGTGCCCGGCGCGCCAGTCTCTGCCCCAAATACGCCGAGGAGGAGCGCTTGCTCGCCCGGGCTCGTGCCGAGGCCGAGCGGGTGCGGAAGGCGATGATCGCCGCGGCCAAGGGCGCCGCCAAGTATTTCTCCGGGGGTTGGTACTAGCAATGCCGCCGAGCAGGGGTTGGCCCGGCTCTTGGGCCGTTGCGGGCTTGCTTCTGATCCTGGTCGCGGTGCCCGCTCAGGCGATCGATCGCGGCGCGGATGGCGAGTTCAGCAAGCGCGATTCCTCGCATTTCGTTCTCTTTCAGGATGTTGATATCGACCAGACTTCGGGCTTGCGGGGCTCTCGGCGCTTCGAGCAGGACGTGCTCGAAACCCTCGAGGGCGCTTACCAGCGGGCCGATCGGCAACTCGGACTGCGCCCCCAGCGCGATATCACGGTGATCGTCTACGACCCCGCGGTCTTCGACGCCCAATTTTCTGGCCTGTTTAAATTTCCGGCTGCGGGTTTTTATGGGGGCCAGATTCAGGTGCGCGGCGGCGAGCGGGTGTCGTCTTCCCTGATTCAGGTGCTCCATCACGAGCACGTGCACGCGGCATTCGATCTCGACGTTTCGGGCTTGACGCTTCCCGCCTGGTTCAACGAGGGAATCGCCGAGTGGTTCGAGGCGGGGGCCTTGGGGCGAAGCACCCTGAGCCGTGCCGAGGCGCGGCGGGTCTCGGAGGCCGCCGCCGAGGGACGCCTTTTTTCCCTGAGCGAATTGAGCAAGCCCACATTCGGGCGGATGGGACCCGGGTCTGCGCGGCTCGCCTACGCGGAATCCCACGCGTTCATCGACTACCTGGTGGACGTCCACGGCGCCCAGAAATTGCGCGAATGGATCCAGGCCGTCGTTCGTACCCGGGACGTGGAGCGCTCCGCTCGGCGTACCTATCGGGCGGAGCTTTCGATTCTCGAGGAGCGCTTTCGCGAGCGTTGGGCGCCCGGCGGCTGAATCCCGCGCACTTGGCCCGGGTTCTTGAGGCGGGCTAGGGTGCAGGCCGTGATTGTCCGTTCAAAGCGTATACGGAGCCTACTCGGGGGAGGGCTCACCTTCGTAGGGATCCTCTGCGCCGGCTTCCCGGCGCTGGCAGCGGAAGACTCACTCCCCCCGGTCCCCGCTCCGGAATCTCCGAGCCTGCATCGCCCGCTGGATCGCGCCAGCGATTTCGCACCGGCGGGTGTTTTGCTCGATCACACCCACGAGCGCGGGGACTGGACCTTCGCCTATCGTTACGAGCGGACGCTGAGTGACCAGTTGAAGGTGGGCGAAGAGACCCTGACGACGGCGGAATACGAGACGAGCTATCCCGGCTACGCGTCCACGCCCCTCTCTCAACTCGAGGAGGTACACAGCTTTGGGGTGATGTACGCGCCCCACGAGCGCTTCACCCTGGCCATGATACTGCCCTTCATTCAGAACCGTCTTGAGCGGAACGTGAACGGAGTCTTCGAGAGCCAGGGATCGAGCGGTATCGGCGACGCTCTTTTGATCGTCCTGCTTCCCTTCATCCAGAAAGAAACCCAGAAGACCCAGTTCAACGTCGCTTTGAGTTTGCCCACGGGAAGCATTCGCGTGGACGATGACCAGGGGAATCGTCTTCCCTACTTGATGCAGCACGGATCGGGCTCTTGGGACATAAACTGGGGGCTGACCTATACCGGCAAACACCGGTGGCTCGCCTGGGGGGCCCAGGTCGAGAGCCAGTATCGAATCGGATCCAATGATTTGGACTACGAACTCGGCGCCGTCTATCAGGCGTCGGGTTGGCTTGCCGCCGAGGCGGGGAAATGGGCTTCGGTGACGGCCCGGCTGGGTTGGATCAAGACCGAGAACATCAAGGGAGCCGATCCGGGCCTCAACCCGGCGACGAGCCCCCTCAACGATCCGAGACGGCAGGCGGGAACCCGGGTCGAGATGGGGCCGGGGCTGAACCTGCTGCTTCCCATCATGGGGGGCCAGCGCCTCAGCTTCGAAGCGCTGTTCGTCCTCTATCAATCCGTCGACGGCCCGCAGTTGGCTCCGGACGTAAAATTCAACGCGAGTTGGCAGTGGATTTTTTGAGGCGCGGCGCTCGCTGGAGGGTGGCCCTGCTGGGGTTGACCCTCTTGCTCGGATGCCGGCCATCGCCTCCGGTGATGGGCGTCGTGGAAGAGGTCGCCCCTGAAGAGGCCCGGATTCTTGTTTCCCGGGAGCCTGCTTCGCCGGGAGGCGTTCTCGAAAGCGCCTGGCTCGCGGTTCCCGATCCGGTGCTCTTGGGCTCCCTGGTTCCAGGCCAACGCGTTGTCTACCGCTTGCGCGAGGGTTCGGTGCGTCCCGAGGTAGCCAGGCTCGAAGTGCAGGGCTGGGCGAGCGAAGAAGAAGGTTGGATCGCTTTACCGGATGGCCGGCGGGTACGGGCTCGCCTCGCGCCCGCCTTCGCCCTGGAGGATCAGAGCGGCCGACCGGTGACCCTGGCCGATTGGCGCGGCGAATGGGTTCTCGTGGACTTCATCTACACCCGCTGCCCCGGCCCGTGCCCCGCCCAGACCCAGGATCTGGTCTCGGTTCAGCGCGGCTTGTCCGAGGGCGCGCGCGCTCAGATGAATTTTGCGTCGGTGACCCTCGAGCCCGAATTCGACGATGGCCCGATCCTTCAGGCCTATGCCGAGGCCCACGGCGCCGACCTCTCGGACTGGTCGTTCCTCACCGGGGCTCCGGAGACCGTTGAGGCCGTGGCCCGGGCCTGGGGGATCGGGTCTTCGATGGAGCCCGACGGCAGTATCGGGCACACCCTTCACAGCTTCCTCGTCGACCCACGCGGCTACGTCGTGTCCCGCTACTCGAGTCGCGACAGGGATCCCGGCGCTATCCGCCGGGAGATCGAGCTCTTGGCCCAGGCGCCCCAGCCCGGCGCCCCTGGGTCCGACGGGGCTCGCTAGAGGCCCCAGCCCGGCCGGATCGAGGGGCTCAGGCCTCCGCTGAGGGGGCGAGATGGGCGACCCGGTTGAAAGCCTCGATGGACCAGACCCAGCGGCTGCCCACGGGCATGGTGCGTAGCCGGGTGATGCCCGCCCAGCTCGTCGAAAAGCGCAGGTGGGTCCAGGGGACGGGTTCGATGCCGATGAGGTGGGAGACGAGCACGGCGTTGGTGCCCTCGTGGGCGAAGATCGCGATGCGCTGGCCGGGCTCGGCGATCTCCCAAAGCCGTTGGCCCGCTTGTTCGTGGATGCCCGCCGCATGGCCGTCTCCGAGCAACGTCTCGATCCCCCCCGACACGCGCTCGTAGAAGTGCCGGAAACGTTCGCCGCCGGGTAGGCCGTCCCACCATTCGCCAAATTCCCGGGCATTGGCCCGGGCAAAATAGTCCTCGACCTGGGCACGGGTGCGGCCCTCCAGGGAGGGCAGGCCGGTCTCGCGCAGCCAGTCCCGGACCTCGCCCTTGTGCCCACTGGCCCGAAGAAAGGGCGCTGCGGTCTCCCTGACCCGTTGCAGGGGGCTCAGGTAGACGGCGTCGAAGTCCTCGCGCGTGAGGGTGGCGGCCACGCAGTCGGCCTGCCGCTGGCCGAGGGCCGTGAGTCCCGGGTTGTCCACGGCGCGGTCATCGGGTTCCCAATCGGGCTGGGCGTGGCGGACGAGCACGATCTCCAAAAGCGGAACACTCCGGGCAGGGGGTTTCGCTTTAGCTTCGCCGATCGTTGGGGCGGCTGCTACTTTGGCGCCTGGGCGGTCGAGGGATGAGAGTGGCTCCGTGGAGACGACAGGGTCGATGACGGGACCGGGCGCAGAGCTCGAGGGTTTCCATCCCGCCGTGCGCGAGTGGTTCCAGGGACGTTTTCCCCTGGGCCCTTCGCTCCCCCAGGAACACGGCTGGCCCGCCATCGCCGACCGCCGTGACACCCTGATCGCGGCGCCCACCGGCTCGGGCAAAACCCTGTCGGCCTTCCTCGTCTGCATCGATCGTTTCTACCAGGCTGCCCTGAGGGCCCACGGACTCCGGGGCGAAGTGGGTCTGCCGCTTTTTGGCGCGGATGTCCTGGATTCTGCCAAGCCCGACGACAAAGCCGCTTCCCGCCCGGGCATCGAGGTGGTTTACGTCTCGCCGCTCAAGGCCCTGGCCGCGGATATCCAACACAACTTGGAGGAACCCCTCAAAGAGATCGCCGAGGTGGCGCGTCGGCGGGGCTACCCGGTGCCCGAATTACGGATCGCCCTGCGCAGCGGCGACACCCCGGCCTCGGCCCGGGCAGCGATGCTCAAGCATCCCCCCCAGATCCTGGTCACGACTCCGGAATCCCTCTACCTGCTCCTGACCGCCGAGCGGAGTCGGGGCATTCTGGGCGACGTTCACACGGTCATCGTCGACGAGATTCATGCGGTGGCTCGGGACAAGCGTGGGTCGCATCTCGCCCTCAGTCTCGAACGCCTCGAGGAGCTCTGCGCTCGGCGCCCGGTGCGCATCGGTCTCTCCGCCACCCAGCGCCCCATAGAGACCCTGGCCCGGCTTCTCGTAGGAGCGGGCGAGGCCCGCAGTCGGTCGGATGGCGGCCCCCGGTGCGAGGTGGTGGATGTCGGGCATCGGCGGGCTCTCGATCTCGCCATCGAATTGCCCGCCCAGGACCTCGAGGCGGTCGCCTCGGGCGAGCAGATGGGGGATATCCTCGATCGCATCGCCGCCCATGTGAAGAATCACCACACGACCCTGGTGTTCGTCAATACCCGTCGCATGGCCGAGCGCCTGGCCCACGAACTCGCCGAGCGACTGGGCGAGGACGCGGTGGCGGCGCATCACGGCAGCCTTTCGAAGGATCGCCGGCAGCGGGTGGAAACTCGCCTGCGAGCGGGGGAACTCCGAGCGCTGGTGGCCACGGCATCCCTGGAACTGGGGATCGATGTCGGGCCGGTGGAACTGGTCTGCCAGATGGGTTCGCCGCGCGCGATTTCAACCTTCCTCCAGCGCGTGGGCCGCTCGGGGCATTCCCGGGGCGGAACGCCGAAGGGACGTATTTATCCCACCACTCGGGATGAACTCGTCGAATGCGTCGCGCTGTTCCGTGGGGTTCGCGCCGGGCGCCTCGATGCCATCGAACCGCCCCGGGCGCCCCTGGATATTCTCGCTCAGCAGATCGTCGCGGCCTGCGCGGCCGAGGAATGGCGGGAGGACGACCTCTATGCCCTGATCCGCCGGGCGGCGCCTTTTTCCGAGCTGGGTCGCGCTGCGTTTGATGGCATCGTCGAAATGCTCTCCGAGGGCATCCAAACCGGCAGGGGCCGTCGGGGGGCCTACCTCCATCGCGATCGGGTGGGGGGCATGTTGCGCGCGCGCCGGGGCGCGCGGCTGGCCGCCCTGACCTCGGGTGGCGCGATCCCCGACGTGGCGGACTATCGGGTGCTGGCGGCGCCCGATGACAGCCTGGTGGGAAGCGTCTCCGAGGATTTCGCGGTGGAGAGCATGCAGGGCGACGTCTTTCTCCTGGGCAGCACATCCTGGCGGGTCCTGCGCGTGGAGTCGGGGCTGATGCGGGTGGCCGATGCGGGAGGGGCGCCGCCCACGATCCCTTTCTGGCAGGGCGAGGCGCCGGCGCGTAGCGCGGAACTCTCCGATGAAGTCTCGAAGCTGCGCGCCGACGTGCGCGATCGGGTCGAGGCCGGAGGCCGGAAAGGTGCGCGGGAGTGGCTCTCGGCCGAAGTCGAGGTGGCGGCTGTTGTGGCCGAGCAGGTGGTCGCCTACCTGGCCACGTCTTTGACCGCCCTGGGCAGCCTGCCCACCGCGGATGAACTCGTTTTCGAGCGTTTTTTCGACGAGGCGGGCGGCATGCAGTTGGTCGTCCACGCGCCCCTGGGTGGCCGCATCAACCGGGCCCTGTGCTTGGCCCTGCGCAAGAAATTCTGTAGCAGTTTTAATTTCGAGTTGCAGGCGGCGGCCAACGATGACGCCCTGGTGCTCTCCCTGGGGCCCCATCACAGTTTCCCCTTGGATTCGGTGCCGCGCTTCCTGAATTCGAGCCAGGTCACCGAGACCCTTTCCCAGGCCGCTTTGGCCTCGCCGATGTTCACCGCGCGCTGGCGCTGGAACCTGAATCGATGCCTGGCGGTGCTGCGCTTCAAGGGGGGGCGACGCAACCCTCCGCCGATTCAGCGCATGGAATCCGACGACCTGATGGCGGCGGTCTTCCCCAACCAGGCGGCCTGCCAGGAGAACGTCACCTTTCCCATCGAAATTCCGGATCATCCGCTGGTGGCCCAGACGATGCACGACTGCCTCACCGAGGGCATGGATGTGGTGGGACTCGAGGCCCTGGTCCGGGGCTTCGAGTCCGGCGAGGTGAGAACGCGCTTCGTGGACTCCAGCGAGCCTTCGCCCCTGGCTCACGAGATTCTCAACGGCCGGCCCTTCACCTTCCTCGACGATGCCCCCCTCGAGGAGCGCCGGACTCGGGCGGTGGCGCTGCGCCGGGGCTTGCCGGTGGAGGCGCGAGAGCTCGCGGCTCTGGACCCCGAGGCCATCGCCCGGGTTCGCGCCGAGGAATTCGCCAATCCCCGGGGAGCCGAGGAATTGCACGATCACCTGCTCGCCTTCGTTCTGTGTCCGGGCCAACCGGACTTCCAGCACGATTTTGAAGCGCTCGCCGCGGCGGGGCGGGCCGCCGAAGCGGTCGTCGAAGGCCGGCGCCTGTGGTGCGCTACCGAGCGGCGGAGGGCGGCCGAGGTGATCCATCCCGAAGCCGTTTTCGAGCCCCGGAGGCCACTCCCGGCGAGCCTGTCCGCGGAGCCGGAGCCCGAACGTCAGGCGGTCATGCGCGAGATGATCCGCGGACACCTCGACCGGGTGGGCCCGGCGACGGTGGAGAGTCTCGCCGAGCCCCTGGCCTTGCCCGCGAGCGATGTCGAGTTGGCTCTGGCCGACCTCGAGGCCGACGGGTTCGCGTTGAGGGGGGAGTTCGAGGGACCGAGCAGCGGCCCGACCCAATTCTGCGCGCGGCGCCTTTTGGCGCGCATCCACCGCTACACCCGGGACCGCTTGCGCGGCGAGATCGAACCCGTTTCCGCCGCGACTTTCATTCGCTTCCTGCTCCGCTGGCAGCACGTCGCTCCGGGTTCGCGTTGCGCGGGCCGCGGCGGCGTCGCCCAGGTCGTCGAGCAGTTGCAGGGCTTCGAGTTGGCGGCGGGGGCCTGGGAGGAACACGTCCTCGCCCGCCGAATCGAGGGCTATCAGCCCGCTTGGCTCGATGCCGCCTGCCTGTCGGGGGAGGTGGGCTGGGGACGCCTATCCCCGGGCTCGGCGTCGGTGAGCGAAGCGTCGGAGAGGCCCGGGGAGCCGGGGACCGAGGCTTCCGAGGTGCGCCTCAAGGCCGTTCCCTCCCGGGCGACACCCCTGGCCTTTGTGCTGCGAGAGGATCTGCCCTGGCTCCTGCCCGCCCATCGCGGAGATGCGATGCCCGCTGAGCCGACGGTGGGGGCGGCGGCCGAGGTGCTGGCCGCTCTGCGCGAGGGCGGGGCGCTCTTTCATTCCGAACTCGTGTCGAAGCTGTCGCGGCTGCCGGTGGAGGTCGAGGAGGGTTTGTGGGCGTTGGTGGCCCGGGGTTGGGTGAGCGCCGACGGATTTCAGGCGGTGCGCTCTTTGCTCGGCGCCCGGGAGCGCTGGGCCCGAACCCGGGCGCGGCAACGCGCGCGCCGGGGCCTGCGTCGCGGCCTGCGCGAGGGGCCGGAAGGCGCTGCCGAGGGCCGTTGGTCGCTCTTTCCCCGCTCCGGCCCGGTGGAGGATCCCGACCGTCTCGCCGAGGCGGTGGCCGAGCAATTATTGGCGCGTTGGGGGGTGGTCTTCCATGACCTGATGGCTCGGGAGAATCTCGCCGTTCCCTGGCGTGAGGTCGTCTGGGCGCTGCGGCGCCTCGAGGCGCGGGGCTTGGCGCGTGGGGGCCGTTTCGTGGGGGGCTTTTCCGGAGAGCAGTTCGCGTTGCCGGGAGCAGTCGAGGCCCTGCGCGCGGTCCGCCGCAAGGCGCCCGAGGGCGAGGTGGTGCGAGTGGCCGCCGCCGACCCCCTGAACCTAGTGGGGATTCTGACGCCCGGCGCCCGGGTGCCGTCCTCTCGAGGGCAGGCGATCGTTTATCGCGACGGCGTTCCCGTCGCGCCCGGAACGGAAACCTCGCCCGAGGTCGGCGAGGCGGTCCAGCCGTGAGCCGGCGGCTCCTCCGGGGCCGCCTGGCCTAAACTGCTTCGCTCACCCCCTCGAGGAGAGTCTCTGATGAAAGTTGCATTTTTGTGTCTGGGCGTCATGGGCGGCCCGATGGCGGGGCACCTGGCGCGCGCGGGTCATCGGCTGACCGTCTATAACCGCAGCCCCGAGCCCCTCGAAGCGTGGCTCGCGGAGTACGCCGGGACGGATAGCCGGGGCGCTTCGAGTCCGGCCGAGGCGGTGGCCGACGCGGAATTCGTGATGGTCTGCACCGGCCGGGACCAGGATCTCCGACAGATCGCCCTGGGCGAGCGTGGGGCCTTCGACGCCATGGCCGAGGGGGCGGTGTTCGTCGATCACACCACGGCTTCAGCAGAGCTCGCCCGGGAACTCGCCGAGGAGGCCCGTCGTCGGGGGCTTGGTTGGCTCGACGCGCCGATCTCGGGGGGCCAGGTCGGAGCCGAGACGGGCCAATTGACGGTGATGGCGGGGGGAGAGGAGGAAACCTTTCGCCGGGCCAAGCCGCTGATCGACGCGTATGCCAAGAAATCGATTCGTATCGGTCCGGCGGGTTCGGGGCAAACGTGCAAAATGGTCAACCAGATTTGCATTGCGGGCCTCGTCCAGGCCCTGGCCGAGGGGCTGAATTTCGCCCAGCGCAGCGGCCTGGAGACCGAGCGCGTTGTGGAGGCGATCGCCCATGGGGCGGCGCAATCCTGGCAGATGGACAACCGGGCCTCCAGCATGCTGGCGAGAGAATTCGAGTTCGGCTTTGCGGTGGACTGGATGCGTAAGGATCTTGGGATCGCCCTCGCCGAAGCCGAGCGCCGGGGCGCCGATCTTTCCTTGACCGCCGACGTCGACCGTCGCTACGCCGAGGTCCAGCGGCGAGGCGGGGGCCGTTGGGATACGTCGAGCTTGATCGCCCTTCTGGACTCTTAGGGTCGAGGCCTGGCCTTCTTCTTGGAGGCGCCTGGGCCAGGGGCCATGAAGAGGCGAAGCTGGGCGATGGAGACGTCGCGCTCGTCGACGCTGTTGTCCCCGTCGAGATCATGATCGGGGTGGTAGCCGCCCTCCTTAGCGGTGAGCGCGATGGCTTCGACATCGCCTCGGCGACTGCGAGGAAAACTCTCTCCCCAGGAGGTCGTGGTGCGGCCATCTCCGTCGATATCCGAGTCGCAGATATTTCCGTAGCCGTCGCCGTCGGTATCCCTTTGACGGGGGTTCGGCACCCGGCGGCAGTTGTCCCGCCAGTCCAGTTGCCCGTCGCCGTCGATGTCCATGGCGATCTCGGCGGTGGCGGGTTCCTCGAGACGCATCAGGGGATCGCCCACGTAGACGTTCATCCAGCCCAGATAGGGCAGAGCGCCGTAGTAGGCCTCGATGGCGCGGTCGCCCTGGGCGTAGCGGCTCAGTAGTAATTGGGGACGGACCACGCCGGGAAGGCTGGGCTCGGCCACGTGGCCCGTGGCCCCGGCGGCTCCCCCGGCAACCAGATCGGCGACCAGCGACTGCCCATAGCGGGGCGGGGCAGTGAAAGTACGCGCATTGGTGCTCACGAGGTCGGTCACTAGAGCCCGGGACGCGAACTCTCCGGGGTAGAGTCGTCCCTCGCTTTCACCGTAGGCCCCGGGAAGCGGTTCCTGGCTCGCGTTGCTTCCCCAGGAGGCGTAGCCCTGGATGCCCTCGTAGGCCCCGGCGAAGGCGACCTCTTCGTCGGCGACCAGCCTCACGCCCAGCCCGGCTAGGGTCCCGCTTGCCGCCTTGAGGAGGAGGTGGTTGGCCACGTCGAGGGCGTCCGGCAGGCCGGGGTCGAGATCGATGAGCCAGAGCCCGCGCGCCGATGAGGGCGCCTGGGCGTTTTCGAGCAGGCGGGCGACGTCCCGGGGCAGGGGCGCCGGCTCCGCCAGCGGAGTTTGGTAGCCGGTGAGCCGGGCGACCATGAAGCGCAGGGGGGATTGGGGGTGCTGGTCCCGGAATTCCTGAAAGGAGAGGTCTCGGCCGTAGAAGGGATTGGGGCTCGAGGCGATGCCCGGGCTTCCCACCAGGGGGGAGAAGAGCAGGGAGAGTTCGGCGTCCACAGCGGCTGTGGTGGTCTCGCGGAGCAGGTAACGCACGGGAACCTCGGGGCCCTCAACCCGCAACGGGATGCCCTTGGTCGTCACGATGATTTCCATCGAGTCCCGCCAGCCGCGTTCCTCGAAGATCTGCTCCAAGGGGCGTCGAATCAACCGCTCGAAATCCGGGCGGGTGATGGATTCGTGGCGGGCATCGCCGAGCATGGGATCCGGAATCGGGATCTCGAGGCGGACGATTTGCTCCTCTGGGATTCCCCGGGCCTCGGCGTAGGCTTCGCCGATGGCTTGGGAGACGGGAGAGGCCTGATTCACGAGTATGCAGACCCGGCTGCTCTCGCTCGCCGTGCATCCCAGGGCGAGCGCCAGGGGCAGAAGCGCGAATATCGGTCGCATGGCTAGTTTCGAGGCCTGTTCTTTGGATGACACGGTTGGCCAGCTTAGCGCGCTCCCGGCTTTGGGCGGCGCTCGCGATTTTCGCCGACCTCGATACACTCCCGCCCCTGGAGGGTTTACAGCGTGGCTAACGAATTTGTCTTTGTGATGGACGACCTGCGCAAGGTTGTGGGCGAGGGACGGACCATCCTCGACGGTATCAGTCTCTCGTTTTTCCCTGGCGCCAAGATCGGTGTGCTGGGACATAATGGCTCGGGCAAGAGCTCCCTGCTCAAGGTCATGGCGGGGGTCGATTCCGATTACCTGGGCGAAGCTCGCCCCCTGAAGGGGATTCGGATCGGTTATCTCGCTCAGGAACCCGAACTGAACCCCGACAAGGATGTGCTCGGGAACGTGGAAGAGGGTGTGGGCGAGGTCGGGCGGCTGCTCGAGGAGTTCAACGCCATTAGCGAGCGTTTCGCCGAACCCATGGAAGACGACGAGATGAACGCCCTGCTCGCGAAGCAGGCGACTCTCCAAGACAAGATCGATGCTGTGGACGGCTGGGAGATCGAGCGCACCCTGGAAGTGGCCATGGACGCCCTTCGCTGTCCCCCCGGTGATGCCGATGTCACGACCCTCTCGGGAGGCGAGCGCCGTCGGGTTGCGCTGTGTCGGCTGCTTTTGTCCAAGCCCGACATGCTGCTTCTCGATGAGCCGACGAATCATCTCGACGCCGATTCGGTGGCCTGGCTCGAACGTTTTCTCTCGGAATACGCGGGCACCGTCGTCGCCGTGACCCATGATCGATATTTCCTCGACAACGTGGCCGGCTGGATCCTCGAGCTCGATCGGGGTCGGGGGATTCCCTGGAAGGGGAACTACTCCTCATGGCTGGAGCAGAAACAGAAGCGGCTAGCGGTCGAGGAGAAGCAGGCGAGCGCGCACTCCAAGACCCTGCAACGCGAACTCGACTGGATGCAGATGAGCCCGCGGGCGCGTCAGGCCAAGGGCAAGGCGCGGATCAACGCCTACGAGAAGCTTCTCTCAGAGGGCGAGGATCGCTCCCTAGACAAGGTCGAGATTCCGATTCCCGTCCCCAAGCGCTTGGGCGATGTGGTGGTGGATGCCGAGGGGCTCGGCAAGGCCTTCGGTGGCCAACTTTTGATCGACGATCTCAACTTCAAACTGCCTCCGGGCGGGATCGTCGGGGTCATTGGGGCCAATGGCGCGGGCAAATCGACGCTTTTCAAGATGATCGTGGGCGAGGAGAAAGCCGACGCCGGGGAGATTCGCCTGGGGGATACCGTGCAACTCGCCTACGTCGACCAGGATCGCGATGCCCTGATCCCGGGGCAGACGGTCTGGGAGGCGATCAGCGGCGGTGATGACATGATCGCCGTGGGCCGTCGAGAAGTTCCGTCGCGTGCCTACGTGTCTTCGTTCAATTTCAAGGGCCAGGATCAGCAGAAACGCGTCGAGGCTCTTTCCGGAGGCGAACGCAACCGGGTCCACCTTGCGCAGTTGCTCAAGAGTGGGGGCAACGTGTTGCTCCTCGATGAGCCCACCAATGACCTGGACGTCGACACCCTGCGTGCCCTCGAGGATGCCCTGGTGAGCTTTGCGGGCTGTGTGGTGGTGATTTCACATGATCGCTGGTTTCTCGACCGGATTGCGACGCATATGCTCGCCTTCGAGGGCGACAGCCACATCGAGTGGTTCGAGGGCAACTACCAGGACTACGAAGCGGACCGTCGTCGCCGGCTCGGAGGCGACGCGGACACCCCGCACCGCATCAAATATCGGCGAATCGACGCCTGAACCCATGGGCTCCTTCCCCGGAAAGCGGGGGAGGCGCTTAGTGGTCGGAAGCGATGGCCTGGAGGCGATCGACGGCGTCGTAATAGCCCTCGAGGAGCTCGCCGAGGACATCCCTTGCCGGCAGGATCTGGTTCATGGAGCCCACGATTTGCCCGACGGGATTAAAGGCGACGTCCTGGGCCTTCTCCGCGTATTGGTGGGTGCGGCGGACCATGTCGAGGGTCACCATCCCCTGGAGGGGCATCGGGAGCGGGGCGGGCGCGTCCTCGGAATCCCACGCTTCGGTCCAGCGATTGCGCAGCATGCGAGCGGGCTTGCCCGTCACCGAACGCGAACGGATGGTGTCCCGACTGGTGGCTGAGAGGTAGGACTCTTTCTGTGCGGTGGCCCCCATGGCCTCCTTCACGGCCAGCCAGATCGATCCGGTCCATACCCCGGCGGCACCCACCGAGAGTGCCGCTGCGACCTGGCTTCCGGTGCCGATCCCGCCGGCAGCGAGCATCGGGGTTGGGGCGATGGCCTCGACGACCTCCGGCCAGAGAACGATGCTGCCGATTTC
This sequence comes from Myxococcota bacterium, assembly GCA_028823175.1. Taxonomy (GTDB): domain Bacteria; phylum Myxococcota_A; class UBA9160; order UBA9160; family UBA4427; genus JAZXM01. The sequence goes on from JAPKBZ010000008.1 coordinate 56,743, forward strand.
ACCCGTGTGGCCTCCGCCTTCGTACCCCTGGGCGATCACGATATCGACCCCGGCTTCCTTGTGTTTGAGAGCTTGGTAGGCGCTTCCGCAAAGCGCTGCGACCTTGCGTCCCGTCCCGTGGATCGATTGGATGACGTCCGGCGGCGGCGTTCCCAGGGCGTTGGCGATCAGCTTGACTTTGTCGTGGGAGAGAGCGCATTCGATCTGGGGCAGGGCCGTGGCGAGGGTCCAGCCGAGGAGCCGGTCCGATCTCTCTTCCTCGGGAAGTTCGGGCACGCCCGCGTCGTCGAGGAGTTTGGCGGCGAAGTCGCGATGGGCCTGGGGGACGGAGGCTCGGAGTTGGGCCTGAAGTTTCTCCGGGTCCATTTCTCCCATGCCTTCGTATTTCCCGGGGATTACGGTGTCCACCCCGTAGGGCTTGTTCCCGATATGCTCATCGATCCACTGGAGTTCCTTCTCGAGATCTTCGGCGGTGAAGCCCACGGCTCCGAGGACGCCGAAGCCCCCGGCCTTGCTGACTTCGACGACGACGTCTCGGCAGTGGGTGAAAGCAAAAATCGGAACTTCGATGCCGAGCATGTCGCAAAGGTCGGTGTGCATTCAGGATCTCCAGGAAAACGGGTCTAGGCAGGGGGCCAGTGGCCGAGTTTAACCACCGCCACGCCCGAGCGCGATAAGAATTCTCGTCGCCTAGGGCCTGTGAATACCCGGTCGAAATGCCCCGAAGTGCTGAAAATAAAGAACTTTTTGCCTTAGTTCGCGAATTGGTCTCCAAGCCGCGGAAAACGGGTGCGCGAGCCCGGGGATTGCGTGTATGATCGGGTCACGCGTGGAGGGCAAGTCTGCCGGCCTTCCAGAATTTGTGGCCGGCGTAAGGCCGAAGGCCTATCGCTCCTCCTCCCTCCTTGCTCTAGTGACGTGGTTTGAGTCACGCGAAGCGTGACTCAAGGCAGGAGGCGGTGGAGCAGGGGCGAGGCGTGGCACTCTTGGACCGGGCGTCTATGGGGACGCGCCTATCCAGTGGCTTGAATTCAGTGACTTGAACCCTCTTTAACCCTCTTTGGGGCGATGCGCGCTACGGCGCGGTAACGCAACGATACTCAGCCGAACCAGCAACCCGGGTCCGCTTTTAAGCGGGCTCGGATGGAGAGCCGAAGGCGTGAAATTTAAGCGCCATATCCGGATTCCGATATGTCCGTGACCGATGACGGGAATAGCTCAGACCTGACCGGCGGGAGAGAGAAGCCGCCGGCAGGAGCTGCACCGAAGACCGCCGCTCGCAAAAAATCTGCGGGCCGGCGCTCGTCGTCCCGTCGTCGACGGGGGCGTTCTAGAGGTGGGAAAGATGCCCCCCGAAAGGCCGAGGCCGAGGCCGGGTCCGAGGTAACCCTCGCTGAGGGTTCGGGCGAGTCGGCTTCCGAGGATTCGGGGCCCGAGAACGCCGCCAAGCGCCCGTCGCGTCGTGGCGGCGGGCGAGGCAACCGCGGGGGGCAGGGCGGACGGTCCAGGCGGGGCGGAAATTCGCCGGCCAGGCGCGCGCCGCGTCCGGCGGTCACGCCGCCCTCGGTGGAAGCGGTCGAGATCAAGGAGCCGGAACTCGTTTCGATCGCCGATGTCGCCCAGGCGATGGATGCCGAGGCCCAGGCTCAATTCGTCAAGGCGGCCGAGCGGCTCGGAATCGAACGCCTTCATCCCGAGCAGGAGCGGGCCATTCTGCACAGCTTGCAGGGCCGCGACGCGCTGGTGGTCTTGCCCACGGGCTACGGGAAATCCGCGTGTTACCAAATTCCTTCGATGATTCTTCCGAAGCCGGTTGTCGTGGTTTCGCCGCTGCTGGCGCTTCTCGAGGATCAGACCCGAAATCTCGATAGACGAGGGGTCCCGGTGGTGCGTGTCGACGGCACGATCCGGGGCAAGGCTCGCCGAGAGGCGATGGAGCGCATCGCGGAAGGCGGTCCGCTTCTCGTGATGACAACCCCCGAAACCCTGGCGGGAGAGGAATTGAGGACGGCCCTCACCGAGACGGGGATCTCGCTCTTTGCCGTCGATGAAGCGCATTGCGCCTCGGAATGGGGGCATGATTTCCGCCCGGCCTATCTCCGGCTGCACGAGATGCTCGAGCGCTACGGCCGTCCGCCGGTCCTGGCCCTGACGGCGACGGCAACCGCCTCGGTTCGCGAGGATCTGATTCGGATCCTGGATCTCCAGGACCCTCTTGTTATCGCGGCGTCTCCTCATCGTTCGAATCTTTGTTTCGAGGTGATCGAGTGCGGGAGTACCGCGCGATTGCGAGCACTGACCCGGCTGATCCTCCGCCTGCGCCGCCCGGGGATCATTTACTGTTCGACCACCAAGGAAGTGGATGCTGTTCAGGGTGCTCTGAGCGCCATGGGTGTCCCTGCCCACCGCTACCACGGGGGGATGAAGGGGAGCGAGCGAAAAGCCGAACAAGAACTCTTCATGAAGCGTGGGCGGCGTCTCGTGATGGTGGCGACCAGCGCTTTTGGGCTGGGAATCGACAAACCCGATATCCGCTACGTGGTTCATTTTCAGACCCCGTCTTCCCTCGAACAATACGTACAGGAGGCAGGTCGGGCTGGGCGTGACGGTCGCCAGTCTCACTGCATTCTGCTGCACCATTTTGATGATCGAGATATTCATGAATTTCTGCTGAGTCAGAGTCGGGTTCGGCCTCAGCAACTTTTTCAGCTCGTGAAGGCTCTGGTCGCTTACGTGGAGGAGGGGCGTTTTCCCGATATCATCGATCTCGCCGCCGCGTCGCAATTGGCCCAACGCGTGGCCTCCGCGGTGGTTGCGGTACTCGAGTCGGCGAGTCTCGTTGAGATCACGACCGAGAAATACGTTCGGCCGTTGATCCACCCCGACGAATTGCTCACGAAGGCACGCCGGCTGACGGAGCAATTCCAGCGTTTGCGCAAGCTCGATACCGAGCGACTCGATGCCATCGAAGAATACGCGAGTTCGGAAACCTGCCGAGCCCAGATGCTCCGTGCCTATTTCGGGGTAGAGCCCGGCGAGGAGTGCGGCGCGTGTGATATGTGCCGCCAGGCCGGCGAACGACCGGGCAGCTTTTTTGAACCTCTGCGCAAAAAGAAAGCGCGCAAGAAGGCGGGCAAGAAGGCGCGTAAGAAGTCGAGCAAGAAGGCGCGCGGCAAGAAGGGGGCAGCCAAACGAGGCCGTCGCCGAGGTGCGCGTGGCCGCGGGCGAAACAACAAGGGTGGGCAGGAAGCGAAGCCCGACGACTCGCCCACCGCGTAAAGATCATTTCCCATCCAAGTTAGAAAGAGTGGTGTGAATGCTGTCCCTTGATCCCGAATGGGTTATCTCGATTGGTCTCGCTGCGTTCCTGGGGATTGTTTTTCTGCAGTCCGGGCTCGACAAGATTCTTGATTTTTCCGGAAATCTCGAGTTCATCAGCCAAATGTTCGCCAACGCGCCCGTGCGTGTTCCCGTTGCGCCGCTGCTGGTCTGCGTAACCGTGACCGAGGTGATCGCGGGGGGACTCTCCGCCGCCGGTGCGCTTGGGCTGCTGCTGGGTGCGGGACCTGTCCTCGCGTATTGGGGAGCCGTGTTCTCGGGGATCTCGTTGCTGATGGTTCTTTTTGGCCAGCGACTCTCCAAGGCCTATGCGGATGCTGCGGTCATCGCCCCTTATTTTCTGGTCACGTGCCTCGCCGTCTACATGCTCGGCAGTTGATCCCCGCTTGAAGCCGGCCAGCCGCGGAAGGATGCGCCAGGCGCGTTCGCCTCTTCTTGGCGCTCCCCCTCCTCGACGGGGTCGGCCCCTGGTCCAAAGAGAAATGTCTTGAGCAAACAGCTGCAGGTCAATATTCACGGACCCGGTGACGTCCGCGTGGACAGGGTTGAGGAGCCGACCCCGGGCCCCCGGGATGCGGTGGTTCGGGTGGCGGCGTGTGGGATCTGCGGCAGCGACCTGGGCTATGTGCGATTGGGCGGCTTGATGGGGCCGACAGGCTCCCCGATGCCCATCGGCCACGAACTCTCGGGCGTGGTGGAAGCCGTTGGGGACGAAGTAACCGGGATCAAGGTGGGCACTCGGGTCGTGGTCGATCCCCAGGGCGGCGCGAACCAGATCGGAAATGGCGGCAGTGAGGGAGCTTTCACGCCGCGCCTGCTGGTTCGGAACGCGGCCGTCGGCGAGAGTCTGATCCCGATCCCTGGAGATCTTTCCTTTGAGATGGCGGCGCTGGCCGAACCCCTCGGCGTCGGCATGCGGGCGGTCAACCAGTCGCGGGCCCGGCCTGGAGAGCGTGCCGTGGTCTTCGGAGCCGGCCCGATTGGTCTCGCGGCGGTGGCCACCCTCCGCTACCGAGGCGTCGAGGATGTCGTCTCGGTGGATTATTCAGACACGCGTCTCGCCGTGGCCGAGCGGCTTGGTGCTGGGGCGACGCTCAATCCGTCAAGGGATGATGTCGCCGCCCGGCTTCGGGAGTTGCACGGAACCTCCCCCGTCATGGGGGCCCCTATGACGGGTAGCGATGTCTATATCGAGGCTTCCGGGGCAGCGCCTGTGCTTCCCCAGATTATCGAGGGGGCCAAGAGGGGCGCCCGGATCACCGTAGTCGCTCTCTACCGCGAAGCGATTTCAATCAACTTTCTCTTGGTGATGATGAAGGAATTGGAATTGCGGGGCTCCATCGCCCAGCCCGACGACTGGAATGACATGCTCACGATGCTGAGCGAGGTCGACCTGTCGCCCATGATCACCCACCGCTTCGACCTGGCGAGTTTTGGCGAAGCCCTCGCGGTCGCTCAGGACCCCGAAGCCGGGGCCAAGGTGATGGTGGCGTGTGGGGAAGCGAGTTCCACTGCCCCGGTGGTTTAGGCGCCTCGGATCGCTTCGACCAGGCGATCCTCGAAGGTGTAGTCGAATTCCAGGCTCTGGTCCCGGCCGGTCGACTGCATCCACTCCCAGGTCTGTTCGACGGCACCTCGGAAGGAATATTCTGGCCGCCAGCCGGTATCCTCCTTCAGTCTCTCAATACTGAAGCAGACGTTTCGATTCCAGTGGTGAATATTCGGGGCTAGCCTCGGCATGATGCGGTTGACCTGGAAGAGGGATCGGCTCCGTGTCTCCTCCTGGCTTCGCGTGTCGATCTGCGCCTCAATTGCGCCATCGTCAATAGGAAAGTGGCCCGCGTAGATTTTGTCCATCAGGGCGGGCGGGATCGAGATTCGCTCGAGGCTCTCCGGGTCGATCCCCATTACCTGGGCGAAGGTTTCCACGTAGCCGTTGTCGCTGAAGTAGTCCGCTCCGGTCATGTTGTAGCGCCGCCCGAATGTCGCGGGCTTCTGCATCATGGCGCGTAGGGCGCGGGCTTCGTCCTCGACGTGACCGACCTGACCGAGGGTCGTCCCGTCGCCCGGAATCAATACCTTTCGGCCCGCCTTGAGGCGCATGAACATTCGCTGTTCGCGCTCAGGGATGATGTTGTGCGGGCCAAATACCATGGAGAAGGCGGCGATACTCGCGGGAAAGCTGCGCTCCCGCCAGGCTTCGATGAGGAGATCTTCGCAGAGTAATTTGTTGCCGCCGTAGGCATTTTGGGATTCGCCGCGTTCCAGGGGGTGGTCTTCGGTGATGGGAAGCAGGGACGAGGCCGCGTAGATGACCGTCGAGCTTGCGAAGATATAGTGCCCGGTATGCCCCTCGAGGGCCTCGATCATGGTAGAGACGTCTTCGGGCCGGTAGGCACTGATGTCGAAGACACAGTCCCAATCTTTGCCCGCGAGCGTCTTCTTGAGGGCGCTGTGATCTGTTCGATCGCAGATCAGTCGCTGGACGCCGCTCGGGAGGCGGGCTTCGGTCTTACCCCGGTTGAGGATCGTGACCGCGTGGCCCGCTCGGGTCAATTCCCGGACCAAAGCGAGGCCGTTGAACTGGGTGCCACCCATGACCAGAGTGTTCATTGGACAGGCGTGTTGGTCGGAGCGGGTCGGGGTGCCGGGTCGGGCATTTCCTCGAGCCAACTCGGATCGTTGAACCAGCGTTGGGTGAGTTGTTCCATCAGCCCCGATCCCTCGAGGTTGAGCATGAAATTTTCGACGAGGTTGAGGAAGAGGGGGTCATGGGCGGGCAGGGCCGCGCCGATGGGGTCGAAGGTGAAGGGCGTGGATACGGTCACGAGGCCCGCTCGGGGATTGCGAAGCACCGAAATTACGCAGATCGGGAGATCGGCCACCATCGCGTCGGCCGTGCCGTCTAGCACCATCTTGACGGCTTGATCGGAATCGGCGGTGGTCGTGAGGCGGGCACTGGGCAGACGTTTGCGGATAAAATCCTCGCTTGTCGATCCGGCCAGGGCGGAGAGCCTCAGCCCCATGATGTTGAGATCCTCGCTCTTTTCGGCCTTGGCCAGAATCTCAGAGCCCGTGAGGATCGCTTTGCCGGTCACGAAATAGGGGGTGGTGAATGCGACTCGGCGGTTGCGCTGAGGGGTGACGGTCATCTGGGAGAGAACGATGTCGACCCGGCCGGCTTCCAGCGCTCCGAGTAATTCGCCGAAGGGCATCTCCACGAATTCGGCGCGTACCCCAAGGCCTGCGGCCAAGGCGTTGGCCAGGTCGGGCTCGATGCCGACGATCTCCCCGGTGCGGGTCTTCGCGTTGAAGGGGGGCTGGTCGCCCGACATCCCGACACGCAGGATGCCCGATTGCTCGATTCGGTTGATGACCGGGGTCGCGGGGTTGTTTGCCTTGGCGTCCGGAGAGGGTGTTGTGTTGGCACACCCCAGGCCGAGGCCGAAGAGAATCAGCCACAGGAGAACCGGAAGCAGGGATCGAATTCGAATGCGGTGCATGGATACTCCTCGGACCAAGGGCGGGGCAGGCCGCGAGCCCTTGGCGATTGGGTTCAGCTGCCGAAGCCCTTGCTGATTCGTTCGATGGCTTCGTCGACATTCTCGTGGGAGTTGAAAGCGCTGATGCGAAAAAAGCCCTCGCCTGCCGGTCCGAACCCCGAGCCCGGGGTGCCCACGACATGGCTGCGCTGGAGCAATTGGTCGAAAAAATCCCAACTTGAGAGATCGCCCGGGGTCCGCATCCAGATATAGGGGGCGTGCTCGCCGCCGAAGACGGCAAAGCCCGCGTCGCCCAGCCCTTGGCGGATGCGCCGGGCATTTTCCATGTAGTAGGCCACCTGCTCGCCGGTTTGGGCGGCGCCCTCGGGCGAGAAAACCGCTGCAGCGGCCTTCTGGATGATATAGGGGACCTCGTTGAATTTCGTCGAATGACGCCGTGACCAGAGAGTGTTGAGAGAAACGGCCTCGCCCGAGGCGCTGCGGCCCATGACGGTCTTGGGGATCGCCATGTAGGCGCAGCGAGTTCCGGTGAAGCCCGCTCGCTTGGAGAAACTGCGCATTTCGATGGCGCACTCCGCCGCGCCTTCGATCTCGAAAATCGAGTGCGGCAGGCTGGCGTCCTGGATGAAGGCATCGTAGGCGGCGTCGAAGAGAATGGTCGCCTCGTTGCGCCGGGCCCATTCGACCCACTGAGAGAGGTTCTCTCGCGTGGCCACCGCGCCTGTGGGGTTATTCGGCGAACAGAGATAAGCGAGGTCCACGCGCTCTTCCGGAGGGCCGGGCATGAAGGCATTGGCTTCGGTGGCGGGGAGATAGACGATGCCTTCGTAGTGGCCGCTCGCGGATGCTCCGCCGGTGCGCCCGGCCATGACGTTGGTGTCGACGTAGACCGGGTAGCTCGGGTCGGTGACGCAGAGAGTGCTTCCGATGTCGAAGATTTCCTGGACATTCCCGCTGTCTTGCTTGCTGCCATCAGAAACGAAAATCTCATCGAGGGCGATCTCAACGCCGCGGGAGGCGTAGTCGTGCTGGGCGATCGCTTCCTTGAGGAAGGGATAGCCGTTTTCGGGCCCGTAGCCGTACGCCGCTTCGCCCGTTTCATCCACGGCGGCGTGGAGGGCCTCAGTGATGGCCGGGGCCAGGGGCAGGGTGACATCGCCGATGCCCAACTTGATGACGGCCGCGTCCGGATTTTCCTGTTGGAAGGCGGAGACGCGTCGTCCGATTTCGGGGAAGAGATAGCCGGCTTGAAGTTTCTGGTAGTGGTCGTTGATGAGAGTCATGGGCGAGGAAGCATAGACGCCCCCGGCCTTCCCGCAAAGCCCGGAGGAAGGCCCGAAGCCCCGCCGGCCCGGACGGACTGCCCCCGCCCTTAGTCGAGGATGACTCCGGGATTCATGATATGGCCGGGGTCCAGTTCCCGCTTGGTCGCCGCGAGGGCACGGCCGAAGAGATCCGGGCGTTGGGCGTCGTACCAGGGCCGGTGGTCCCGGCCCACGGCGTGGTGGTGGGTGATGGTGCCGCCATGGGCGATGAGGGCGTCGCTGGCCGCCGTCTTGATTTCGGCCCACTGCTCGAGTTCGCTGCCCCGCTTGCCCGGGGCCATGACGCTGTAGTAGGGGGCAGCGCCATCGGGGTAGGCGTGGGTGAAACGGCAGTTCACCGTCCCACTGCCGCAGACCCGATCGATCGCGTCCTGGACTGCCCGGGTGACCCCCGCGTGAAATTCCGGGAAATGATCCCAGGTGACAGCGGTTTCGAAGGTTTCGCAGATCACCGCCATTCGGACCAGAGCGTCGCGAACGTAGGGGGCCTGGAGAAAAGCGTTGCGCCAGGCGCCGGCGGCGCCTTCGCGCTGGGCGCCCCCCTCGCCCGAAGCGGCGGACTTGTGCTCAAGCCGGACCGCGCTGTCCGGTAAATCGCCCCCGGCGTCCCGGCAGATGTCCACGGCCCGGGTCATCCAGGCCTCGAGGGCGTGGTCGGCCGATTCGAAGCCGAGCACCAAGACCGATTCCTGGCCGTCCCCAGCTCCGGATTGCAGGGCCTCCCCGGCATCGAGGAGCCGACAATTCGTGGGGGCCAGTCCGGATTGGGCCAGCGCACGCACGGCCTCGGCGCCGCGCAGGAAACCGTCCTGGCCGCTGAAGCGCGCCGTCGCCGAGGCGCGGTAGGTGGGCCGGTCCTGGAGGCGCATCCAGGCCTCGGTGATGATCCCGAGGCTCCCCTCGCTGCCGAGAAAGAGCCGGTCGGGGCTCGGGCCGGCCCCGGTCCCCGGGAGCCGGCGGCTCTCGAGGGATCCACTGGGAGTGATCACCCGCATCCCCTCGACGAAATCGTCGATGTGGGTGTAGAGGGTGGCGTAGTGCCCGCCCGAGCGCGTGGCGATCCAGCCGCCGAGGGTCGAGAACTCGAAGGATTGCGGGAAATGGCGCAGGGTGAGGCCATGGGGGCGAAGGAAATTCTCGAGGGCCGGGCCGTAGATGCCCGCCTGGATGCGGGCGGCTCGGGATGTGCGGTCGATCTCGAGCACCTGGTCCAGGCGTGAGAGGTCTAAGCTGATGACCCCGCGCTGGTCGCCGACGAGGATCGACTCCACGCCCCCCACGACGCTCGATCCTCCGCCATAGGGGACGACCCCGACCCGGTTGTCCGTCGCCCAGTCGAGGAGCGAAACGATTTCGGTCTCGTCCTCGGGGAAGGCCACGAAATCGGGCGGACTCGAGAAATCGCCTCGGGCCCCGCGCACGATATCGCGGTAGCTCTTGCCGTAGGTGTGGCCCGCGCGATCGAAGGGATCCGTACTGCAGCGCTCCGCCAGGGCCGCCGGCGGCTTGATCCGGGGCGTCGGCAAATCGAGGTCGCCGAGCTTCGGCGCCGAAGCGAGTTCGAGGGCGCCGCCCAGGCGCTGCTCCATGGTCGCGCGAATCCCCTCCTGCTGGGCCGAGTCCGGGCCGCCGTCTTCGTTCCCCCAGCCCCAGAAACTCCGTCGCGTCGTCGTCGCATCAGCCATTGGGTGCGAGGGCCTCGAGCAGGGTTTCGTCCGGGGTCGGAACTCCGTCGCTGCGAAATGCCTGGATACAAACGTGGTTGGCGCCGGCATCCCAGTGGGCCTGGATCCGCTCCCGGATCGTCGACTCATCGCCCCACGCGACGACACTGTCCACCAATTTGTCGCTGCCTCCGTTTTCGAAATCGCTGTCGTCGAAGCCGAATTGTTTGAGGTTGTTCTGGTAATTGGGAAGCCCGACATAGACCTTGAGATTGGCGCGCGCCACGCTGCGGGCGCGTTTGGGGTCGGTTTCGAGGAGTACCATCTGCTCGGGGCAGAGCCAGGCGTCCGGGCCCATGACCTTCCGGGCTCGGGCGGTGTGTTCCGGGGGCGTCAGGTAGGGGTGTGCTCCCCGGGCCTGACTGGCCGCGAGCCCGAGCATCCTGTCGCGCAGGGCGGCGAGGACGATCGGGGCCTCCTCCCTGGGTTCGGCGCCCATATAGAGCGCGTTTTGGATGCCCTCGAGGTAAGTCCGCATGGTGGACAGGGGTTTTGTGTAATCGTGGCCGCGAACGCGATTGACCAGATGTTCGTGGGAGACGCCGAGGCCGAGGACGAAACGGCCCGGGGCCAACTCCGCCAGGGTCTTGAGGATGGATTTCATCGTCATCGGATCTCGGGCATAGATGTTCGCGATCCCGGTGGCGAAAACCAGGGATTCGGTCTGTGCCGCCAGGTATCCGATCAGGCTGAAGGGGTCGCGCCCCACGGCTTCGGGGGTCCAGAGGGCCGAATAGCCCCAATCCTCGATGCGCTTGCTGAAGCGGGCTGCCTCGTCGCCGCTCAACCCATCCAATGCGGCCCAGACGCCCAGGCGTCCGATCTCGGTGCTCATGTTCATCCTTTCGGTTCGCGATGCGGCTATCGGTTCCGCCGCGGCTGATTATTCGTAACGGGCAAATTCGCCGGCTTTGAGCCGGGCCATATATGTTTTCAGGTCTGCCTTCAGCGGACCGACCAGGAAGAGTACCCCGAGGATATTCGGGAAAGCCATCCCGAGAATCATGAGGTCACCAAAATCGAGGACGCTGGCGGCGTTGAAGACCGCGCCGGCCCAGCAGAAGAAGAGAAAGATCACCTTATAGAGCACCACCGAGCGCTCGCCGAAAAGATGAGCCCAGCATTTCTCCCCGTAATAGCTCCATGAGATCATGGTGCTGAACGCGAAGAGCACGGCGGTTACGGACAGGACCGCCGGGAACCAGGGGAAGACGGTGGCGAACGCGTAGGCGGTCATGGCAATGCTCTCACCCGCGTCCGGCGCAGTGTGAGCTCCGCTGACCACGATGACCAGGCCGGTCATGGTGCAGACGACTACGGTGTCGATGAAGGGTTCGAGCAAGGCGACCATGCCTTCGCGCAGGGGCTGATCGGTTCTCGCCGCCGAGTGGGCGATGGAGGCCGAACCGACTCCTGCTTCGTTGCTGAAGGCCGCCCGGCGAAAACCTTGGATGAGAACGCCGATGAAGCCGCCGAAGCCGGCCTCAAGACTGAAGGCCGAGCTCAGGATGGTGCCCAGGGCGTTCGGGATTTCCCGGGCATTCATCGCCAAGACGCCGAGGCCCGAGACGACGTAGATGAGGCACATCGCCGGAACAAGAATGCCGGCGACCTCGCCGATGCGGCGGATGCCGCCGACGATCACGAGCCCCACAACGGCGGCCATGGCCAGCCCGAAGAAGGCGGCCCCCAGAGCCCCTTGGTCCGCGAGCCAGGGGATCTGGTCGCGGACAAGGGCGAAGGCCTGGTTCGATTGGAACATGTTGCCGCCGCCGAAGCTGCCTCCGATGCACATCACGGCGAAGAGGCCCGAGAGCACGATGCCGAGCCGGGGGAAGCCGCGCTGGGCCAGCCCGTCGCGCAGGTAGATCATGGGCCCGCCGGTGACCCGGCCCTCGGAGTCGATCAGGCGGAATTTTTGGCCGAGGGAGCACTCGACGAATTTGGAACTCATGCCCAGGAGGCCGGCCGTCACCATCCAGAAGATGGCTCCGGGCCCGCCGACACCCACCGCTACGGCCACCCCCGCAATATTGCCAAGGCCCACGGTGGCGGAGAGCGCCGCCGAGAGAGCCTGGAAATGGCTGATCTCCCCGGCCTCCTTCGGGTCGGTATAGCGGCCGCGAACACAGTCGATGGCGTGCCGGAAGGCGCGAATGTTGACGAAGCGAAATTGAAGCGTGAAGTAGATCGCGCCGGCGATCAACCAGACCACAACCGCGGGCAGTGTAGTTTCCCCCGGCGTTCCGTTGTCCCAGAAGGCGACGTCGTAGAAAAGCACCGCCGAGATCGGGGCGACGACGTAGTTGGCGAAGCCGGCATCGAGGGCAGCAAAAAAGGTTTGAAGCTGGTCAACCATGAAATCTCCTGGATTCGGACTCGCTGGGAGAGTAATGAATTCGTTAGGGAGGCGGGCTTTTTAGCTCGAATTAGAAGCTCCTCGCTGAGCTTTTGCCCGGGTTGGCCGGTCGCCTCGACGAGGACATTTGTCTAAGCTGCCGACCATGACGAAGTCCGATGCGACGACCCTTTCTGAAGCTGCCTCGAAAGAACTCCTCGCCGGATTCGGCATTCGTTTTGCCCGGGAGAGCCGTGCCGCGGACCCGGAAGAGGCCGTTGCCGCCGCCGAGAGGATCGGTTTTCCGGTGGTGCTCAAGCTCAGTGGCGACGGCATCGCGCACAAGACCGAGCGCGGTCTAGTCGTGGTGGGGCTTGCTGATGCCAAAGGCGTTGAGTCCGCGGCTCAGGCACTCCTAGCCAAGGCGCGTCCCGACGACGGCGTCGTCGAGCTTCTAGTCGCCGAGCAGGTCGCGGGTGCTCGTGAGTTGATCGCAGGCCTAGTGCGCGATCCCCAATTCGGCGCCTGCGTGGTGGTGGGCCTGGGCGGCATTCTCACCGAGGCCCTAGAGGACGTGGCCTTTGCCGCCACTCCCTTGACCCGACCTCAGGCCGAGGGCCTGATCGAGCAGCTGAACGCAAGCCACCTTTTTACCGAGCCCTTCCGTGGAGAGCCCGCGTTGGATCGCGAAGCCCTGGCCGATCTGTTGCTCGGTCTTTCCCAGTTGGCCGAGACGAGGCCGGAAGTCGCCAGCGTCGATCTGAACCCCCTGATTATTTGCCAGGGGAGCCCGGTGGCGGTGGATGCCCTAGTCGAATTGGGGGAGCCCGGGATCGAACCGGCACGCCGCGAATGCCCCGATGCGGACGCGCTTCGCAAGCGCTTCGATGCACTTTTTTACCCGCGTGGCGTGGTGGTGGCGGGGGTTTCCAGTCACCCGGCCAAGTTCGGTTTTGTCACCCTGCACAATCTCCAGCGCTTCGGTTTTGAGGGCGAAATTTTTCCCGTGAAGATCGATGGGGCAGAAGTCCTGGGCGCGCCGACCCTGCGCACTATCGAGGCTGTACCCGAAGGCGCCGCCGATCTCGTATTCGTCTGCACACCGACTTCGGGCAACGCGCAGTTGCTCCGGGACTGCGCGGCCAAGGGGATCCGCGCGGCTTTCATCGCGAGTGCGGGCTATGGCGAGGCGGGTGAGGAGGGGAAGGCCCTTCAAAAAGAACTGGTCGAGACGGCCGACGAACTCGGGATGCTGCTGATCGGCCCCAACGGCCAGGGGGTGATTTCGACGCCGGCCCACTTGTGCGCCCAGATCGTCTCGCCCTATCCCCCTGGCGGCCGGATCGGCGTGGCCTCCCAGAGCGGGAACCTGGTCTCTTCGTATCTCAACTACGCGGTGGCCACCGGGATCGGGGTCAGCAAGGCGATTTCCCTCGGCAATTCGGCGCAGACCGGCCTGGCGGACATGCTCGAGTATTTTGCGGTGGATTCGGATACCGATGTGGCCCTGGCGTACGTCGAGGGCGTCGGCGAAGGCCGCCGCTTTCGGGAGGCGGCGGCCCGCCTGACCGCCGAGAAGCCCCTGGTTCTTGTGAAGGGCGGTGCCACTCAGCAGGGGGCGCGGGCGGCTTCGAGCCATACCGGTGCCCTAGCCAGTGACGATCGGGTCTTCGACGGCATTTGCCACCAATTGGGCGTGCTGCGCGCGCCGACCGTGGAGGAGGCCTTCGAGTGGGCGGCGACTTTTGCGAGTCAGCCCCTGCCGCGCGGCCCCCGGACCCTGGTCTTTACGTCCGTCGGGGGCTGGGGCGTTCTGGCCGCCGATGCCTGCGCGGCCCAGGGCCTCGATTTGATCACTCTGCCCGACGAGATCCGGTCCAAGATTGACACGATGGTTCCCGCCCGCTGGAGTCGGAGCAACCCCATCGACCTCGCCAGCGGCGAGACGCGGGACACCATTCCCGAGGTTCTCGACTTGGTGACCGCGCATCCGGACGTGGACGCGGTGATCCACCTGGGGCTGGGAATCCAATCGGGCCAGGCGGGCGTCTTCCGGAGTGGCAGCTTCTACCCCGAGCACGGGCTCGAGCGGATCGTGGGCTACCACGAGACCCAGGACACCCGGTTTGCGGTGGCGGCGAGGGAGGCCTCTGAACGCTACGGCAAGCCGGTTCTTTCCGTGAGCGAGCTCGCGATCTCGGATCCCAGCAACGCGGGGCCGGCGGCGGTTCGCGCCGGGGGCCGGGTCTGTTATCCGAGTGCCCACCGGGCCGTCTCGGCCTTGGCTGCCCTGTGGAGCCGAGCGCGCTTCCGAGCGGCCCACTCCTGATCCTGTACGCCAGGGCCCATCGGCAAGCCCCCGGCTCATCGATTCCGATCGAGTTTGCTTCGGGGGCTTCGGGCGGCCGCGGTTCGGGTTAGCTGAGCCTGGGGCCTGGGCGGGCTTGGCGAGTCCCCCAAATAAGTGACCCGGCTGACCTTGCGGGCAGCCGGGTCTCCCTGGGAAGGGGATATTTGGATGTACTTATGAAGTGTCCGAAAATCGTCTTAGGTGTCGATCTTTCTTCAATGAAATTCAATCTGATGACGGGAGACACCCGGGAAGTTGATGTCCTTGTCAGTAGTTTGTATCGGTCGCTGACTTGAGAAATGAAGGCCAAATGTCGGGGGCTCCCCAAAAAAAGCACCCCGGCTCACCGTGAGGCGAACCGGGGCTCCCTGGGAAGGGGATACTTTTTTGATGTACGGGTAAGTGGTGGCCGCCACCCGTTTGTGGCGAATTATTTGGCCGCTGGGCCCCCGGCCTCCCCAAAAAAAAGTGACCCGGCTCGTCTTGCGATGAGCCGGGCCTCCCTGGGAAGTGGGATATTTGGATGCGCTTCTTGTTAGTGGCACCAATGCCGCGAATGTGGCGAATTTTTAATCGAAAAGATTTGCCCCGCGGGACATTCCGATTCCGGCCTCGCGTCCCCCCCAAATAAGTGACCCGGCTGACCTTAAGGGCAGCCGGGTCTCCCTGGGAAGGGGATATTTGGATGTACAGGTGAAGTGTCCGCGAACGCTCCCAGGTGTCACGGTTTCGGTCGAAAAAATGAGCCCCGAGGGCATCCGCGGGCCGGAAGGCTTCCCCGCCGCCCGATCGCTGAATTCCCGCCCCCCAAAAAAAACACCCCGACTCACCGGAGGCGAGTCGGGGTTCCCTGGGAAGGGGATATTGGCTGTATGAGCTATAAGTGGCCCGACCTTGCACCTTGGTGTCACACTTTTTGCGAGGAAATTGCCGCTAGGTGTATTGGCTTGCGCCGGCTGCACACTTTTTGGGCATTCCCCGACCGAGCAATCGGGAAAACGCGTGGAAATACGGGGAAGAACGGGGAAACAGGGGGAGAAGACCAGTGGCTACGTCCTTCGTCCTGACGATCATCGGGACCGATCAACCCGGCCTTGTGGAGGCCGTCGCGCACGAGGTGGCCGAGCAGGGCGGCAGCTGGGCGGAGAGCCGAATGGCGCGCCTCGCCGGCTATTTCGCTGGAATCCTCGAGGTGAGCGTGCCCGCCGAACGTGCGCCCGCTCTGCGCCGTGCACTGGGCGCCCTGGAGGCTCGCGGCTTGCGGGTCATGGTCGAGGAGGTTCCGGAAGGGGGCGTGCCTCCGCTGCATTACACCGAATTGAAGCTCGAACTCGTCGGGCTGGATCGGCCGGGGATCGTGCGGGATATCTCGGCGGGCCTGGCCGCGATCGACGTCAACGTGGCGGAGCTCTCGACCGAGTGCACGAGTGCGCCCATGTCGGGTGAATCCCTCTTTAGTGCCCGGGCCCTGCTGCATCTTCCGACTTCGCGGTCGCCGGAGGAGCTACGCGACGCCCTGGAAAAGATTGCGGCCGACCTGATGGTGGATATCGAAATCGAGGAAGCCGCGGAGTAGTCGCTCATTCGCGCCTTTGAGTAGAGCTTGAGCCGATACGCCCAGACTCGGCCTCCGCGATGCGCGAGAATGCGGGCTCCGGTCCCCGGAGCCTTTGTCCGTGGATTTCGCCGCGCCCCCCTGGAGCCTTCTCCTCTTTCAGTCGCTGGCATTTTGGGTGGCGCTGCTCGGCTATCGAGGGCGCTTTCGGACGCGCTTTCTTTTCGGGCTGGGTTTTGGGGCTTTGCTCGGGCGCTTGGGGTGGATCTTGCTCTTTCTCCCCGGAGAGGGCGCCTGGTTTTCGGCTTGGCCGGCGGGAGCAAATTCGTTGGGGGCCTTGGCGGCGGGGCTCCTCCAGCCGGGTTCGGGGATTTCGCTGCTCTTCGTTCCCCTGGGCCCGATCGCCTTGGCCCCCGCCGGGCGAGGGCGGGCGGCGCGCTTGTTCTGGGCCTCGTCGGCCCGCGCCTTGGCGCCCGCGATCGCGATCGCCCGGTTCGGCTGCATCGTGGCGGGGTGTTGTTCGGGCCGGCCTTTGCCCCTTGGGAGCGGGGCGCCCGATGCCGGAGTCTGGGTGTACCCCACGGCGGCGGGCGAATTCCTGGCGTGGTTGTTCGTCAGTGCTTGGATTTTTCGCCTCCCCCAGCGGAGGGCGCCGGCGCTTTTTTTGCTGGCTTTTGGCGGGGTCCGCCTCGTGGTCCAGCCTCTGAGGGCAGACCTGCCCCTGGGCGACCCCTGGCTGGATCCGAGCTGGATCGCCCTGGCTTGGCTTTGCCTCGGTCTCTTTCTCGTTCGCGGACAATTCGCTCGATCGGGAGCTCCGCGGCGTCCACCGCGTCGCCCGAGATTTCAGGGAAGCGCGGCTTCGCCCGGGCTCGAGGCCTCGCGAGCGCGCTGGTTCGGCGTCTTATCCTTCTTGACCAGTGAGCGAGGGGGTGGGGTGCGCCACATTCGAAAGCGACCGTGAAGCCGACCGTCGCGCTCGTAGCGACCCGACAGGACGCGGCCGTCCTTGAGGACCTCGGTGACCTGGTATCGGGTCAGTCCTTCGCCGATATGGGTGAGCGCGTTGCCTACGACGTCTCTTCGCTCAAAGACCGGCCGCTGGCTGGGGTCGTCGATCCGGAGTTGTTCGTGGTAGCCCATGATACTGGCCGAGGTGGTGGGCATGCGTTGGCTCGACGCCCAGCCCCGAGCGTCGGAACCCCGAAGGGTTTTGGTTTTCGTGCCTCTGGGGTTGACTCGAGGCCCCCCCGAAATTGTTTGGGCCTGGGTCGTATTGGGCTCCCAGGCTGCGAGGACACGGCTCCGAGGGTTCCCCGCGATCGCCTCGAAACGCCCTTGGGTGTCCTCGAAGACGACGATGGGATACTCGGTCCACTGCAGCCGGGTGCCCTTGCGGGCGAATTCCCAGACCTTGTCCGACCAGCGGAAGGCTTCGGGGTTGGCGCTGCCTGGGTCCTGGTAGTGGATGAGGACGAACCATGTTCCGATCAGATCCAGTGTGGGGGCTGCCCTCGCCGGGGCGGGCGCGGTGGCCGAGACCAGGAGCGACCAGAGGGCGAGGTAGACGAGAACGGATTGAGGGAGGGAGGGTCGGGCCATGTGAGGCAGAGCATACCGCGCTAGGGTGGAGAGCATGTTGGAAGATCTTGGAACCGCTGCCCGCATGCGCCTGATGGAGTTTGTCTGTTCCTTCGCATGGGCAGACCTTGAGGTCAACGCCGAAGAGCGGGCTTTCGTGCGCGAGTTGATCGGCCGCCTGGCTCTCGACGAGACCGAGCGAGCCCGGGTGGAGGGCTGGCTGAAATCGCCTCCAGGGCCCGAAAATATCGATCCCACCCAAATTCCGGTGGCGGATCGCGAAGCCTTTCTCGAGGCGATCCACGGGGTGGTCGAGGCCGACGGTGAGATCCATCAGGAAGAGGCCGAGAGCCTCGCCGTCTTCCGCCAATTGCTCCCCTAAGGGCCTTCGTTCCTACATTCGTCATTCGTCCCGGCGATTTGCTCGCTTCGCACCCGGGGTGGGCTGCGCGGATTCGTGGGGGGGGGCTACTCCGAGCGATCCTCTGCTGCGGTCGCCGGCCGGATCAATGCCTCCTGGGCGGTGGAGGCCACCAGTTCGCCCTGCTGAGTGTAGATCGTGCCACGGGCGAGGCCGCGGGCGCCGAAGGCCGACGGGCTGTCCTGGTAGTAGAGCAGCCACTCATCGGCGAGGACCGGCTTGTGGAACCAGACGGCGTGGTCGAGGCTGGCCGTCATGAGGGGCCCGAAGGTGCCCATCCGACCGTGGGGCTGGACGATCGAATCGATCAGTGAAATATCGGTCGCGTAGGTGAGCACGCATTGGTGGAGCATGGGATCCTCGGGCAGATTCGCCGCCGCGCGAAGCCAGACGACTCCGGGGCCTTCCTGGGGCTGACTGGGGACGAACGAGGGCGCTCGGCCGTAACGCGTATCGATCGGTCCCCTTCGCTGGGCCCAACCCAGAAACTCCTTGGGGATGCGGTCGCGGTACTTTTCCGCGTACTCCCGGCGTCCCAGGAGATTCTCAGGGGCCGGAACCTCGGGCATGGGGAATTGGTGGCTGTAGCCGTGTTCGGGCGAGTGGTAGGAGACCGCCATATTGAAGATCGCCTTGCCGTGCTGCTGGGCAACGACGCGCCGGGTCGTGAAAGAACGACCGTCCCGAATCCGGTCGACGCTGTAGACCACGGGGACATCGGGATCGCCGGGTCTCAGGAAATACCCATGCAGGGAGTGAGCGGGGACGTTTTCCACGGTTCGTCCCGCAGCGGCGAGGGATTGGGCGGCCACCTGCCCGCCGAAGAGGCGTCCGGGCCGGTCGGGCTCGTTCTGGCCGCGGTAGATGTTGACATCGATTTCCTCAAGATCGAGGACTCCGAGCAGGCGTTCGATCGCGAGCTCTGCACTGATTTCTTCCACCATGGCGGCGCAGCATAGCAGGGCGCGGCACACGAGCAGAGGCTCCGGGGCAGGCGCGGGGGCAGACGCGCCCTAGGAACTCTTCTTCTTCTCTTCGGATTCTGCGATGTGGCGGAAAGTTTCGGCGTCGACGATTTCCGCCAAATCATCCAGGGCGCCAATCAGCCGCTCGTAGTCGCCGAGGGAGCAGAGATCCTGGACGACTTCACCCAGTTTCGCTTCGGTTGTCGTGACCGCTTCCATACCGGCCGCTGTGATTTCGATGCGGACCCCGCGCCCATCCTGTTCGTCGGCGATGCGGGTGAGCCGACCCTCTTTTTCGAGCCCGGCCACGATCGCGGTCAGGGTAGGGCGCTTGATCGCGGCGCGTGCGGCGAGTTCCCCAGCCCTCTTGGGTCCGTGGCGCAGGAAGAGGAGGAGTCGGTACTGCGGCAGGCTGACTCCGGCCTCCCGGCAGACCTGTTCGAAGACGCGGCTCACGATGGCCACGGTCCGAACGGCCCGGCTGAGTCGGATATCCGGCGACTCTGGGGAGCCGGGAGGGTTTTCGGGTGGGAACATCGTCATGGCGAAAGGTTATCAAACGCCCGGGGTGGGGCGAGTCTATTCGGCTCGATGGTTTCGGCGTCCTCTACGGGCAAGGGGCCCGAGTTGGTCGTGGCTGCTGTGGGCTTCGGAGAAAACTTCAGCCCCCGCCGACCTTGCGCTTGCCTTTGCCCCAGTATTTTTCGCGCAATTTGAATTTTTGCAGCTTTCCTGTGGCTGTCCTCGGCAACTCTGATACGAATTCGACGCTGGTTGGGCATTTGAAATGAGCCAGCCGAGTGCGGCAGAAGTCGATCAGTTCCCTCTCGGTGAAGCCCTGATCCGAGCGAGAGACCACCAAGGCCTTCGGAGTCTCCCCCCATTTTTCGTGGGGAACGCCGATGACGGCGCACTCGAGGACGCCTGGATGCTGGTAGAGCGCATCTTCGATCTCGGGGGAGCTGACATTCTCGCCTCCCGTGATGATCACGTCTTTTTGCCGATCGACGATATGAATCGAGCAGGTTTCGTCCCAGACTCCCAGGTCGCCGGTATGAAAAAAGCCACCGTGAAGCGCGGCCGCCGTAGCCTCGGGTTGCTCGTAATAACCCTCGAAGACCACGTTTGAGCGAACGCAGACTTCGCCGATGCTCTGGTTGTCCCTGGGGACGGGCTCGCCCGAGGGGTCGAGAATGGCGAGCTCAACGCCGATGCCCGGAACACCCGCCCGGGCGCGCCGGGCGAAATCGCCAGCGTCCGTGTTGTGATCGGGAAGGCTGGACGTGACGAAGGGAGCGGTCTCGGTGAGTCCGTAGATCTGAATGAATTGCCAACCGAGTTCCTCCTCGAGGCGCTGGATGAAGGCCGCTGGGGGCGGGGCGCCGGCGACTGTAAAGCGTGGGCGGGTCTTGATGTCGAAGTTGGCTTTTTCGGGGAAGTCAAGAATGGTTCGGAGAACCGCCGGGGCCATGCACGCGAAAGTGACGCCCTCGTCGGCGATCAATTCGAAGATTTTCCGACCCTCGATGTTGCGCAGAATGACATGGGTTCCGCCCATCCCCGTCAGAGCGTAGACGCCCCCCCAGCCGTTGCAGTGGAACATGGGCAGGGTCCACAATTCAACATCCTCATGGCGTATGCCCAAATGGGCAATGAGGCTATACGCGTTGATGTAGCAATTGCGGTGGGTCAGCATGACGCCCTTGGGTCGAGCCGTGGTCCCGGACGTGTAGTTGATGGAGACGACATCGTTCTCAGCGATCTCGGGACGCTCTGGGGGGGCCGGGCTGGCACTGGCGACGAGGGTTTCCCAGTCCTGCCAACCGGCGACCGGCGAGTCGATCGCGTCACGGGCCAGGATCCAGTTGCGGACCTCGGGCAGGTCTTTGCGAATCGTGTCGATGACGGGCGCGTATTCCCAATCCACGAGCACGGTTTGAACCCCGGCGTGGTTGAGGATGTACTCGTGTTCCGGGCCCGAGAGGCGGTAGTTGAGGGGGACCAGAACGGCGCCGATCTGGCTGGTCGCGTAGAAGCTTTCCAGGAAGAAATGCGAGTTGGGAGAAAGGATGCAAACCCGATCCCCCTGGCTTACGCCGAGTCCGAGGAGGGCGTTGGACAGTCGGTTGACCCGCTCGCCGAGTTCCCTGTAGGTAAAGCGCCGGCTGCCGTCGATGACGGCGGTTTTGTTCGCGTAGACCTGGGTGGCCCGGCGGAGGAAATCATCTACGAGAAGCGGGACTTGCAAGCTTTTCTCCTTCGGAAGAGTGGCGGCAGGCAGGGGCGCAGCCGGATTTCAGTCTACCCTTCCCGGGCCCGGCTTCCACCCACTAGGAAGACGCGTGCGCGATGAGTTTTCTAGCCTCGAGCCAGGGGTGGAGCCAGGAGAGGGGTAGTCAATGGAAAGGAAAATCGGGAGCGTTTCCTACGCGGAGGAGGGCAGCACGGTCGTGATCACGATTTGCCGGCCGGAAGTTCGCAACTGTGTTGACCGGGGCACGGCGGAAAACCTCGCCGAGGCCTTCCGCCGCTTCGAAGAGGACGAATCGCTCGCGGTGGCCATTCTGACCGGTGCCGATGGCTGCTTCTGTGCGGGGGCGGACCTGAAGGCGGTGGCTCGCGGAGGGGGCAATCGAATCGACCTCGAGGGCGACGGGCCGATGGGCCCCACGCGCATGCTGCTCGAGAAGCCGGTGATCGCGGCTGTTGAGGGCTTCGCCGTGGCGGGCGGGCTTGAATTGGCGCTCTGGTGCGATCTTCGGGTGGCGTCCCGGGACGCGACCTTCGGCGTCTATTGTCGCCGGTGGGGCGTTCCTCTGGTCGACGGGGGGACCGTGCGCTTGCCTCGCATCGTTGGGCAGGGCGTGGCCATGGATATGATCCTGACCGGGCGGGGAGTCTCCGGCGAGGAGGCCGAGCGTGTGGGTCTTGTCAGTCGCCTGGTGGAGCCCGGCTCAGCGCTCGCCGGAGCTCGCGCCCTGGCGACCGAGTTGGCGGGCTTTCCCCAGCGTTGCATGCGCGCGGATCGCCTTTCCGCGCTTCGGCAATGGTCGCTCGATCCCGATGTTGCCCTGACCGAGGAGAGTCGCGGAGGCTTGGCGGTGATTCGCTCGGGAGAGACTCAGGAGGGCGCTGGGCGCTTTGCCGCCGGTTTGGGTCGCCACGGGCGTTTCAGCGACTGAGACGTCTCGGCGCTGATCGGCTACCGTGGCGAGCCATGAATGCGGACTGGGCTCCCCGGCGGAGCCTCTGTCCGCAGGGGAAAAGGGTCCCGGTTCGGGGCGGAAGGAAGAATTCAAGCGATGATTTTTCACAAAGACGACTCAGCCGAGCCCGCCCGCGAAGAGGGCCTGGTTGCCCGGATGCTCGAGACCCGCACCGTCCTGGTGGGTGGGCAGGTCGACGAGAAACTCGCCGAACGGACCATCAGTCAGCTGCTGATCCTGAACGCCGTCAGTCATGATCCGATTCGCGTGATTATCACCAGCCAGGGGGGGCACGTCGATTCTGGCTTTGCCATTCACGACATGATGAAATTCATCGAGTCGCCGATCATCACGTTGGGCGCGGGCTGGGTCGCGAGCATTGGCGTCCCGATCCTGCTGGGTGCTGAGAAGGCTTGTCGCTATTCGCTTCCGAATACCCGTTTTCTGCTCCACCAGCCGAGTGGAGGCGCCGGAGGCCAGGCCAGCGATATCCGGATTGCCGCCGAGGAAATCCTCAAATTGCGTGAGCGAATCAACGTCATGATCGCCGGGGAGACCGGCCAGAGCGCGGAGCGGGTCGAGAACGACAGCGATCGAAATTTCTGGATGAACGCCGAAGAGGCCCTCGAGTACGGGCTGATCGCGAAAATCGTGAACGGGGCCGGCGAAATCAGCTGAGGAATTCGTGTGAGAGCGGTCTGGGAAAGAGCATTTCGAGCGCCTATTCTCTTGGGCGATGGATTCAGTGCTTCTCGACAGTCTCGACCGCCCGCTCAGGGATCTTCGGATCTCGGTAACGGATCGCTGTAATTTCCGTTGCACCTACTGCATGCCGGCCGAAATCTTCGGCGAGCGGTACACCTTCTTGCCGCGGGAAGAAATTCTCACGTTCGAAGAGATCGAGCGCCTGGTGTGTGTAATGGCGCCGCTGGGCGTTCGGAAGCTTCGGATTACCGGAGGTGAACCCCTGCTGCGCCATGGGTTGCACGAATTGGTCCGCCAGTTGAGTGCGATCGAGGGGGTCGACGATCTTGCCCTGACGACCAACGGGACTCTCCTCGAAAGGATGGCCGGTCAGTTGCGGCGGGAGGGGTTGGGACGCCTGACCGTGAGTCTCGACAGCCTGGATCCCGAAGTTTTTAGCCGGCTGAATGGGGGCAAGCTCTCCCTGGACCGGGTGCTTTCGGGGGTCGAGGCCGCCGAGCGGGCGGGCTTTGGTTCGATCAAAATCAACTGCGTCGTCCAAAAAGGCGTAAACGATCACACCCTTCTTGATCTCGCCAGGCACTTCAAGGGGAGCGGGCATATCGTGCGCTTCATCGAGTTCATGGACGTGGGCACCCGGAATGGCTGGGAGTTGGGGCAGGTTGTGCCGGCTGCAGAAATCCTGTCGCAGATCGAGGCCGAGTTCCCCCTGGAGCCGTTGGAGTCCAGTTACCCGGGCGAGGTCGCCAGACGCTGGGGGTACCGCGATGGAGAAGGCGAGATCGGAATCATCACCTCGGTGTCGAATCCCTTCTGCGGGGGCTGCACCCGAGCACGCCTGACCACGGATGGCCAACTCGTGACCTGCCTGTTCGCTTCGGGCGGAGTGGACCTGCGTACGCCGCTCAGGGAAGGCGCGAGCGACGACGAGTTGCGCGCGACGATCAGCGGCATTTGGTCCCGGCGTTCGGATCGCTATTCGGAAGAGCGAACCGAGGGGCTCGGCGCCAACCGTCCCGACCGGGTCGAGATGTACCAGATCGGGGGGTAGCTCCCGGGGCGCTTTACTGGGCGATGAGCAGGCGTAGCCTGTTTCCCACCCGCTCCGCGTAATCGGCGAGGTCGGCGATCCAGAGGATCAACTGGTGCCAGTAGACCGTCGCTACGCCGAGTTCGGCCTCCATGGAGAAGAGCACCCTGGCCGCCTGATCCGAGAGGACATCGGTCTCGGATTCGATTCGCCCGAGCTCGGAAATCATGCTGCTGATCATCGCAACCTCCCGCTCCCCGAACCCGGTCTCCACTAATTCGTCGAGTTCGTTGATGATCGTCTGGCCCTGCTCACAGGCCGTGATGACCCGAGCGGTGAGGTTCTGGAACGGGGCGGCGAGGGGCGGCGGCAGATGCATGCGCCGTTGGTCGACCAATTCGGCAATGTCCTGGGCGGTGTCAGCGATGGAATCCTGGCAGTCGAGGATGTCGAGCATGTCCCGGCGCTCCATGGCGAGCAGGAGTCTGCGCGGCATGTTGCTACGGATATCGTGCTTGAGCTCGTCGGCTTCGTGCTCGAGTCGGTCGATCTCGCTGCGGGCGGCCGCGATAGCGTCGTCATCGCCTGTCACCATGGCGTCGATGAGGGGCGTGACCTGTTTCGCGCACTCAACCGCCACGCGCATATGCTCCTGCATGGGACCAATGGGCGATCGACCTACGAGTTTGTCAATCCAGGACACGTTGCCTCCTAGGGAGTCAGCAGACCCTTGAAGAAGAAGTAAAAGAAGATGGAGAGCACGGCGGAAATCGGAAGAGTAGCCACCCAAGACACCATGATACTGCCGACCACACGTAGGTCGATGGCGCCGATTCCCCGGGCCAGCCCGACGCCGAGGACCGCGCCGACCAGGGTGTGAGTCGTGGAAACCGGGATACCGAGCCGGGACGCAACGACGACGGTAGTGGCTGCCGCCAGGGTCGCCGCGAAACCTCGGCTGGGTGTGAGTTCGGTGATCCGTTTGCCCACGGTCTCCATGACGCGATAGCCCCAACTCGCCAGCCCGAGCACGATGCCGATGCCGCCGATGGCTAGCATCCAGGGGGCCACGGGCGCTTTGCTGGCCAACTCGCTCCCGCTGACCGCGCTGGAGATCGCCGCCAGCGGTCCGATCGAGTTGGCTACATCGTTGGATCCGTGGGCAAAGGCGATGGCACAGGCCGTCAGGATTTGGAGCACGACGAAGATCCGCTCCACCTGGTCGAATCGGTGCTCGGGATCGGCTTCCCCGGTGCTGACGCGGCCAATGAAGAAAGTGCCGAGTCCGGCGCCCAGCAATCCGAGCAGAGCAGACGCCAGCAGCGCTTCGGGAAAATTCAAATCGAGATTGAGGTTCTTAAGCCCCTTGAAGAGGGTGACCAGGCCCACGATGAAGAAGACAAAGAAAAAGAAGAAAGGCCCGATTTTTCGAACCTGCGCGAGGGGCTCCGAGCGGTCGAGAATCATTTTTCGGGTGAATTGAAAGATTCCGAACGCGATGCCCCCCGCCAACAAGGGAGAAGTCAGCCAGGAAACCACGATCTGGCCAACCTTGGGCCAGTTGACCGCCTCCATTCCGATGCCGGCGGCCCCAAAGCCGACGATGGCCCCGACGATGGCATGAGTGGTCGATACCGGTAACCCGAGCCATGTGGCGCCCATTAGGAGGGTCGCTGCGGAGGCCAGGGCGGCGAGCATCCCACAGATGAGCTGCTCCTGGCTCACCATGTCCATATCGATCATGCCCTTGCGAACTGTATCGGTGACATGGCCACCGGCCAGAAACGCCCCAAGGAACTCGAGCAGGGCGGCCACGATAATGGCGTGCCGGATGGTCAGGGCTCCAGAACCGACGCTGGTGCCCATGGCGTTGGCGACGTCATTGGCGCCGATCGCCCAGGCCATGTACAGCGCGAGAATTCCGGCGATCCAGAGTTCTACGGGTACCGAATCTAGGCTCGGCATACGGTCTTGGCTGCCCCCCCGGCAGATAAAATCGACTCTTCGGATTTTTGCTGCGTGCGGATTGGTTCGAGTAGATCGTTCGGTCCGCGCGTAGATTTCCAGAAAAAACCGCTGGGCGAAAGTGCCAAGTGGCTTTTTTTTGGGGGGTGTGGCCAGCGGCGCGAAGCCGCGCCTGGGCCGGCCCCCCGGGAGCTTAGGCCGAGCGAGTATTTTGTGGGATGGTGGGGAGGGGCAGGTTCGCGTCTCAGGCGCCCTGGCGACCCTCTCGGCGGCGGCGGATTCCGAGACCCACCAGTCCGAGGCCCAGCAGCAGGGCCGTACCCGGCTCTGGGACAAATTGCAGGCCGTTGATGCCCACCACGGAGCCGGCGACGGTGGGGCGGAATTCGATCACGATATCGTCACCCGAGAGGGTCTCGAAGAAGGTCATGGCCTCCCGCGCTGCGTCGGTCCCTCCCGCGGGCGTGAATGAGGTGTAGAGCGCGAAGGTCAGCCCGCCGTCCTCGCTCACGTAGATGTCGACCTCGGTATTATCGTAGGCCTGATAGTGGAAGGTCTTGATGAGGTACTGGTCGGGGTGGAGGCCGGAGAAGGTGAGGCGAATTCCGCCGGCGGCCTCGACGCCATCCCCACGCAGGGCGTCCATGTAGCCCGGCGTGCCGAAGCTGTTCTCGACCAGGAGCACACTTTCACCCGCGTCGATGGCTTCGAGGGTCAGGGTGGCGATGGCCGATGGGAGGCTCGGATAATAGGTTTGCTGATCGAATGTCAGGGTAAAACTCGGCTCGGGAGTGGCTCCCACTGTCCATTCGTCGAACCCGATCTGAGTATTGCCGTTGCCAATATCCAGGCGCGGCGCCGAGAGAAGTTCGGGATCCCGGGCAATCTGGAGATCGTCAAAGGCCTTGAATGTGCCCGCCTGTTGCGTGTTGGCCATGAGGGTCATGGCGTCGCCGAGGGAGGTGCGAGCGGCTCCGCCCGAGAGCGACTCGAGATCCAAGCTGATCTCGACGGTGGGATTGATGTTGTTCAGGAAATCGCTGTACGAGGGGTTGACCCACATGCGAAATAGATCGTCCGTCCCGCCGTTTACGTCGAAGCTGAGTGCGCCGTAGAGGTAGTAGGCGGAGTCGGCCTGGGCAGCGTAATTCGAGACCACTCGGGTATTTCCCAACTCGGCAAAGAAATAGTCGTTGGTATCGACACCGTCATTCTGGATGCCGAAAGCCGCGGTGATTCCGAAGGCGTCGCTGAATTCGACGGCGGCCTGGTAGGGCAGGTGATTGTCGATGATCTGGGCGAGTTGAGAGTAGATAAAGGTCGTCCCCGAGCTTGAGATAGGCGAACTCGAGCACGTGGGGTCGAATGCGCCGGGAGGGCAACCCATGTGGGTGACTCCCGACAGGTCGATCCCGCGCGAGATCCGGTAGTCCGCGCCTCCAGTGTCGCCCACCCGGGCGTGGCCATTCTGGATCGTGAATGCGTCCGTGGGCGTTCCGCCATCGGTGGTCCAAGCTGAGGAAAAGCTGCCGCCAACCCCCGAGTTGCCCCCGGTCGCGCCGTTCAGGGTACTGCCGTCGGCGTACGTGAACGCATCCATGTTCACCGTACAGGCCCAGGCGGGCTGGGTCGCGACGGCGCTCGTCAGAAAGCTGACGATGACCAAGGCCACCAGGTTGGCGCCGGAGCGCAGGAACTGCCGAGCCAGCGGCCGCATGGCCACCCTAAACCCGTACCCAGCCGTGAGGCCAATCGGTTCGCGAGCGAACCTCCGCCGCAAATCCCACGCGAACCCCATCCAAAAGTCCCCTTCAATCCCTGAAACGCCGGGCTTTAAGCCCGCGCGCTCGGTCGATCTTCCCAAATCGATCCGATGCGCTGATCCTACGCATTTCATCGGAATTTTTAAAGCAAAAAAGCCCCGGACGGGACTTTTAGATCTGCACTTTCAGACCCGCACTTTTAGACCCGCCTGGGATGCCAGGTCCACATCCGGCTCCACATCCGGCTCCACATCCGGCTCCACATCCGGCATTGGGG